>SLOE01000090.1 GCA_007132715.1 Bacteroidales bacterium
ACCGGTATGCCATCAGGTTTATAGAGCTCAACTGCTTTTGATACGCCGTTGAATAAATGGTCTGCAGATTTCAGATACTCCTCTGCACCAATTCCGGTCAGTTTTGCGGCATGCACCCCTGAAAATGGCACCCAGGGGATACGTTCCACAGTCTCACGGTTAAATGCCTTTTTAATAAACATTAATCCTGATTGTTTATGATCCATAATATTCTTTTAAATCCCAGATTAAATAACAATTCCAATCCACCAATTCAGAATTAGTTAAGGATTAGTTCACGATGCAAGCCTGTCCAGGTACTCAACAAGTCCCTGCGGATCCGGACTGTAAAGGTCTGCATTAATTTTCCAGCAGAAGTCCGCCGTTACAGGGGCACCACCAACACAAACTTTGGTTTCGGGATTTTTCTCCTTTATAGCTTTCACTATATTTTCCATATTGACCATGGTCGTAGTAAGAAGGGCCGACAGGCCGATAACAGCATCCGGGTATTTCTCAGCCTCCGTGATAAATTTGTCCGCACTTACATCCACTCCAAGATCAATCACTTCATAGCCATTGCCTTCAACCATCATAGCCACAAGGTTCTTGCCTATATCATGAAGGTCTCCCTGAACAGTACCGATTATGAACGTACCCTTTCTCTTTGCTGCACCGCTGGTGAACAGGGGCTTTAAATGTGCCATGGCTGCGCTCATCGCCTTTGCCGACATCAGCACCTGGGGTACAAATACTTTGTTTTCACGGAATTTAACCCCGACCTTCCCCATCCCGACAATAAGCGAGTTGGTAAGTATCTCCTCTGCAGTGGCACCCTGCTCAAGAGCCCTGGCCGTTAGCTCATCAGCGCCATCCTCTCCCTTCATGTCAGGCGGGTAGGGAGATGTTTTGTTGATCTTACCGGATTCTATGCAGAGTGCAATACGGTTAAACAGCTCTTCCATAATATTATGTATTTGCCGGCAGGTTATAATCCTGAATTATTATATACCGGCAATATAATAAAATTATCGGTCCCACTCTCCGGTAAGATTTTGCATAAATTCAGGGCAAATAATATCTTATGGTTTTTGTGAACTCTTTACCTGTTTTCTTTTCCACCAGTTTGCCAGCACCGATCCCGATATGTTCATCCAGGTACCAAACAGGTTCGGCGGAAGGGCAGCCACATGGCTTTTCAACACATCCATGGCCAGTCCCGTTGCCATGCCCCCGTTCTGCATGCCAACCTCAAAGGCCACTGTGCGGCAATCGGCCTCATCGATAAGCGGAGCTCCGGTTTCCCTTAAGCCTGCCATGTACCCCAGCCGGCCCAGCAATGACCCGAAACCCCTGGCCCCCCAGTAACCCAGCCCGTATCCGGAGAGGTTATGGATAACAGCAGCAAGGACCAGCAGGAGGCCTGCCTCCATAAGCACGTCGTGGGTCTGTGCAATGATGATGGCAAGTATTGCACAAATCCCTGCCATCGAGACCATCGGCAACGCTTTGTCGATCCAGGTACCGGGCCTGCCCAGCCATACACTTACAATTATCTTTGACAGCGCCACAACCGATAAGAGCGATCCCCCCAGTACAAGTCCGTTCCTCAACGGCGCAAAAACTCCGAACATCCCTGGATCTGCTGCAAAAGAGGAGGCTGCAACCAGGGCAGAAGCCAGCGCCACCAATAAAAGATAGCCGGCGGACAAAGCCCACGGCCTTCTGCTGTAAAGCACCGCATGTGCAAGCAGCCCGGCAACAACCGGTATCACGATAATATTTACCACCCCTATCATCATGGCCAGGGTATCGATCGGTATAAACCTGCCGGCAAAAAGACCCATGAGCAATGGTGTCATCAGTGGTGCTACAAAAGTAGAAACAACCGTCATGGTAACCGATAACGCTACATTGGCCCCGGCAATGAATGCCATCAGGTTTGATGCAACTCCCCCTGAAACCGAGCCGATAAGTACAATGCCGGCTGCCAGCTCACCCTCAAAGCCTAATGATAACGCCACCACAAAACCTATGACCGGCATGACCCCGAACTGCAGCACTACGCCCAGCAGGACCGGCCACGGAGCCACGAGGATACCCGAAAAATCTTTCAGGCTGAGGGTGGTACCCATACCGAACATTATCAGCTGTGTAAGCGGCACTATCAGCAGCGGGAGTTCAAAACCACCCCAACTATGCAGGTATTGGGGCCAGGCAAGGGCAAAACCTACACAGGCCAGGACCCATGCAGTAAATGAAAAGCCTCGCAGCTTGTCGTGGCTCATCACAAAAAGGGCTGCTGATATCAGCAGTACAAAGAAACCTGCCCGGTACGGTACCATTCCCCATAACGCCAGAAATAAAAGGATAATGGCAGTGAGTGCGGCCGCTGCTGATAAATAACCGGTATGCGTTCTTTTCGCAGCCATAGGCATTAAAAGATGATCCGCAAATTAAGTGTTCAGTTTATATCAACTGTCATACTTCAAAATTCATCATGTCACATCAACTTCGCATGTTTATTCCGGTTCGGTAACAAGCTGATCACCTTGCAGCCTCAAACCTCTCCATCACCTCTTTCCAGTCGGTAAAGACCAGTCCCTCATCTTCAAAAAACTGCCATACCACGGGGTCGGCAAAAAGATCCACCTCCCATGCCCGCTGCTGCCAGGAATTGGTGATTGTCTTCCCGAATTCACTTTCAAACTGGGGGTGGAATATGATCTCGGTAAGCCCGGGCTGCAGCGAACGTACCTGCTCAAAAAACCGTTCGCGCACCTCTTCATAGGTATCAGCTTCGGGTACGGATGAGAAATAGTCAAGTTTCGGAAGCGAGTAGCTGTCCAGCATATCAAGCAGCCTGTCGGTTACTGGATAGCCTGCCTGCCGGTACTGTTCCACAACCCCGGGATCGGAAAAATCGATCACCATGGCAGGGATGTTGTACTCCCCGGCCAGCCTCAGGTACACCTCAGTAAACTCATTTGTGGCATAGACCGTTCCCATATGGGTATCCATATGGTCGGGATGGTACCCCAGCGACAGGGTGTATTCTATCTGGGCCCTGAGCTCTTTTTCAACCTCTTCGGGTGTCGCATTTTCAACCACTTCACGGACACTGCGCCACATGTATCCTTCGGGGTCAACCAGTCCGGGAACTTCTGACGGGTCGGCTACCGGGCCCCAGCGGTGAGTTTGCCACTCGCTTGTCAGGGTCAGGTGAATGCCCACATCGTATTGCGGGTTTTCAATGGCCCAGGTAATGGCATCCTCGTAGGCCGGACAGGGCGCCATGGCAGCAGCGCTCTGTATGTATTCGTGCTCAAGGAGGTAAAAAGTTGCTTCATTGGCTTCATCACACATGCCCATATCATCGGCATGAAAAATAATAACCCTCTTGCCCGGCTCAAAACCAAGCTTTTCTGCCCATGTCTGCGGTTCGCCGGTGTCAGCAACCTGTTCTGTTGCCTGTCGCTGTCCGCAAGCGGCAATAAGCAGGGTAATTACCATGGCTGCAATCAGGAGGATTGCAGGTTTGAATACACTGAAACGCGAAATAATCATTGGAACATTTTTTTGATTTAAAACTTAAACTGCACAATACTGGCAAAAAATGGTGATTGAAGCTTATTAAGCCAAACCGGGATGACGCTTTCTGGCACCATCCCGGCAGATTATTAATCGATCAGTAGTGAATTGAACAGCAGCTTGTAGGTTGAGGGCGTTGAGCCCCTGAACTGGGGGCAGAAAGAGAAAAGCACAATCTGTCCCTCACCCTTTTTGACCCATACCATTGCAACCTGGTCTGAAAGCAGGTCCTCATTCCTTATAAAACCGCTGAGCAGAATATTCTCTTTCGGGAATGACGCTATCACCCTCCTGTCCATGTCGAAATAGGGAAAACTTGTTGCAAAAACGGGGTTACCGCGGTGAAACACTCCCGTGTATTCAGGCATACCCAATGTGAGCGGGTGATCCGGCCTGAGCCTTACCCTAAGGAACGATCCGGTAACATCAAGTCCCTGACCTGAAAGCCTGCTTCCGATGTCAGATACCGGCAGGCTGAACTCCTGTTTTTCGCCATTCTCCTCCTCAATGCTGAGGTTGCCCATGAAGATTGCCGTCGACCGTCCCCATGATACCACCTTGCCCCCGTTATCGACAAATGACAAAATATTGTTAAGCCCCTTCTGCTCCATTCCTTTGGCATAATCGGGCGGGTATCTTGTAATGGTGTAGTTTCCGGGACTGCCTCCCTTGCCGGCCATCAGGGCTGCCTGTGACTGGTCGGGCAGTATCACAAGGTCGAAGTCCCGTCTCAGATTTGCCTCCTTAAGATCATCAGGCCTCAGTACACGGTATGGAATATTATATGTGTCGAACAGGTACCTGGTCCAACCCGCGTCCATATCGTGGAACCATGTTTCAACAAGGGCGATCCGCGGCATTCTCAGGGCTTTTGTGCTGCCTTCGAATGCGCCGGTCAGGTAAACAGGTTGTACCATCAGGTTTTCAAGAACCTTGTCAATATCCCTCTGCGATGCAATAAAGAAGCTGCCCTCCGGAAAATCTCGCTCTCCAGCGGTGTAGCTATCAGTCAGCCTTTCAACCTTCAGGCCCATACCGGCAGCGGTAAATGCAGCCCTGAAGCTTTCGTTGTTGTTTGCCGTGAACAACACCCCCGTATAACCGGCAGACCTTTCGGCAGCAAAGCCAAACGGGATATCCACCCTCTCAAGCGCTGTAACAGGAATCTCATATCTTGTATTGATCTCAACCGCCTCAACACCTTTGTGCAGCGGAAGCGACCAGCTTGTAATGTCATATGGTCTTATCATATCACCTCCCGTGGTGTAATGGCGGACCGGAAATTGCTGTGCCTCCATAACCTCTTTTATGAAAGCGCGGTAGGGCTGGGCAAGCGGTACAACTATATCCCCGGCTTTGTGCAGCCTGTTTTCAATCACCTGGTCGGCCGTCAGGCGATAAGTGCTGACCCCGTGCTTATCGAAAAGGTTGACCAGGTCGGCCAGCTCACTCCTGTCATGCTGGTCGAGAGGCATGATATAGTAATATGGTGCCTCGTTCCTGCCCCTTTGGACTTCCCTTCTGGTTATGTCATTACGGTGCCTGAGTATCTCCTCCCGGTGAATTGCCGCCGTGCGCATGTACGACAGGGTATTGACCCTCTCATACTCAACTATGTCGCTGAGGTGCCACCACCCGCCGGGCCAGGGGTCGGGCATGTTTATGCTGATATCATATTCAGCAAGGCCCTTGCCGCTTACCGTAAGCTCATTAGGTTCAATATATATGGGAGAGGCAATATCAACACTGGCCGCCTCAGAAAGCATTGCTATTATCCCTTTCCAGAGGCCGGTTGAAGTGTTGCCGGGCCAGTACATGTCGAAGATATAGTTAACAGAAACACCCTGCAGGCCCGCTTCTGTCATCTCGGTGAGCGCCCTTGATCCGAAGATGCGTTTCCAGTTCCACAGTCCTGGCAGAATATTTTCAGCTATCGGGTCATGCGGCGGCGATACGTAATACCTGGGGCCTCGGGATCCCATCTGGTGCCTCTCTACGCTTAGCTGCGGGAACCATTCGGTGCTGTATGCCCTGGCAACGGCCTCGTTCTCACTCATTGCCAGGGTGATGAAATCCCTGTTAATGTTATGACCCACATACTTATGATAGACCCCGGGCATTGAGCTTCCCTCATATCTCGTACCCTTGTATTTTTTGTAATTCTCAACTATCATGTTCATCCCGTCGGGGTTATGCGAGGGAGTGATCATATAAACCGTGTTGTCGAGTATGAATTCCATCGAGGGATCATCTGATGTAATCATCTCATGTATGATAAGTGGCGCTGCCTGTGAGGGAGCAACCTCGGTGGAATGCATGGAGAGGGTCATGAAAAAGAATACCCTGCCTTCACCAAGCAATTGCCTGCGCTCGGCATCAGACAGATCAGGTTCAAGCGCAAGTCTGCGGTTCACCTCCTTAAGCCTGTCAATATTCGCAATATTTTCAGCCGAGGATACAAACAAGAGATACATGGGCCTCCCAAGCTCAGTATACCCTATCTGTTCCATTTTTACCAGGGGAGATGCCTCCTCCAGCTTTTTCATGTAATCGATCATCTCTTCATAGGTAAACAGCATCCTGTCGGCTCCGGGCTTAAACCCGAAATGTGATTCAGGATCGGGTATCTGATGCTGACCGGTGGAGGTGACCGGTTCGGCTGAAGTGCCTATACCGGCTGCAGTACTCAGAGCGGGAGCGGTAACCAGTGCTGCAAAGATCAGCATACCGGCAAAACGAAGTAATTTATCCATAGTTAACAGGTTGTTTGTAGCGCTAAATATAGCAAACCTTTGACAAAAAAGAGTTAATTTTACGACCGGCCCGGAAGCCATGTAACTGCAGAAACATAAACGGCAGACAATGAGCTATGTTTGCTTTATAAAAATTATTCCCCTGGCGCTGCTGTTGTCTATCCCCCTCAAGGCTGGCGGGCAGACCGACAGGATCATCCTGGAAGCAGGTAATATCCGGCATGAATTTGGAGATTACCAGGGTGCAATAGAGGCATTCACATTGGCACTGGAGATAAATCCCCGGCTGAGTATCGCATTTAACAACAGGGGTATATCAAGGGCCATGACCGGTGACGATCCGGGGGCTATCCAGGACTTCACCAGGTCAATTGAGGTCAACGAAAAGTACGCGCCGGCCTATCTCAACAGGGCCGCTTCAAGATACAATACAGGAGACTACTACGGGGCGATAGACGATTATGGCCGGGTGACCGAGCTGGAGCCTGAAAATGCCATTGCCTGGTACGGCAGAGGTATAGCACATCTCCAGGTCAGATACATGGTAGGCGCCTGCAATGATCTTGGCATGGCCCTGGAACTTGGATATTATCCGGCAGAAGAACTGCTCAGCGAACACTGCCGCTGATTCCTTCCACATTGGTTAATTATCCGGCCTGATAATGCCGGCGGCCATACACTGTGCCGTGAAACTGCCGATGTGGCCTTCCAGAATAAAGATCATACTGCAACAAGCTTTTCGGTCCTGAGACTGAGCTCGCCGTCAAACCGGTATGCTGCAAGCCTGCCTTTCCGGTAACAGCAATAATCGACGCAGCAGATATTGGGGGACTGGATTCCAGGTTCCTCACGGAGGCAGTAATGCCCTATAAAAAGCGGCCTCCTGTTTTCATGGTAGGGTATGAAAGCCTTTTCTTCTTTCCCGCTTATAAAGCGGTTAGGCCGGATCTGGTAATCACCCAGGGCGACCTTTCCCAGCCGGTATTTCCCGGGCTCCATCCACCATTTTATACGTACACTCTCCACCGGTTTCCCCGCCTGGTTTATCACGGTTGTCAGCCTTCCCGCAGGTATTTCAACACCCGACAACAGGACCTCTGCCACATTCTGCTCTATGGTGCCTTCCCTGGCAGAATTGTGCAGGAAAGATTCGGTCATCCGGTTCCCCGGAAGGTTTCTCCTTACAAACTTTATAACACGTTTGTCCCAACAGGCATGGACCACCCTGAAATGTTCGAACTCGAGGAACAGTGGCAACTGCTTCATCCAGTCAAGGTATTCCTCCCACTCCTGCCGGTAACTGGAAAAAGCCTTGTGGGTAGGGGAAAAAAGAGTTCGTGATGCGGAATTGTGCCTGCGGAGGTATCCCCTTCCCGTCGATTTGGTATGATAGCAGATAAGATTGTACTCATGGTTTCCCATAATTGCAAAGGCCGTCCTGTTTTCGGTCATCCTCTTCACTATCTTCAGAGTCTGCCGTACTTTGCCGCCCCGGTTGACAAAATCGCCGGTAAAAACAGCTTTGCGGACCGGGTGACTGTAATAACCGGATTTTTTGGAATACCCCAGTTTTTGCAGAAGTTTCTTCAGAGCTTCCGTATTTCCATGAACATCACCTATTATATCATACATAAGGTGTTATGGCAGGTTCAAAAGGGTGAGAACATATTTCTGGTACGATTGTATCTCCTGTTCCCGAAGGGATCTGAGTATGGCGCCCACAGGTGGTAAGGATTGTTTGTCCTGTTCATACCGACCTCTGCACCAAACCGCAGGTTCTCGGTAATTTTGTATTCCAGGCCCATAACCATACCATGGCTTCTGTATTCTCCCATTGCCGGGTTCATCATCCCCTGGCTACCGTAGCCTCCCAGTGACGGGTTCATCATCATCAGGAGCGGAAGCTGACCCTCTTCCCTGAAAACAGTACCTGTAACAGCCAGGTTGTCGTTAACCATATACCTTCCCGACATGAACATCGAATAGTCAGTAGGCCCCTGCTGATGAGCATGCGGCATATTGTTGTTCATAACAAGTGGCTGCGGCATGTCGCTGTACCGGTTAAAGGCAATTGTACCGCCGGTTATAATTGTAAATGAGGGATTCAGGTCATACTCGAACAGCGGGGATATATAGCTGCCGGTCATCCCCCCACCACTTGAAAATGAGGTGAATGAAGTTCCCATTTCCAGTCCGAAACGGCTGTTTTCAGGCAGGTTGCCCGAAAGAAGTCCTGCACCTCTGGCATTCCCGGTGGCGGACAAGCCCTGGGAAACGGCCGCCGCAGAGATCAGCCAGAGAGCTATTACCAGATTTATGAAGCGTGATGTTCTCATGACGACTTTTTATTACCTGCCATAAAATTACTGTAAATATAACGTAACTGCAAAACAAATATTATTAAAAAACCTTACTCCGGTCTATCTGTCCAGCCTTGATGCCTTATTCACGGCTTTGATCCTGGAAAGCTTGTGCAGCAATAGGTCCAGCTGGGATTTATTTTTCACTATCACCCTGATCACACCGTCAAACATACCATCGGTGGTATCAATGCTTATTGAGCGCAGTGTCATTTTAAGGTCCTTTGACACAACATCAGAAATCCTGTTCACTATGCCAACCTCGTCTATGCCGCTAAGCCTGATCATCACCTGGAAGCTGGTGGTGTCGGGTGAGCTTGTCCACCGCGCCTTTACAACCCTGTAATCGTACCGGCTCAGCATTGAGGGTGCATTGGGACAGCTTATCCGGTGTATCTTGATCCCGTCGCTAACGCTTACAAACCCGAAGACCGGATCGCCAAACACAGGGTTGCAGCAACGGGCAAGTTTATAGTCTACGTTGTTGAGGCTTTCATCTATAATTAGTATATCGGCCGGCCTCTCAACCTGGACCCCATCTGCAGGTATCTCCTGCTCACCGGTCTCATCCGGCTGTCCTGCCGCCTGCTCCCTCTCCTTTTGTTCCAGCTTGATGATCTGCTCCTTGACATCAGCAGGATCAATACGTCCGGAACCTATCAGGTAAAAGAAGTCAAATGATGTCTTCACCTTGTAATGCTTCAGCAGCCTGGTTTTTATCCTGTCCGGGAACCCGATCTTCCAGTTCTTCAGCCGGCGGCTCAGCAACTCCTTGCCGGCGTCAGATTCTACCTGCCTCTCCTCCTTTATGCTATGCTTGATCTTTGTACGTGCCTTTGCTGTTACCACCCAGTTCAGCCAGTCGATCTTGGGCCTCTGGTTCTTGGAGGTAAGTATTGATATCTGGTCGCCGTTCTGCAACACCTGCTTGATGGGCACATTCCTGCCATTAACCTTGGCTCCGGCACACGTGCTGCCCACATCGGTATGTATCTCAAAAGCAAAATCAAGCACGGTTGCCCCGGCGGGGAACCGCTTAAGGTCGCCATTCGGGGTAAATACAAATACCTCTTCGCTGTAGAGGTTGAGCTTGAAGTTATCGACAAATTCGAGTGCACTTGGCTCCGGGTTTTCGAGGACCTCCCTGATGTGTGCGAGCCATTCTCCCAGGCCCCTGTCAATCCCCTCTCCCTTGTATTTCCAGTGCGCGGCAAGACCTTTCTCGGCGATCTCATCCATGCGCCTCGTTCGTATCTGCACCTCCACAAACCGGCCTCCCGGACCGACAACTGTGGTGTGAAGAGATTCGTAACCGTTCGACTTGGGAACCGAGATCCAGTCCCTCATCCTGTTGGTGTTTGGCTGGTAAAAATCGGTCACTACCGAATAGACCCTCCAGCAGTCCGCCTTCTCATTCTTCAGATCGGTATCGATAATTATCCTGATGGCAAAAATATCATACACCTCGCTGAATTCAGCCTGCTGCTTCTTCATCTTGTTCCAGATGGAATATACCGACTTGGTCCTGCCCTTGATCTCAAATCTGAAACCCTGATGTTCAAGCTCCTGCCTGATGGGTTCGGTAAACTCCCCTATGAACCTGTTTCGTGCGGTTGTCGTATTCCTGAGCTTATTGCCAATGTCCTGGTATGTTTCCGGATGGGTATATTTCATTGACAGGTCCTCCATCTCCGACTTGATGTTGTAGAGTCCCAGCCGGTGAGCGAGAGGGGCGTACAGGTAAAAGGTCTCAGATGCCGTTTTGAGTTGCCTTTCGGCCGAAGAATACTGCAGGGTCCTCATGTTCTCAAGCCTGTCAGCCAGTTTGAGCAGGATGACTCTCACATCGGTCGACATTGTGAGCAGCAGCTTCCTGAAATTTTCAGCCTGCAGGGAGGTTTTCATACCGGATATGCCCGAAAGCTTGGTAAGACCCTCCACAATTGTCCTGACAGGCTTGCCAAATTCATTTTCAATATCCTGGAGGGTGTTGCCTCCCTCAGTTACCGTTTCATGCAGCAGTGCAGAGATAACCGAAGTGGTCCCGAGCCCGATCTCCTCGACGGCAATCCGGGCAACAGCAATGGGATGGTATATATAGGGATCGCCCGAGTCACGTTTTTTGTGAAGATGCGCAACAAGTGCAGAATTAAATGCCCTGCGGATTTTTGCAGTATCCTCCCGGTTTACACATCTCCGGCAAACCTTCAGCAACCCCCTGTACCTGTTGAGTATACTAATTTTTACCTCTTCAGGAAGGACACTTCTGTCTATCTTGTCTATCATACCTGAAAAAACCTGCAATCCCCAAAATCACACTAAAAAACTGTTAACGCACACTTATGCCGATCCCGCCGGTAACAACCGAGTAATTTGCATAGGTGTAGTCAAAATGGATGTGAAGTACGGCCAGCTTAACCTTGAAACCCGCCGTCAGTCGCGGTTGAATCCCACCGGTATCGCCGGCAAGCTTAAAATCAATCGGATCATAAAGGGCTGATTCATCGGTTACCTCAATCTCGTCGGTTCCGGTAACGATCACAGGAACAGGATACCACCCGGTCATCCTCAGGTTTGTATTTGTCGAATTGATGCCAAGTCCGAGATACCCTGTAATAAAAGGGATATCGGCCGATGCTATGACATTGGCTGTAAAGCTGCCTACACCAAAATCGAGCTTCTGACCTGAAAAATCGACTGCCATCGATGTATTGTCTGCCGCTCCGATATCAGCGGGCCTGAAATTGAGGGGAGCTCCTGTGTAGAATTTTGTATAGCCCGCCATAACCGAAAGATTGACAACCGGTAAACGCTGCACAACCGGTATCCACTGTTTAAGGCTGTGCTTCACCCCGATACCCCATAGCCCCAGGCTACCAACGTCACCAAGTCCCACTTCAGGTATATACCTGCCAATTATGTCAGTACCAAATGGCAGGCCGATACCGAGCTGAAGTGTCGGAGCCGGTACAAAACCAAGTCCGGTACCCTGCGGCAGGTCGATCTCGGCCAGAGTAACCTCGTCTCCGGAAACTGTTTCAGTATAACGCAGGGCAGATACCTGCATCCCAGTTTCACCAGCAATTGTAGGTGCAACCGGTGAACCGGTAACGGTGGCATTAGGACTAAGTCCGAGTTCACCCGGAAAAAAGGTTTTGGCCTCATCAGGGATTATTGCGACATTGACCGACAGGGTCAGGTCAAAACCAGGGAACCTGTGCGGCCTGGCAGTGTTGTACAAGCCGGCATTGAGGGTTGCCCCGAAGGCATTGGTAAAGGGCGAAAGATAGGCCTCTGTTAGCTTTTCGGCATCACTTACACCTCCTGAAAGCAGTTTTCCCATCTGGTCAAGCTGCGAATATGCGTTCTGCATGAAAAGACCTGAAAGCAAAACTACCGGAATAATAATGGATCTTCGTACAAACTGTCTCATCATATTTGGATTTTGTGTGTTAAAGATACACAGATAGCAAAAAAGAAAGCATGCTTATTTGGTTTAAATTTAGTAAAAATAACGAACCCGGATAATGTTGTATTGCCAGACACTGATTATTTGCACATTACAACTATCTAATTTCAAAGCAGGGGACTGAAAATACGGGCAAATGACTCGATGAATCTCTTCCTGAACCCCCGTTTGGCATGTATTTCCCGGTCAATCTCAGTGCAATCCCCGATATCACTTAGAAAAGATTCCTTCAGCTCATTGCAAAGTTCCTCATCATATACAAGTGCGTTGACTTCAAAATTATCGTCAAAACTCCTGATATCCATATTTGCTGTTCCTACCGATGCAAACACATCGTCGACCATTATCAGCTTGCTGTGAACAAAACCCTTCTGATAGGCAAAAACCCTGATCCCCGCCTCCAGCAGCTCCTCAACGTATGACATGGTACCATAATAAGCCAGGAATGAATCGGACCTGCCCGGAATAATTATCCGAACATCAAGGCCGCTGAGCGCAGCAGTCTTGAGCGCTGTAAGTATGCTCTCATTGGGAATGAAATAGGGCACGGTTATATAGATATATTGCCGGGCAGTGCTGATGGCGCTGAAGTAAGCCTGCATTATACTTGCCCAGTCCGAGTCCGGTCCGCTTGCGGTTATCTGCACAAGCTGCCTGTTCCTTATGCGTGATTTGGGGAAATAAGAGCGGTTGCTCATTATTTTTCCCGAAACAAAATACCAGTCGATCAGGAATACAACCTGCAGCGAATTCACAGCCTCTCCCTCTATCTTCATGTGAGTATCCCGCCAGAAAGGGATCTCCTCACTGCCCACAATGTACCTGTCTGCTATATTTATCCCCCCCACAAATCCTATCTTTCCGTCTATAACTATGATCTTCCTGTGGTTACGGTAGTTGATCCGGTTTGCAAGGAACGGAAAACGCACGGGCATAAATGGGTAAAGTTCAACCCCGGCATCCTCCAGGCCGCCCAGGAACTTCTTTCCCAGCCTCCAGCACCCCACATCGTCATATATGATGCGTACTTTGACACCTTCGATTGACTTGGCAATCAGCAGCTCCCTTATCTCATTTCCTATTTTATCATCGTCAATTATGTAATACTCCAGGTGGATATGGTCCTTTGCCTGCTTAAGCTCAGAAATGATCGAGGTGAAAGCCTGATCGCCGTTGTTCAGGATTTTCACACGGTTAAGGGTTGTAAGCAGAGCCTTGCTGTTACGCAGCAGAAGGTTAATGATGGGCAGCTTTTCCCGCACCTTTTCATTTTCAATATAATCTTTTTCCTGCAGCTCAATGATCTGGTTGTCGCTAAGGTTGCGAATCCTCTCGAAATCCTTCAGCCCCTTCCTCGAAAATATCTTCTCTTTCCGGTAATTCTTGCCCACCAGAAAATAGAAGATTAGTCCGAGTACCGGCAATACAAAGAGTACTACTACCCAGGAAATTGTCTTGGTAGGATTGCGGTTATCCAGTATTACCGAAATTGCCACAAGAATGGCTGTAGTAAGGTAGATCACGTTCAGCACGAAAAAGAATGTGCTCCAGGCATCCGATAATGAAGAGAGGTAACTCATATCCGAAATGCATTACAGTAAGCTTTAGCCTTTACGGTGTATAAAAATAACGTTTTTACCCGACATATTGCGGTATGTGAAACTTTAAATCCGGTATAAAAACCCCCAGTTCAACGATCAGACATCAGACTCCCTTACCGGCGGGTAGCTCAGTTCATTCTCACTTTTGGCAATTATGGTTGATGCGGCACAATTGCCCGTCACATTCACCACCGTGCGCAGCATGTCGAGAGGCCTGTCAAGAGCGAGCACCATTGCAAGACCCTCGGCAGGCAGCCCTACCGAAGTAAGAATAATGACCAGCATCACCACCCCGCCTCCCGGTACACCCGGGGTACCGATCGAAGCCAGGGTTGCCGTAAGAACAATGGTAAGCTGCTGTGCCATGGTAAGGTCAAAACCGAATGCCTGCGCAATAAATACCGCACCCACAGCCTGATAAAGGCTGGTACCGTCCATATTTATAGTTGTCCCAATCGGCAATACAAAGCTTGAAATGGTCTTTGAAACGCCAAGGTTCCTTTCGACAACCTCCATGGATATTGGCAGTGAAGCGGCACTTGAGCTGGTAGAAAAGGCGATCATCTGGGCGGGACTGATGGCTTTGTAGAAATCCTTGTACCCTACCGGGGTGATAAGCCTGATGACAAGAGGATAAACAATAAATATTATGACAAGGTATCCGGTTACGGTAGCCACTATATAGAGGCCCAGCGAGGCGAACAGATCGAGAGATTCGGCTATGTCATCACCGGTGAACTCAACAACCAGCGTCCCCAGGAGAGCAAACACCCCCAGGGGGGCGATTTTCATAACCAGGTCCACTATCTTCAAAACAATATCATTGAGGCCGTCGAACACATCCTTAACCGCTTTTACCTTTTCATGCGGAATCAGTGCCACTGCCAGTCCGAACAGTATTGCAAAGAAGATGATCTGCAGGATGTTCCGGTTATCGCTTGCTGCATTTACAATATTTTCGGGTACTATCTCTACGAGAAAGTCAAGGGGGCCTCCGGTCCTTACCTGTTCGGCTACCGCCTCGGTCTCACCAACCGATGCAGCATACTGCTCCTGCATCTCGGCCCGCCTTGAATCGGGAAAGGCATGTCCGGGCTTCATTACGTTAACTATCAGAAGTCCCACTGTAATTGCGACCACCGTTGAAGCCATAAAGAAGCCCAGTGTCTTGAGACCGATCCGCGAAAGCTTGCCTATATCGGTAAGGCTTGCCATCCCTTTGACGAGTGATACGAAGATGAGCGGGACCGCTATCAGCCTCAGCATATTCAGGAATATCGTACCAAACGGTTTGACCCAGTGTTCATTGAACTGCGACCAGTCGAAAATAACGGCCAGCATGCCCCATACAAGTCCGGCCCCCATGCCGGCCACGATCTTACCCCATAAAGGGAGGTTTTTCCATTTTTTCCACATAAAGACAATTCATTGTGTTGCTCCGTTGCAACGGCAATAATACCGGCTACCCGGAATTGCGCTAAAATACATTTTTTCATTCAATATGACCTAACCGGTCAGGTTAAGCCGGTAAATTTTTCTCCATAAGCCGGTAGTGGTTACCGCCCACTGCTGTTTCCCGGTCTTAACGGTACTTCGCATAAATCACATCATCAGCAAGTTAAAGTGCAGCCACACGCCAAACTATTGATAATTTGTGAATAAGTTTTATTCTGTAGGCTCAATAATAATGTTATGTATTATTGATAATTTACTATATTTATTTCCGCAAATATCTCATAAAAATCGGGTTATGATTGAACGAAAAAAGATCCCCCTCCTCGACGCGGTCATACTGCTATACGGTTATGCGCGGACAAGAATAGTTGAGCAGGTGAAAGCTGTAGCTTTCATCATTTTATACCTGGTCGTTTTTCAGACACTTATACTGGGTGTGCCGATAGCCAATGCCCTTGGCATTGCCGGCGGTATAGCAATGGTAGTATTCGGTCTGGCGTTTTTCCTTGAGGGACTCGTACTGGGGCTGATGCCACTCGGAGAGCGTGTGGGGGTAAAGCTCCCTACCAAAACAACTATCTATGTTATCGCCCTGTTCGGACTGCTGCTCGGTTTCGGCTCAACCCTTGCCGAACCTGCCATCAGTGCATTGCGAACTGCAGGGGCGGGAGTGCGGGCATGGGAATCGCCTCTGCTGTACATGCTCCTGGAGCGGAACACCGAACAGCTGGTACTTTCAATCGGTACAGGAGTAGGCATTGCCGTATGCCTTGGTATGTTCAGGTTCTATTACAACCTCTCGATCAAGCCATTCATATATATCTTGATGCCCCTGGTACTCACCTTTTCGATAATTGTCTCATTCAACGACAGCCTCAGGTCCATCATCGGTCTTGCATGGGATTCAGGAGCCGTCACCACCGGCGCTGTTACCGTACCGCTTGTTCTTGCACTGGGAATAGGTGTCTCCCGTGCCTCATCTAAAGGTAAAGGATCCAGCGGCGAGTTCGGCATCATCCTGCTTGCCTCGCTCTTCCCGATAATTGCGGTCCTTACACTGGGTACCGTACTGAGCTTCAAAGCCCCGGAGATAACAACCGAAGAGAACTTCTTCTCACCCGCCAAGAGGGAACAGGCACTCTATCTGTTTGACTCAGAAGCCGAACTGGCCTCACATGCATTTACACACGGTACCGAAATGGGTCGCCGCTCTTTCTACTCCACTGAAGCTGAATATCATGATGCCCTCAGGGCTCTTACAGAGGATCCCGATTTCCGTTATTCCCTTATCGGGGAAATTTCTTTGGCGGACTGGATCATTGACCGTGCCTCGGAGTTTGAACGCAGCTTTATTGCCGGTGCTGACCTGTCGGGTCAGCGCGGATCACAAGAATCCCTTGGCCCGGTGCTTAAGGAAGAGACGATGGGTGGTGCCCGCGCCGTGATCCCGCTGTCAATAATGCTTATCCTGGTACTCTTCCTGCTCCGTGAAAGGATCAGGTACAAGGATGAGGTGGCACTGGGGCTTGTATTCACATTAATCGGAATGACCCTGCTCACATCGGGGATCCGGCTGGGACTGGCAGCGCTGGGTGGCGAGGTCGGGGGACAACTCCCGAGGGCCTTTGCAACCGAGGAAAAATTTGTAGACCGCCTGATGATCGACGATTTCGACCCAGGCATAGTCTATTCGGTCATTACAACCGACGGGACCAAAAGGTCATTTTTCGATATGCTCGACAACGGGCAGATCACCCCGGTCGAGTTCCACGAAAACCGGCTCGATGTATCATCCGGTACCTATGAACACGTAATAACCCGTACCCCCCTGTTCGACAGCCGGCTTACTGTCGTGGGGATCATCCTTGTACTGCTGTTTGCCTTCGGACTTGGTTTCGGGGCAACCCTGGCCGAGCCGGCCCTCAACGCACTGGGCATGACCGTAGAAACACTGACGGTCGGCACCATCAAGCAGTCCAAAATAGTGAGAGTGGTGTCGATCGGGGTGGGGACAGGTATTTTACTGGGACTTGCACGGATATTGTTCGACATCCCGTTGCTGTACCTCCTGGTACCGCCCTACCTGTTGCTCCTGCCCCTCACCTACCTGAGTGAGGAGGAATTTACGGCAATTGCATGGGACAGCGGAGGGGTAACTACCGGACCTGTTACCGTACCACTTGTACTTGCCATGGGACTCAGTGTGGGTGCCGAGCTGAACGTGGTCGACGGATTTGGCATTCTTGCCATGGCTTCGGTGTTCCCGATCATAACCGTTCTCACCTACGGACTGATCATGAAGAAGAAACAGCAAAAGTCACTCGACCAGCACGGGGAAGATGATGACGACGATGAAGTGGACATAAGCGAAAACCTGATTGCTGAAAAGGTATAGCAGGGAGATTATCACGAAAATAACAGACAGAAAAAATATACAATGATGCAGGATACAAAAGAAAAGAAAGCAAAAGTGTCATCTCCCTCCAGGGAGGTATGGAGGACACAAATGGCTAAAGGCATCTACACTCCTCACAGGGTAAGCAGGATAACCTGTATAATCAACCATCTTCTCAAGGATAAAATATCGGGTTTCCTGAGAGACCTGGGAGTGATAGCGTATATAGAACCCGGCAGGACTGTCAGGGAATTCCTGAAGCCGCAGCCATTCGGACTACCGGGTAATGTTGTCAGCCTCCAGAACTCCTCGGTCGACATTTTCCGGTTTACGGTCCCAAGGGAAACTTCACAGCAGGTTGTTGAAAAGATTGTCCGGATAGCCGACCTTCATATCCCCGGAAGGGGTACGGTCTTCTCGCAGGACCTCATGGAGTTCAGCAAGGAGCCCTTCGATATAAATCCTGATGCACTTGATAACGGCGCAAATGACCACTCCGTGCAGAATATCGTCAAAAAACTGTCATACGTGATCTGTGTTCTGTCAGTGCCCGGTAGCGGCGAAAACCTGGCCAGGATAGCTCTTGACCTGGGAATATGCGTGCCTCTTGTCACCTTCGCCACCGGTAATGATATAAGGGATCAGCTGGGACTTATACGGATAACCATATCGCCCGAGAAGGAGATTGTCCACCTGGTAATGCCGGAACAGGACTCCGACAGCATCATAAGACTGCTTGTCGAACAGGCGAGGCTTGACAGGCCGGGACGGGGCTATATTTACCAGACCCCGGTCAGCATGGGGCTGCTGGATACACGGCTCAAAACAGGCAAACAGAGATATGCTGCAAGCATGGAACAGATAATTGCAGCTATCGATTCACTCAAAGCCGGTACAAGCTGGCGGAAAAGACTGGATGCCGAGAATACTGAAAAGGCTCAGGGCAGTACACTTCTGCCCCAGGATAATTGCGAAATATCGATCATTTCGGACGAAGACCGCATCGAAAAGCTGAGGGAGGCATGTCTTGAGGTGGGTGCCACAGGCGCCACCACATCACGTGTAACGCCTGAAATTACAAATGCAGAGGTCACCTCCACAATGATTCGAAGCGCCATCAGTGTGCCGGCCGGACTGACTAACAAGGTTGTTGATGCACTGCTGGAGGTCAGCACCATTAAGGAAGACAACACCGACCGTATACAGGTACTGGATTCCCCGGCAGCCTACGTGCATGATCTGTAGGATCATATAAGTGGGCATGTCAGATTATAAGGGACTCCGTGCAGGATTATACAGGGGCGGCAGGTCTGATCCTTACGCCAATAATCAGTATATCATCAACGCGTTCATTGGAACCCTGCCATTCAAGCAGTGTCTCTTCAAGTATCTCCTTCTGCCGCTCCATTGGTTCATGGTGGATATTGAGCAGTAGCATTTTGAGATTCTTTGACATGAACTTTTTGCCTTCAGGACCGCCGAACTGGTCCTGGAAACCATCAGAAAAACTGTACATGACATCACCTTCAAAAACGTCAAACAGATGGTTTGAAAATGGTTCATCCTTGCCAAAGTGAATTCCGATAGGCATCTTGTCACCCTTCAGCTCAATAATTTCACCGTTCCTGATAATGATCAAAGAATTGTTGGCTCCTGCAAATTCGATCTGCCTTCTTTTCTGATCAAGAATAAAAAGAGAGATATCCATCCCATCCTGGGTCTCGCTTGCCTCACTTTTCTGGCGAAGCGACTGTATCACCTGGCTGCGCAACTGGTTCAGTATCTCACTGGCGCTGATGTCTGCCGGGCTCTTATTTACAATCTCATTCAGAAAGGCTGTACCCAGCATGCTCATGAATCCACCCGGCACACCATGTCCCGTACAATCAGCTGCAACCGTGATGATCCTGCCATTCTTCCTGCTGATCCAGTAAAAATCACCGCTTACGATATCCCGTGGCAGGAAAAGAATAAACCGTTCGGGAAGCAGTTCTGCAACATAGTCCCCTGGCGGCAGCAGGGCGGACTGGATCCTTTGTGCATACTCAATACTGCTCGTAATATTTTTGTGCTGCTCTTCGATCTTCTCCTTCTGCATCACCACTTCGGCCGTCCGCTCCTTAACAATACGTTCAAGAACAAGTTTTTCCTTCTGAAGTCTGCTTGAATTCAATGACACTATTGCGTAAATAAAAAGTGAGAGCAGAATCAGATAACCAAGGTAGGCGACAGTGGTCCTGTGAAATGGCGGATTTACAGTAAACAGGAAAGTGGCTTCCGGACTTTCAACTCCGTAAACGTTTTTCGCTTTCACCCTGAACCTGTAAGTGTTTTCCCTGAGATAGGTGTATAAAACCCTGGTATTATTTGACCAACCTGACCATTCACGGTCTTCTCCTTCAAGCATATAACTGAACAGGACATCATCCGTGCCTCCCGCAAAACATGGCGACGAGAACTCAAATTCGAGCCTGTTATATGCAAACTTCAATTCATGCTTAATATGAGCCGGTTGCTCAAGAGTAATAAAAGGTTTACCCTCTCCTGTGTGCCTGTAGTTTGTACCGTTAAACAGAATTGAATCAATTGTGGCAACAGTTACTTTTCTTATAAGCGCATTTGGCCTGAGGCTGTAATCCCTTTCTGCGTTTTTATCGAAGATATATACCTGGTTTGAAATGCCGATCCAAACCAAACCATTATTATCAGTATATATGGCGTCACAGTTTATTGTTGAGGTAAGTGGTTTGAAAGGAACTGACTCCGAAACAAAAGATCCATCTTCCTGTCTCCTTAGCCTCTCCACCCACCAAAGGTTTTCACTGTAGCCTAAAACCCATAGATCTCCCTGCTCATCATCCGCAATCCGGTATACTCCGGCTCCAGGTTCTTTCAGTTTATCAATGAACCGGGGATCCGGATAAAACCTTTCACTCCCTTCATCAAAAAGGAAAACACCCTCTTCCGTGGCAAATAAGACCTCCTCTTCGAAACCCTGCACCTGCATATTTCTATAACTGGCAGGAAGACCGTGTTCATGCGAATAATTGTTAATTATAGTGTCCTGACCGTAGAAGCTGATCCGCAGCACTCCCGTAACATAGGTGCCCATCCACAAGTCCCCGTTCTCATCTTCACGAATACTTCTGATTTCATCGTTCGAACTGATCACATCCTCAGTCCATCTCCCATCTGAATAGTCCAGTATGACCAGGTTATCGGAGGTGCCTGCATACAGCCTTCCCTGGTACAGGGAGGAAGGGAACAGCGAAAAGCTGTTATGTGTCCTCCCCTCCAACTGAGCTGTGACAGATACAGCATTTCCGTTTCTGTCAATCTCAAAGATATCTCCCTGGGTGCCGGCCATAAGCCTCTGTCCTTTCCCGGGGATATCCATAAGACAAAGACTTGTAGTATTTTGCCTGATCTCTTCAATCCTCACGAACAGTGGAACACCTGTTTCGTCATAATCCAGGTAAAAGAGTCCGGCATAAGTACCAACATAAATGGTCCCTTCAAATTCAATAATATCATTAACGATCCCGGTCAGACCTCTCTCTTCTCCGTATCCCTTAACAGGATTCTGATATTGCACATATGATAATCCATTGGTAAGTGCCAGCCAAAGAGGCATTTCCGCATTTTCATGATGATTGCTGTAGATTGCTGCCACCTGGTTATGCTGTAATCCGGTTTGTACAGTTGCAAGTTGCCGGATCTCCCCGTCCCGGCCGACAATCACCGCGCCACCCGAATCGGTGGCAAAACCAAATTGTCCGCCCGGTAACGTGGTACCATCATAAATAATATGTTCCTTCAGATAATCATGGGTTTCCCGGCTGAAGATATTATCAGTTATCTCACCGGTGCTTTTATTGTAGAGAAAAACGCCATTATGGCGGGTGCATATCAGTACATGCTGATCATCCCAGGGCAGGATGGCACTTATGATCATATATGCAAAGAAACCGCCGTTCTCAACAACTGTGTAACCCTCCTTTTCCTGCCTTATAAGGCCCTTGACAAAAGTACCGGTGTACAATTCATCATCTATCACAAAAGTAAAGTTGGGAGAAATGCTCCCGGTCGCGCCATCTGTGGTTCCCCTTCTGGTTATGCCTGCCTGATCATATATATAGATGTGATAATAGCTTGCAAAATATACGGTGTCGTTGATCACATAAGTTTTCCAGATATCACCGAATACCCGGTCATCCGGGTCAAGCATGTGAACAAGGGAACGATATTTCAGGGTCCCCTGGTCGTCAGGAAAAAGATAGCCGAACTCCCCTACCGCACCAACGTAAATTGTACCACTGTCATCAATGGCCATGGAACGGACTGTGGAATTGTTGGGTATTGGTATTCTGCGCCAGCTTTGGCCGTCGTATTCCAGTATCCCCCGGTCATCATTGCCGAAATACATCACTCCCCGGCTATCCTGTATGATACACCAGTTTATTTCACTGGCTTCATATTCCAGGTGGGAAATATTTCTTATAACAGGGTTGCCTGTCCGGTTGACCTGTCCTGACAGCATTATGTGGAGGGACAAGGCAAGTAAAGCAAATGTCGTCAGTCTTTTCATTTATAAAAAGATAAGACGTAAGGTTTTGCCAGCCAATAATTCTGAAATTAATTACAAGATACAAAAAATTGACTGACTTCTTAAATGTTTGCTTAAAGCCTTAGGGATCTCCCTTATGATCAATCTCCCTTATGATCAATCCCCCAGAAGCTCTGCTTCCAGCTTAATGTTAGTTGCTTTGAGGGCTTTTGATACCGGACAGTTGACCTTGGCATCATTGGCAACACCCAGGAACTTATCCTTGTCGATACCCGGAACGCGCCCTTTTGTCCTGAGCAATATCTCGGTTACCGCAAAACCATCGCCCGATTTTGACAGGGTTACCTCCGCATCAGTGTTTATCTCCACGGGAGTGAAGCCGGACTGGTCCAGGGCATGGGCCAGGGCCATCGAGAAGCAGCTTGCATGGGCGGCTCCTATGAGCTCTTCCGGACTTGATATTGATTTGTCATCCTCAAAACGTGATTTGAAACTGTAGTTGCCACGGCATCCGCTTTTCAGCTCAAATTCACCGTTACCTTCAACCAGGTTATTTTTCCAGGTTGCCTTTGCATAATGTTTGCTCATGATATTATCTGTTTTGTTAGAACTATTTTCAGGTTGTAAAACATTTAAAGACCTGTTATTGTTCATCAGGAACAATCCGCTTTCCTTCCGGGTCTGGTCATGCACTGACCTGCCTTTTTCCGGCCTCAAAAGCCCATACCTGTTCCCTGCAACAACCGGCAGGGTGCATCAGAGAGCCAGCGCAAGCACAAGCAATACAGTCATGGGTATAAACAGGTTGTCGGTTCCTTTCCAGCTCAGAAGCTCTGCCAGGGTACCGGTCAATGCTATTGCAAGGGCCAGCCAGAATATCTTCAGGTCGAACTCCATATACCTGAAATACAAAGCTATAACACTGATAATAAAGCAGGACAGCAGGAATGACAAGGATCCAAGCCATGTTTTTTGTAACTCCCGGTTGAATATGCGTATGTTCCGGTTGTATTGCTGAAGATTTATACCAAGTATACCCGCGGCAGGGTCACATACTGCAAGAACAAGCATAGGCAGAATGAACAGAAAACGGTCACCCATCAGCCATGATACCAGGAATGTAAGGTATATGGCCACCGGCAGAAGGTAGCTGCCGGCAGATATCCTCTCTATGTCATGAATTGACCTCAGAATACTGGTGTTCCGGCTGGCAAACAGCAACACGAAAAAAAAGATTGCAAGTCCCAGTACATACCAATGGTCCTCAAACAAATAAGGGAATGTGATAGTGGACAGGGTAGCGGCAAAATGAGCAAACTTCCGGGTAATTTCACCTTTCAGACCCAGTCTCCTGTACACCATCTCGTTGAAAGTCAGCAAAAGAATGAAGGCTGCAAGAAACAGTATGGCCAGAACAAGCTGATTTACCATTTCGCGTTGTTTTTCAATACCCCATAATCAAAACTGCTGCCGCCACGAAGGCACCTCCTGCAATAAGGCTGTCGAACCGGTCAAGAAACCCGCCGTGCCCGGGCAGCAGGTTACTGAAGTCCTTTACTCCGTAACGCCTTTTAAACAAAGATACGGTTAAATCACCCAGGAAAGCAAATAATACAATACCGGCCGACAAAAGTACCGGCCTGAATATTCCTGGATCCAAGAGCGGAATTAAAAGCAATGAGCTTGCTACGGCAATTACCGCTCCCCCGGCAAGACCCTCCAGTGTTTTTCGGGGACTTACCGAAGGCATTATCTTTGTCCGGCCAAGAAGCTGTCCGCTTATCTGGCTGAAAGCATCAAATATCGAAATTACCAGGAAGGTGAACAGTACAAGTCCCTGCTCCATCAGTGAGAACCTGTAGAAACCTGTACAGAAAATCAGGTACATAACCAGAAACACGGTAAAGAAACGTCTGTTTTTGAACCCTGACATGATAAACAGCCGGGTAAGCTCACCCAGTCCCACCGCCAGTATCACGATCCCGAGGTAATTAAACAGCACCGGCCATACCACTATTGAAAAAAATATGGTATTAATGATAAAAAAGTACGTGATGTATTTAACCCTGTTATACCGCGCCTCTTTTTTGTCCCTGCGGCGGTTAATGAAGTAAAAACCCAGTCCGCCCAGCATGAAATAGATAAGTATTATTATATAGATCCTGATTATCATCATGTCATTAACATTATGATCCCGAACAGCAGAATCAGTATGGCAAACACCCTCCTGACGGTTATTTCATGCCTGCCCGGCTTAAATCCTGCAGTAATCAGCGGTCCGGCCAGAGCACCCACGATTGTTCCCGCCGTTAATAACCAGACCATGGTGAGATCTATCATACCCAGCACAAGATGGCCTGCAAATCCCGATACTGTATTCATGAATATCACCATGAGCGAGGTACCCGCGATAAGCTTTACAGGAAGTTTGATCGCAAACAGACCTGCAAGGACCGGGGCCGTTCCGCTTGTACCGAAAGTTCCTGTTATTACCCCACCGGCAAAACCATAAAAGGAGCCTTTGGGTATAAAACCAAACAATCTGGAAAAAATATTCCCCATGCTGCTTCCTGTATGTTCATCTCTCTTACCACCTGCAAACAAAATTACAACACCCAGTATCAGAGCGTATATTCCGAAGGCTTTTCCAAGCTGTTCAGGCGAAAGCCATCCCGTAACCGATGCCCCGGCAACAGCCCCTATTATACCGGCAATTCCAAAAACCAGTCCCGTCCGCACATCAATATTACCCAGCCGGTAATGCCCTGCTGCACCTATAAGGCATATGGGAAGGGTTGCAGCCAGTGAGGTTGCGACCGCTGTATGCGCCGGCACATTGAAAAACACGATAAGTACAGGAGGAAAGAAGAACCCTCCTCCACCGCCGATCATAGATGCAAGCATGCCCACAATAAAACCTATGAGAGGCAGCCACAGATAGTAATATTCGAATGGTGAATAAAAAACCATAATCCAACAGGGTTATACATTTTGATCCTCTTTGGACCGGTCACCTTCTTTTTCCTTCAATACCCAGTAGAGACCTTTTGCATCGGACCTCATTTCAGGTATAATAAGCTGAATGGTTATATGTTCTATTGCTGCAATAATGCCCCAGGTTATCATAAAATAGTAAAAAGGGGTTATAAAACCCACCGTGAAAAGTATGATGAAGAAGGCACCCTGTATGTACCCGCCTATCTTGAATGAATACAGGTGTAAACTGGGAAACCTCCTGAATTTAACAAGTGAAAGGAGGATACTCGAAAGGAGCAAACCTGCGAACACCAGGAAGCTGACAATATGCGGCATGAAATCATCCAGTTTGAACATGTATATCCCGGTAAAGGCCAGCAGGTATGTTAGATTATCAGCAATCGAATCGAGGCGGGCCCCAAATTCTGTCACCATATCGTACCTCCTCGCGATATAACCGTCAGCCACATCGGTCAGAAGGTTGAGAGTCAGGAATACCGCAAAAAGAGTTTCCCAGCCGGAAAGTACAAACCACAAAATGAAAGGGAATGCAAAGATCCGGTAAAATCCAAGAAAGTTGGGAACAGTAAATATCTCCTGTCTTCTCATAAGAAACTCTTTTTGATCAGGCAATTACTAACCATTGGCATCGGGTTACTGCAGCGAATGCCCGCAACCGCCTGTACGTCTGTAACCGGTCGTTGTCACTGGTGACCATTGTTAAAAGTACATCAGCCTTCGGCTGCTGCCGCGAATACCCGCAACCGGCCGCTGCCATACCGTTTCATTTGGCAACAGGCAAGCGGACTCCGAAAACTAAGAGCGGTATGCAGTTCAAACTTAAAAAATTCAGACGTTGATTCAAAACGGGAATCTCAGCCCTCATCCAGGAAATAAAGCTGGTTGTCCTCAATAATATAGAAAAGCGGGGCCACAAGGATTTTCGGGTATTTTTTACGAAGCCGTGCAGCTTCGCTCAGAAGGAACTCAATTTCGCTGTCAATTTCAAACATCGGGGCATAATTCCTGAAATGGTCCTCAGACTGCTCAGGATCCATTCCGGCACCCTCGATCAGTCCGCCGACTATCTGGTCCTTTTTAGAATAGAGGTTGACCATTCCGCAGTCATTGTGACCTATCAGCACTATGCACCTGACACCTCCCACTGCAATCGCGTAAGATACATTGAATGCGCTGTACCTGAGATTGGCGCCACCTGTCCGTATAGTAAATGCGAACCTGTCGGGTATGTTCAGATGAATTCTCTTATCCATGCACATACCGATCAGCATTTTTGAATCGGTATAGCTGCCAAAAGGCTTCCTGAAATTGTGGTACTCGAAAAAGGTCTGTACCGGAGTATCCCGGTACTCCGGTAAAATATCATCAACAGTTTTTACGGGAATAAGTCTTTCCATTATGCACAATTATCAAATCCGGCGGCTAAAATACATCACCTTTGTGGAATAAAAACATGTCAGGGTTGAAAAATATCAGCAGGCTGCCCGGAAACCGGGCATCAAAAAAGAAAAACCAGATCATATCAACTCCGTAATCAAGCAACTTTGCAGCTGTTTTAAAATTGTTTACTGTCCACACATAGACAGTCAATCCCCTGGATTTAAGCTCCGTGACCAATCTTTTTGTCGTGAATAACACAAATTTCACCATCGGCAGCTGCGTGGACATCCACCTCAACGGCTGTCACTCCCCTCTCCCTGGCAAGGTTTATTGCTGCAAGGGTATTCTCCAGGGCCTCGTGAGATTCTCCCCGGTGGGCAATGAACCTTTTGCTGAATGCAACCATGAGCCTACTCCGTCATTCTCCTCAAAGCGTTCCAGTCAACGCTCCTCCATAGATCGTTGAGCATCGTTACCCGCCTTTCGTTGTAAAACATTCCACCTTCTGACCGGTAGCGGGCATCAATCAGTTCCCACCACTCGACAGACATAACACGTATGGCGGCATCCTCAGCGGCCGAAGCGAAGAAATCTTCATCAACACAAACCAGGGCCCTTGCTCCCTCGGCATCAGGACTGACAAGTCCGCTTGGCCTTCCAGCCTCAAAATCGATGGCCATAATGTGCCTGTAGGTACCCATCGATGGCCAGGGCGGTACTATAAACCCGTAAGCCGTGGCCCTGCGCTGAGCCGGGGTAAGTCCGTTCAGCTCAGCCTTAAGCCCCTCTGCTGCACGGCCCCTCAACCGCATTGGCGTACATTTTCTCAGCCTCTTCGGGGTTAAAAGCCTTCATCATCTCATAACTCTGCTTTGCCTGCTCCATTACCTTTTCATGCCTGTCAACAACAGCCTGCTCTTCAAACATGTCACGCATACGTTTAATATATTGCCGCATCTGGTCTATCTGCTGCTGCGGTACATCCTGCTCCATGGCTGCAGCATAACCTTCCCTGAACAAATCTATCTCCGCCTGTGCCCTGTCGAGCATTGCCCTGATCCACCTCTCCTGGCTCACCGGCTTCCAGAAGGCCTTCCCGCCCCTGGTAAGTACCGTAATCACACTTGCCTGGTGCAGTCCGAATGCCGGACGCACCACCGAACGCAGAAAAGGCTCAACATTATTATCCCACAATGGGAAAAAACCGGGTGCGGGAAAGCGTTCCTCGAATCCCGGCGGATGGGCACACCTGTTAAAAAGGGTTTGTCCTCCAATACTCTCCATTAATGGTGGCAGCAGGTATATGTCACCCGTACCGTCAGTCATCACCGGATCTCCCAGGAGATTTCCCGTCTCATTGACCCATACCCTCACACCTGCAGTTACATCTGATGTGGCATATGGGAACTTCATCGTCAGGTCGAGGCGGGCGGCCTGCGGCCATCGCCTGTTGCCGGTAAGGGACGGACTTGCTGAAAATGTGGCTCGCGGATTAATTACCAGTCCCCGCGGCGGATCCAGCGGCTGCGCCCTCATAAAGACCTCCATTATCTGCTCAACCTTCGAAACCATTGCCTCTCCCTGCGGGGCCGCAGGTGTAGCGCTTGTACGCAGCCACCTTAATGGTTCCCATGTATCGCCCTGGGCCAGACCAGGTACAGAAGGAATGGTAGCAGCCAGAAAAATAAACATTATTGACAGGAGTGCTCTTCTCATTTTGTTAAGAGTGTTTTATTTAACAGACATAATTGTCGCATGCATTCCTTTTTACCAGGGAAGGCAGACCAAAACCCGGCCCGGCCTGAATAAAAAAATCCCTTCCGTGTGATAACACAAGTTACAAAAAGATTTATTATTGCAAATCAATTGACAGCTGGACAGGTTTTCAAATCATTGCCCAATTAACGACTTAACGGATCAATGAGCTTTCCTGTCTGTTAATTGCATAATCTGTGACGATGCCGTTCCAAAATTTTGCCTATGGAGACTTTTGCCGACAGGGTGACCGAATTCAACATGAACCTTGATATGAAGCTGGACCTGCCCTCAGGGATAAGGGTAATGAACCCTTTTATTGAAAATCCCCGGGCCCTGGAAACCTCATCGTTGTTCTACCGGAAGTTCTACAATGACAACCGTAAACGCAAGCTTATCCTGGGTATCAACCCGGGACGTCACGGAGCCGGAGTTACGGGAATTCCCTTTACCGACACCAAACGGCTGTCTGAGAAATGCGGACTGGCAATAGAGGGTCTGAACACACATGAGCCTTCTTCGGTTTTTATTTACGAAGTTATAGATGCATATGGGGGACCGGTAAGATTCTACTCCGATTTCTACATAAACTCCCCCTGCCCCCTGGGCTTCGTAAAAACAAATGATAAAGGCAGGGAGGTAAACTATAATTACTACGACAACAAAGAGCTGGCTGAAGCAGTCTATCCATTTATGATCAGGTCGATCGAGGCACATATAGCCAAAGGAATCAACACAGAGGTGGCTTACTGCCTTGGCAGCGGCAAGAACTACAAAACTCTGGACAGAATAAACAGGGAACACCGCTACTTCAGGAAGCTGGTGCCGCTGGAGCACCCGCGCTTCATAATGCAATACAGGTCAAAACAGAAGCAACAGTATCTTGACAAGTACCTGGAAGCCCTGCGGTCATGAAAATAACCTTCTTCATTGCCAGACGGCATACCTGCCGTTTAATTCCGGCTAAACTTCACATCCGCTTTTAAGGGAATGCAGTACCTCTGTTTTTACCGCAATGCAGTACATCCGTTTTTCCGGCAATGCAAGGGACCAACGTATTATTCCGGCTCAGCCCCGACCTGCAGCTTCACGAACCTCCTTACCGAAGGCCATGCATTCGGGTCTTTTCAGGTTGTCATACTCGATCATACCGGCTATCTGCTGCATTCTCTCGCGGACATCCGGCTCCATAAGTCCCCAGGTAATCCTTCCAAGAAAAACCTTCGCAGGCACGTCATATGTCCCTGTCAACGGTGACAGCTGATAAACTATAAAAGCATCATACTGCTCCTTCTCTATAGGCTGCATCATATTGCCGCAAACTGCGAAGAGGCCCCGCACCTTTCCTTCGATCACGCTCCTGTTATCCTCAAGGTACTCTTGAAGGAGCGGATGGACCTCATTGCTCCTGATTGCGCTCCCGATAATAATATGGTCATAACCCGAAAGATCGGGGTTCTCCCGCACATCATAAACCTGTGCTATGCCATCCATACCCTCGGATATCCATACACCGGCATCACGTGCAGTGCCGCACCAGGTGCCGAACAAGACGGCCCATTTCTTGTCAGACGGCATAGGGTAAAACTCAAGAGCCTGAGCCTTTTTCGGCAACATCAGTGTACCAAGTCCCAGCAGCCCTGCTTTCAGAAAATCACGTTTCTTCATTTTTATCAGGTTTTAGGTTGATATCGGTTAATGGTTTCCGGCAATATTCTAAATTTCACATCAAGGTTCTCTTTACCGGATATATTACTCATAATCAAATGTATTTCAGGATTAATTACATGCAAGGCCGGGCAGCTCTCCTTTCATATATAGCCTGGCCGTACCGCTTATCTCAACCCGGTCGCCCAGGTGGCGGCATTTAATCTCCCCTCCCCTCTTTGAAAGCTGCCTTGCGGTCATTTCGGTTTTGCCCAGCCGGCCGGCCCAGAATGGAGCCAGGCTGGTATGCGCAGAGCCCGTGACAGGATCCTCATCAACACCCACCCGTGGTGCAAAAAACCTGGAAACAAAATCGGCCTCCCTGCCCTGTGCCGTTACAATTATACCCCTTGCATCAATCGTCGACAACTCAGCCATAGAAGGGGACAATGCTGCAATATCATCTTCGTTATCAAATAGAAGCAGGTAATCAGACCGTCCCCTGTGAACTTCGGATGGTTGGGGACTAAAACAGACGGCAACTTCTTCGGCGCACGGCACTTCTTTAACTGTGTCGGCGGGGAAATCCATCGTAAGGAGATCACCCTCTCTTTTTACTTTAAGTATTCCGCTTAACGCGGAAAAAAACGTAATCTCATCCTCCTTATGACCTTCAAAATTAAACAGCACCCATGCAGCAGCCAGGGTGGCATGCCCGCAAAGCTCAACCTCCACTGCAGGGGTAAACCAACGTATATGATAGTGATCTCCCGACATCACATAAAAGGCCGTTTCAGAGAGGTTGTTTTCCATTGCAATATTCTGCAGCAACTCATCCGGCAGCCATCTCTGCAGCGGACATACGGCGGCCGGATTACCGGTAAATACCTCTTCCGCGAAAGCGTCAACCTGGTACAAATCAATCATACGGTGGAATATTTTGAGTAAATGTACAAAATATGTAAATGATAGGGTATACTTGCTGCATTGCCGAATAAATCATGCAGGTTGATCAGCATCGCCTTTTCCGAATCTCTTTTCCAGGACTTTTTGCCGGTAATCGAAAATGCCCTCAAGCTGCCGGCGTATAACCAGGCTGTTGGCAATGGCGCCCAGGAATCCCAACGGGGGCTTGTAGGAAACAATATCAGTCATCATCACGCCTCCCTCAACCGGCTCGATTATATGCTGGTGATGCCACATGGAATAGGGCCCTGATCTTTGTTCGTCTACAAAATACCTTTTTTCTTCGACATGGGTAATTTCCGTTACCCATTTCATCCTTATCCCCCACAAGGGCTTAACGTTATAAGTAATTATCATTCCCGGGTACATCCTTTCAGATAGATTTCCGGAGGTGATTTCAAATCCCATATGTTCAGGGGTGATAACCTTCAGATTTTCCGGATCTGAAATGAATTCCCATACATCATCAATGGTCGAGGGAATGAACTGTTTCTTATTTAACTGGTAAAAAGCCATTTTATGTTGAGTTAATTCAATTTCAGCGTTTATGGGGCCAAAGCCATTCGTCCAAAACGATTTTGTAAATTTTAATTATGTTTTCATTTTCTTCATTTACAATGGCAAAACAAACCTTAAGGCAGCACCATCAGGTAATAACGCTACGTTTATATTATCCATAAAATCATATCTCTGACTTCTCAGGATCCTGTACAGCACAATGTCAAACACGAACAGAAAGCTTCCCTGCAGGATGACCGAATTACCATACCCTTTGAGAAGGTCACTGTGTTTCTCTGATCTGCCGGACAAATGTCTCATCAGAAAACCTGTACCAATGTAACCCACATTGAGTGCGGTATTTATAAGCAGTATTCTTTCGGTGCCGGTGTGTTTATCCATTATCTCATCCGCCCCCATTGCCGAAATGTCAAGCCTATAGTTACTGTACAACGCATAACCGGCAATCGAGAGGTTTACAGTGTTCCAGAACAGGTTCATCTGGTGGAAATATTTTGTATCCCCGTCGAAGCTTGACCATCCGTAGGCTCCAATAGCCATATTGGTAATTGCCCAACCGCCAAGTATATACATACCAGTATTGGTCGTTCTGATGCTCCTTGAATAGAACTCCCTGTGCTCTTCCTGTCCATATGCTGGTATAGCAGTTACAAGCAGCATTGCAACGGCAAACAATGTGGTAAAATAATTTCTGTTCACATCTGATACAATTAACTTCATATTTAGGCCTTTAACTAACTTTTAGAGATGAGATGCCACCATCAACGCCAATAACCTGGCCGGTTATCCAGCCGGATTTATCAGACAGCAGGAAAGCTGCCATCTGTGCGATATCGCTTACTGAACCTACTCTTTTCATGGGGTGGCGCTGAGCATTAGCTTCCCGTTTTGCGTCGGAATTCAGCAGCCCTGATGCAAGAGGTGTATCGGTAATTGAGGGAGCAATACAGTTTACCCTTATTTTGGGAGCAAACTCTGCGGCAAGAGACCGTGAAAGACCCTCCACCGCACCCTTGGATGTGGAAACAAGGCTGTGAAAATTGAATCCCATTTTAACCGCAACAGTTGAAAACATTACAACCGAAGCCCGTTCTGCCTTTTTAAGCCTTGGAAGTAAAGCCTGTATTACCTTTACAGCACCCAATACCTGGATATTGAAATCAGCAATAAAATCTTCAGGTTTTACCCTTACGAAAGGCTTAAGGTTGATCGTTCCCGGACAATAGGCCAGTCCGTCAAGTTTGTCGGGCAGGAAATCAAGATCGGGGTTATCGGAAGTAACGTCAAGAAAATGATATTCAATTTCTTCACCTTGCTGCATTATGGGTGTGTTCCTGTACGTTCTGTAAACTCTGTATCCATCCCTGTTAAGTATGGAGGCCAGTTCCCTGCCTATTCCTGATGATGCTCCTGTAATAAGAAAATTTTTCATTTACGTTTAATGTTTGTGTCTGTATCTTAAACAAATAATACTCTTAGTTGTTCAGGGAACTTTTTTTTAACCAACCTTCAATAAATAAATATCTGCCATCATAAAGCATTATCCAGCAGCTACTGATAATCAGCCGCCGGCAAATGGTATAGCGTAATTACAAGGTCATGTAATCATCGAAGCCTGGGCACAATCATGGCTGCGTAGCAGGTCGTACAGTGTCATTCCGGGACACTTGTATCAGAGGTTGTAATCACCCGAGGCTTCAGGCTGGTATACAATATCATCTATCCTTATTCTGGTCAGGCCGGCAGGAACGATCCATTCAACCTCGTCGCCAACCTGATAACCAATTAGCGCTGTGGCAATTGGGGAAAATATAGATATTTTGTTTTCCTTGAAAGTAGCCTCACGGGGATATACTATTTTGAACTGAATTTGTTTTCCGGTATCAAGAAAGCTGATCTTGACTTCAGAATTCATGGTCACTACGTTGGAAGGTATCTTTTCAGGTTCAACTATTTCAGCCGAATTGAGTTCCTTCATCAGGCTCTCGGCCTCACCCTGGGAAATCGATCTGATCTTCTTTGCCTCTTCAATGGATTTCTGAATTCTCAGGTAATCCAGATTGTTTAATATCAGCTTTGTCATAGTGAGAAAATTTTAGTTAATCTTAAAACCCGAGTCCTTGGAGTGCGGTAATGTCCTGGGAGGGCTTTGCCAAAATGGATGTGTGATTTACCTGTCCGCCAGATCATGACTGACAGGTATTAAAGATAGTGAATAAATCTTTGAAATAAAATTATTTGGCAGCTATCAGAATATCAAAGCATACAGTACTCCAAGAACCCCAATAGCAGCAAGTATCAAAACAATTTTAACCGGCATAACTCCATCATTTTCTGCCGTTTTACCAAATATCCCGAACACCAGGGGGTGAACCAGGAACGGCATGGCAAAAACAAAAGCAATAATACCTGAAGCCTGCTCACCGAACATGCCTCCCTGGATCGCTGCAAACAGTCCGAAATGCGATATAGCCGAAGCATTTGCCATTACCGAATCATTCAGGCCCATGCCACCCAGGTTCAAAATGAGCAATCCGCCGAATACGGCAACCAGCTGCCAGCCAAGGGAAAATATCATCAGTCCGTGTACCTCTTTTGTCTCCTCGCTATTTGATTTCCTTAGAGTCCGTACTGCCCATATTGTAAGAACTATCCCTGCTACTACTACCAGCAGGGTATGCGGAATAAGAAGCTTCCCAGTAGTTGCACTTGCTGCTAGTATGGAAAATACAAATATGTGTCCGATAAACGGTATATTGATCATGACAGGAGCCCTGAACTGTGCGTCGGGTCCAAGGTCACCTGCAGTACAGGCTCCAGTAAGTCCGCTATGCGAAAGCGACCCCGCCATACCCGGAGCCAGGTTTCTCATATGGTTGACCTTCCCCAGCATAATCAGAATTGCCAGTCCGCCAAACATCCATAAAAGCTGGCCGAAAAACCCGAAAGAAAGGACAGCGGTCATTCCTGACAGTGAAAATGCCTCAGCAATCCTTGACCCTCCAACCATAAAATTGGCTGCCAGTACAACCGGAATACCTGCAAAGAGAAGAGATCGAATAGTTGGTCCGAATTTCCAGTTTGGCACCACTAAACCCATGGTAACAGAAAGGATCATGGCAAAGAAGATTTCAGGAAGGGCGATAAGAGGCCTTATATACACCGATAAAAGATAAGATATCACAAGTATGCACAAAATTATTGCAGTTTCGATGATCCCTTTTCTTATATAGACAGGCTTGTTGGATATTTTAGCACGGTAATCTATGAGAATAATCGATCCTACGAGTCCCAGATACCCCAGAAGAGGATAAAAATTATCAAGAGGTTCATTATTGCTGTAACCTATGATAACGCGTTTCATCGATTCAATTCCAACAAGAATAAAAAAGGAACGTATCAGAAACATGAACTGGGTAAACGTGGTTCCCAGGAACATCTCTTCATCTGAAGGGACTACAATATCGGTCTTATCAATTTTATGATCGGTAATCAGCTTTCTGATCTCCTGTCCGCCTACAAAAAATGAAGCTATAAGAGCCGTAATGGTAACCTTGCTTGTAAAATCGACTATCGGAAATTCACTTAAGCCTGGTGTTCCCATTCCAGTATTAACCAACACATACCCCATTATAAGACCGAAAACAACAATTATAAGTATAGGTGAATACCGTGTACCAGCGACAAATGTGCGCGAAACTAGCACCATAGATATAACTAGAAGAAAGGTAAGCCAATACTGGTTCAGAATATGGGCATTGGCCATTTGATCTGAAAAGTATTCCATTTTATACCAGGTTTATTCGTAATTTTTTATGGTTTTGCAATGCAGGCACAAAAATAGTTTTTTTTTGGATGTAACCAGCATAAAATATCACCGGCAAGGTGACTTACAGTGAGAACGCCGGCGGGCATTGGCCTGTATTGAAACCGGCACAAACATGTATCAGGAATTCGCCGGATTTTCAATATTGTTTATTTTAGCAGTTATATTTAGCTCAATAATTGCTAACCTATCAACCCTCGCAAAAAATGAAAAGACACAAAATCATAATCCTGATGCTTTTTGCTGCCTGGTCGCTGTTGCAGGTATACCCTGCCAAAGGACAGGACCGTATAACCGGGCATAATTTCGCCACAAGATCGGAGGTCATTGCCCAAAACGGCATGGCGGCAACAAGCCATCCCCTGGCAACCCAGGCAGCACTTGATATACTGAAGATGGGCGGTAGTGCAGTCGATGCGGCAATTGCCGCAAATGCGGTACTCGGTCTGATGGAACCCACCGGATGCGGAATTGGCGGCGACCTGTTCGCCATCATTTGGGATGCTGAAAGCGGGAGACTTCACGGACTTAACGCCAGTGGCCGCAGTCCCCGAAACCTCCCGAGAGAGTATTTCATCGGGAACGGATACGATTACATACCCACATCGGGAGCGCTTTCGGTGAGTGTGCCGGGCACTGTTGACGGGTGGTTTGAGTTACATGAAAAGTTCGGCAAAATCGATATGCATTCGGTTCTTATGCCGGCCATTGACTATGCAAGGAACGGATTTCCGGTTACTGAACTCATAGCTTACTACCTTGAACGGTCGGTCGGGAGACTGGGCCGTTATCCCAACTTCAGCGAAACCTACATGCCTGAAGGCAGAATGCCTGCAAAGGGCGAAATTTTCAACAACCCCTGGCTGGCAAATACTTACGAGACCATTGCTACAGAAGGACGCGACGCCTTTTACAAGGGAGAAATAGCCCGTACAATTGAAAAATACATACTTACGAACGGAGGCTTCCTGAGCTACGAAGACATGGCTTCGCATACCTCCGAATGGATCGATCCGGTATCATCAAACTACAGGGGATATGACATATGGCAGCTTCCTCCGAACGGACAGGGAATTGCCGTGCTTCAGATACTCAATATACTTGAAGGATACGACATCGCATCAATGGGTCTCTACAGTCCCGAATACATCCACACCTTTGTGGAAGCCAAAAAGCTGGCGTTCGAGGACAGGGCCCATTATTATGCTGACCCGGACTTCAGTCCCGTACCCGTCGAAAGGCTCATATCAAAAGAGTATGCAGACGAAAGACGCAGCCTTATTAATCCCGACAGGGCAGCGCGCAGGTATGACCCGGGCATGATGGAGGTGCCCAGCACTATTTACCTGACGACGGCCGACCGGCACGGCAATATGGTCTCGCTCATACAAAGCAATTACCGTGGCATGGGCAGCGGCATGACGCCTCCCCAACTGGGTTTTGTTATACAGAACCGGGGCGAGGGATTTACACTCAAAGAGGGCTATTTCAATACCTATGAACCTGGCAAAAGGCCCTTCCACACCATCATTCCCGGATTCATTACCAAAGACGGCCGGCCCTGGATAAGTTTCGGGGTAATGGGCGGTGCCATGCAGCCACAGGGACACGCACAGATAGTTGTGAATATGATCGATTTCGGCATGAACCTGCAGGAGGCAGGCGATGCGCCAAGGATACAGCACTCAGGTTCATCAGAGCCCACCGGACAGCGGATGACTGACGGAGGCGTGGTTATGCTTGAGTCGGGATTCCCATGGGAGACCATCCGCGGGCTTATCGAAAAAGGTCACAGGCTCCAATGGGCGGTCGGCCCCTTTGGAGGTTACCAGGCGATAATGTGGGACCCGGTCAACGGGGTTTACTACGGGGCATCCGAATCGAGAAAGGACGGACAGGCAGCAGGTTACTGATATTACAATTCAGATTTTGTTAAGTAACAGATTTTTATTATCTTAGCAGTTGAAACTAATATTCAGTTTATTAAACCTGTATAATTATGAATTGGTTAAGAAAAGAGCGGAAGACCATTTTGAATGGCACACCTGTCAGTATAGCTGCACTGATTATTATGATGGCTGTTGTGTTAGGAGCATGCGGCGGCGGCTCTGCCGACAGGGTAAGACAGGAGCAGTTGAACGAGGTCAAAGAGAGTACGGTTGAAAATCTGAATGATATCCTTTACGATCTGGAAGAGAGGATAGAGTTCCTGGAAGGTCATATTAAAGAGGCAGAAGGAGATGCCAAAGCTGAATTTGAGGAGGCAAATGAAACGCTGGAGGAACAGAAGAAACGGATTGAACAGAAACTTGTGCACATTGATGAGGCAACCCTTGATACATGGAATGATGTTATCGATAAAACCTCAGTAGTTATACAGGAAGTCCGTTCAGCCACAAATGAAGCTATAAGGGATATCCGCGAGTTGGTTGAATGACCGGGTAACAGGCATGAAAATTACGGGCTCCCGGTTCTCAGGATCATGACCTGGTGAAGAATCCCATTTTATCGGGATGGTCATATACCAGGACATCCCTGCCAATTTTCCTCAGCATATAGAGGGTGATGATATCACCTCCGGCGGTCCATGTAAATATTATTCCGAAAACCACAAGGCTGCCCTGCCCAAGGACACTACCCAGAATACCCGGTATCACTCCAAGTACAACAAGCGGCAATCCGGCCCCGATCGCATAGTGCCGGGCCCTGAGCGGTTCCCTGCAATGGCAGTAAGGAGCCAGGAATTCCAGGCTGAAACCTAATTTTACAGACCTTATCCCTCTTGTGGTGAAGAAGCTCCACCCTATCGCATGCAGGAGTTCATGAACAAATATCCCTGCAATAACCAGGGGTATGAAGTAAAGAAGGAAGAATACCAATCCCTGGTACAATGCAGCAAAACCCCATAAAACAACATAGGGTGCAGAGAAAACAATGATTACTGGAAGTACCATAAGAACAAACACAAGGTGCACACGACCTGGTTCCATGGTATACTCAACGATATTTCCGGAGCTCTTCAAAATATGGATTTAATACCTGACTGGCAAATATACTATTTGAGAAAAAAACAATATCTTCGGCAATCAAAAACTGTTAAAATTAATCATATGAGACGAGCATTTTATCTATTTACAATTGTTGCAGGTATAAGCCTGATATTCAGCGCCTGCCAAAGAGAACAACAATGGGAGCAACTTTTCAACGGCAATGACCTGTCTAACTGGGACATGTATCTTGGCTCATCACTGGGGTCCGACTGGGACCATCTTGCAGAAGCCGCCACTATTGAGGAGGTTTTCTCGGTAGTGGAAGACAACGGCGATAACGTGATCCGTATCTCCGGAGTTATCAACGGATCTCTTGCCACCAAAGAATCTTACGAAAATTATCACCTGAAGGTGGTTTTCAGGTGGGGTGACGAAGTATTCTCTCGCCGTAACAGCGGCTTGCTGTACCATAGTTTCGGCGATTTTGGGGTGGCTTTCGGAACATGGATGCCGAACATCGAATTCCAGATGATGCACCAGAGCCTGGGTGACAATTATCTTATGGAGAACACTACTGTAGAGACGGAAGCTGTAAGGGATGAAGAACTGGGTCAGTTTGTCTATACCCCGGGAGCAGAGAGGCTTACCTTCGGGGCACACGCAAACGGCCGCCATGTAAGGAAAAACCCCGACAATGAAAACCCCCTGGGACAATGGAACACTATTGAACTCTACACCTACGGAAGAACTGCGGTTCACGTTGTAAACGGTGTTACCGTAATGGTTAACCATAATACTGGCACCTGGGAAAACGGGCAGGTGCAGCCCCTGACCTCAGGCAAGATCCAGATCCAGTCGGAGGGTGCCGAGCTTTTCGTCAGGAGTGTCGAAATAAAACCTTTAAGCGGAATTCCGGCCGGAATTATGCCTTAAAGGATCGCTTGCGGATAACTTTCCGGGCATTGATTGTTCATAATGCCGGTCCGTTACCATTAAAGATTTGCAGTAATATAATCAGTCAGTCTCAAGAAACCGGGGAACCAGCCTGTGCATGGTTCCCCTTTCATATGAATAGGCTATTTCCAACAGCAGCGGTTCACTGTATGCCCTGCCGAATATTGATAAACCGACCGGCAGACCGCCGACAGACCCCATGGGAAGTGTAATATTGGGATATCCTGACTGTGCTGCCGGTGAGGAGCTTCCAAGCTGGAAGCTGTCGCCGTTCACCAAATCGGTTTTCCAGGCGGGGCTCCCTGTCGGAGCAATTATGGCATGAAGGTCATGCTTATCCATAACCCGGTCTATGCCATTTTCCCGGCTACCGCTGCGCATTGCCCTCAGCGCATCTGCATATTCGGGTGAACCGGTACCCCCCGTCTCATTTGCCAGTTCAAGATACCTTTGGTTAAAGTATCTTAAGGTCAGGGAATCATTCCTGTTAAACTCAATCAGTTCCTCAAGGTTTTTAACAGGCGCATCGGGTCCGAGTGACTCAAAATAACTGTTCAGCCCCTCCCTGTATTCGAACAGCATGACCCTGTAGGCATGCGAACCCGTATTCGGAGCTGTAATAGTCTCTATGTCTATTATCTCGGCTCCCCTGCTCTTAAAAAACTCCACCGCCTCTAACATAAGTGAATCAACCTTGAAATTTCTCCCCAGAGGGGCCCTGAAAAAGCCGATCCTTTTACCCTCTATACCGTTCTCATTCAGAAAACGGGTATAATCCTCATAGTACGGTATATCAGGCACCTGTGTTGCCTGATCCTCCGGATCAGGTCCGGCCAGTACCCCGAGGGTGATGGCAGCGTCCCTTACACTGCGTGCCATCGGGCCTGCAATATCCATTGACCATGATATCGGGATTATGCCCGACCTGCTTACCAGTCCGATTGTCGGCTTTATGCCCACAATCCCGGTTGCATGTGAAGGGCACATAATGGAACCGTTGGTTTCAGTACCAATGGCTACCACCGCAAGGTTGGCCGATACGGCAACCGCCGATCCAGAGCTGGAACCGCAGGGATTGCGGTCAGTGACATATGGATTCCTGGTCTGTCCCCCGAATCCGCTCCATCCGCTGGTTGATAGTTCACCCCTGAAGTTTGCCCATTCGCTGAGGTTGGCCTTGCCTATAATCACAGCCCCGGCCTCACGGAGCTTTTTGGCTACAAAACTATCCATCAGCGGAAAAGAGCCTGCAAGAGCCCTTGAGCCCGCTGTAGTGGGCATCTTGTCACTTGTGTCAATATTATCCTTCAGAACAACGGGGACACCATGCATCGGTCCCCTTTTATTGCCCGCGGCCATCTCGGTGTCAAGTTCACCTGCTATAGCAAGGGCTTCCGGATTGATGGTTATTATTGAATTCAGTGCCGGTCCGTTCCTGTCAATCTTCTCTATCCTGTCCAGAAATGCAGTTACAACATCGGTCACGGTATATTCACCGTTATCATAACCCTGTTGGATCCGCTCAATGTTCACTTCAAGAAACCGGAAGTCGTTATGCCCGGTTACCGCATCATCTACTGAGCCATCACGGCAGGAGGTAATCAGCAGCATTGCAAAGGCAAAGGCAACGGCAAAAAAACCATGTTTAAAAGCAAATACCTTAATCATGAGATTATCATTTTAATAAAAGCATTATCATTCTGTATCAATATACCCATCTGGTTCCTTATCCGGTACCAAAGGTACCTGCAAATAGAAGGTGCTTCCCGTGCCTTCGGATGATTCGACCCTTATCTCGCCATCAATCATGCCTGCATATGCCCGGGCTATGGCAAGTCCGAGTCCCGATCCCTCATAAGACCTCCCTCCATCCATCTTCACCTGCACAAAACGTTCGAAAATGATATCTTGCTGGTCAACAGGTATACCAACGCCCGTATCCCTTACATATAATACCAGCATGTCATCTTCCGTGTAACTGCCAAACTCAACATACCCCCCTTCAGGAGTAAATTTAAGCGCATTAATCAGGAGATTGGTAAGGATGCCGTCCAGTTTGTGCCTATCGGTCAGTATAGTTGATATCTCATCGACGGCCTTGCTTATCAACCTGAATTCAATGCCTTTGCTGATACTCTCCTGCCTGAAAAAATCGTAATGATAATTCATCAGATCCGAAACGGAAACTTCAGAGCGGACAATTTCAATGAGCCCTGATTCTATCCTTGATATCTCTACTATATCATTGATTGTTGACATTAACCTTTGGGCACCCTGTTCAATTATGTTGACGTGCTTTTTCAGTTCATCAATGGTCATGCCGGAACTTTTCAACAGGTCCAGAAAACCGGTGATAGCGTTCATTGGTGTCCTTATCTCATGACTGATGTTTGCCAGAAACATCGATTTGAGCCGGTCCGATTCCTCTGCCTTCTCTTTAGCTTCCAGCAAAGCTTTCTCTGAAGCTTTATGACCGGTAATATCTTCAAGTACACCGTCAAAATATCCAGGCTTGCCGTTACCGTCAAGCAATAACCTGCTGTTATCCTTAACCCATATCTGCTCACCCGATTTATTCCATATCCGGAACTCACTCTGCACAACCTTATCTGTATACTCTTTTGCCCTGAACTGTTTTTCCCTTTCAGAAGGATTGACATACAACTGTTTGACGTTCATCCGCAACAGTTCATCCACCGACTCGTAACCGAGCATTCTTACAAGGGCCGGGTTTGCAAAAACCAGCTGGCCATCGGTTGTGGTCCGGTAGACACCCACCGGAAGCTGATTGGTAAGTGAACGATACTTCTGTTCACTCTCTTCCAGGGTTTTCTCAGCAAGCCTGCGTTTATGGTTTACGAACAACTGAGCTACCATAGATGCAACAGTGCTTACAAACGCCTCCTCATCAGGGTGCCAGTTCCTTACCGGACCGGTATGTTCGCAGCACACAACCCCTATAAGCCTTCCTTCTGAGATTATTCCTGAATCAAGCAAAGATGATATACCCAGTGGTTTCAGATATGAATCTGCAAGTTCAGCGGTACGCGGATCATTTTGTGCATCTTCGGCATATATGCGGGTTTCGGTATTCATGGCCCTGAAATAGGAAGGGAACACCGCTGTTTTCAATATTTTCTCCCTTGTATGTTTGCCTTTGCTGCGTTCGTAAACCGTGAGGGATTCCAATTCAGTTATGTCATCTGACAACCGCCAGATACCTGTACGTGCAACACCAATAGTCTCGGAAAGCACCTCAGCTATATGCTCGATCGCATCAAGCATATCTCCCCCGGCAACAAACGGCTCAAGCGCAATCTTTGCAATCCCGGCACGCTGTAACAGGGCACGTTTTTCACTTTCTTTCATCGTGGTAATTTATAAAACTCCGGCCAATAAACAATCCGGCAAAGATATGGGTCTGAAAAACCACCGGCCTACCTGGATATCGCGGTAATAACCTCTATCTCCACCTCAAGGCCCACCTCTTTCTCCACAAGCTCTTTTATACTGTCAATATAATCTTCGGTAACAGCACTGCCCGAAACCAGCATGAATGAAATCTTCATGGGAGCCAGCCTCTGAACCTTTACATCCCTTATCACTGCAAGTTCTGTTTGCATACCCTCGAGCTGCCTTATAATCTTGTGCTCATTGACCATCTGGTTGAACCCCAGGGCCAGCGGTACGCTTAACACGACAACCACGGCAAGGGAGATAAAGATGCCCTTTGTTGCCAGCTGCAGAGGACTGAACCCAAGCAGCATGAAGGTTATCGATCCTGCAAGCACTATACCGGCAAGGTTTGTGAGAAGCAGAAGAGCAGCGCCGGTAAATACCGGCCAGTCCCCCCAGCCTATACCGATCGCCGCCACTGCCAGCGGGGGTATCAGGGCCACAGCGATAGCAACACCTGCAAGGGTTTTTGCAACCTCCTCACGGGCATGGGCATAGGCACCGGCAATGCCTGACACCACGGCAATACCAAGATCAAGCAGATTAGGCCTAGTCCGCGCCAGTATCTCCGAACCGGCCGATTGTATTGGGGTAATCAATGTCAGCAGAACGGCTGCCAGAAAAGCGATACCCAGTCCGGCCAGTATCGTACTCACACTGGTGCTTATAAGATTTTTATCCTGTCTTAGCGCCCCCATGCTGAGCGAGATGATAGGTGACATAAGCGGAGCAAGTATCATGGCACCTATCACCACAGGTGTTGAATTGGCAAAGAGGCCGAAGGTGGCTATCAGGGTAGACAGAACCATCAGCACAAGATAGGAGTTCTTGAGACGGGCATTATCCCTTAGTACCTGGAAAAGATCCTTGAACTCCTCTGATGAAGCATGTTTTATAAAAGGCAGTTTACGTTCTGCAAGTGCCTGGGCAGCTTCTCCCGAAGGCAATGCACTGGTCCGGAATATATCAGCACTCTCCCGGGATGCCTCGGGCACTTCCAGGTAGGCCCCCGGAAATATCTCAACCTGCTTTTCACCAATTGTAAGCTTAATATCACTTGCAGTGTGCTTTACCTTATCAATAAGCAAAACCCTTTCACCATCGGGAAAAGAAAACCAAATATGAGATGTCTTTATGTGAGCACCAAAGGGAGGCAGCTTGTTCTTATCCCATAGTGAGCGGAATGCAGAGTGGATCATTTCCGAAACGGAACGGGGACTTATAAGGAAGGCGTGCATCCGGCCGTCACTTATGGAGGAGTCTTCCAGCACCATCCTGCTTAACAGTGAGCTTTTCCTGTGTTCAGATACAACTATTCCGGCTACAGAGGTTTTAAGTTTGCGGTCGTTCGGAAGCTCCACATCCACCCGGAAGGGTCGTATGTTAAGGAACCTGGTCAGGAATCCCAACCTCCTGTTCCAGAAACCCTCCTTCTTTGCCACATCCTCGCTGGTTAGCCTGAAAGTCTGGCCAACAACCATGTTGTTGAATATCGGGATGCCGTTGCAGAAAAGCAGGTCAGTCTTTACCGGTTTGGGAGCATCCCTGAGATGATCAAGCGCCTTCGACAGGTTCGTATCAACCCCCATACCGATGCAGATCTGTCTAGCACCTGGGTGCGGGAGGACAGCAACTCTGACACCCGAACCGGCAAGCCCCGGTAAAAGCTCCTTCAACTGATGATCTGAAAGGTAAAGCAGTAAGGGTTCACCCGGATCGAGGTCTGTTTTTAACAGGGTATCATAAACATCATAATGGCTTACCAGATCCTCGGCCGACTTAAGGAGCGTCTTCTTAACCGACTCCTGATGCTCATAATCATACAGCAATCTGAACTTCATCCTTCACTTCCTTTCCCTGTCGGTTCCATCCATTTTAAGATCTTCGTTTTCCTTCTTCCCCTTTTTCTTTTTCGAAAAAAATGCCCTGGAAGTTAAAAAGCCTATAAAAAAGGACAGAACAATGATAATTATCAACGGCAGATCAAACACGAAAAAGAGAAACCTTACTTTTACTGCATCAACGTTCTGTACGATGAACAGCAGCATCAGCAACAACAGCACAATGTTTATAGCCTGCTTGGGTGTCATATTGATCCTCTCAAAAAAACTACTCATAAATATGCATCTTTTTTATGTTAGACATTTCATCCGGGCAAAGTTCCGAACCATGGGAGCAGTAGTTCAAACCCCGGAGTGGTGGTATCTGCTTATTTTACTAGTAAACTACCCTGCGCCAGAAGCGCAGGGATTAATTTCCTTTCTTTAAAGAAAAATATCAATAAACCCGGCAGCCTTGACCTGCTTTTTGTTCTTGATGGTCCTCCTGCCGCCGGCAGAGCCCGTAACAGTACATTCCTTGTAAACGGTGCAATTACCTTCACTGTCGGGCGAGTATCCCTTGCATACCCTGAGAACATCGGGCGAAATCTCGTCAATTATCACTATTTTGCCATCGCCATGCCTGAGCCTTCCAAGCTCAAACTTGCCATCAATCACATGGAGGCCCTTGGAAGCAAACTCCTCAGAAACGATCGTGGCAATATTCTTTACCAGCTCTACGCTCCCGGTTATCTCTGCCCGGCTCATGGCCCCGGTCTCCTCAAGTGCTTCGAGCGAGATCAGCACGTCAACATCGCCCTTTGTCCAGGCTTCAACCACCTTGTGTATATTCATGCATGGCCTGACAAACGGATACCTCCTCCAGAAACTGCCAGTGGCGTTGTTCCTCCATGTGAACTCCAGATTCTGAAGCGGAGCAGATCCTTCAAATTCAGGGGCTTTCGCCGGAAGTCCGAGTGGATCTGCAGGCTCCACAACCATTTCATTGTCGCTTACCGTGTCAATGAAATGCGAGGGAATACCCTTATGCTGCAGCAGCCTGAAAAAATGGGTGGCAAACCTGCAGGCAATTGCCCCTTTACCCGGGATCTCGCCAACCACGGTATCGTAGCCCGGATCAAAAACAGGCTTTCCATCTTCAATATAACCGGTTGCTTCATCCTTATAATGGAGCAGGTACTTGCCGGCATGCTCTCCCGCCGTTATCTCATAGACATCTTTAGATTTTCCGCGGTAAACAAGATTCCTGTCTGTCATAGCTGTATTCTCTTTTTAGGTTAATAAGCAATATATATTCAGCAGAGTTCACGTTTTTGGCAATACGATAATATCGCCGCACCTTTCCATGACCAGCCCGATCACCTCAGACCTTACCTCCTGCCTCCTTTCAGGGTGAACCATGTATTTCACCACCAGGAACAGCTTCTCATTCTTGATGTCTGCATAGACCATCAGGTGATTGCTGTTGCCCGCAATAGCTGCTATCCCTTCCCTCAGGATGCCGGTAAGCTCATGCCTGTCGCCGGGCATCTGTGACAGCTGGAAAAGTATCTGCTCCTGCAGGATATCCTTGCCCAGCTTACTGATACTCTTTTCGAGGAAGAGCCGGTTGGGAACCCTGGTATATTCATCAGGAAGCTCATGTGTCCTGTCCAGCAGTACGTAAAAGGTACCTATATGCAGCACCTTGCCTTCATCCTCGCCAATCCTTATGTAGTCACCAATACGGAAAGGCTGCTTCCTCAGCAAAACTATCCAGCCAAAAAAAGAGAGCAGTACATCTCTCACGGCAAATGCCAGTCCGGTTGTCAGCAAGCCTATAAAAATGGTAATATTACCAAGGGATACCCCAAAATTGTAGAGTATAACAAAAACACCTATGCTGTATAAAGACCAGCTGTATATCTTCGAGTAGAATATCCTCTCTTCCGGCTCATCAAAAAAGTTGTACACCCTTTTGATGGTCAGCCGCAGAAGCAGGCTGGCAGTAAAGAAAGTTCCTATAACGAGGGTAACGCTGTTTATAACCCTGGTCAGGTCTTCAGGCAGGTGAATTATATTCTCTTTATGAAGGTATGAGAGTGCCAGGAGAATTAATAACAACAGCAGGGTCACTACAACTGAAACACTCAGGAACCTGAGGCGGATCTCCTTAAAGCGGGACTTCTTTATCTGCATATTATCTGTTTATATAAAACGACCCTGTTAAACCGGCCGGGAATGCCCTTCCGGCACCTATCCGGTTACATCTGTTCAAGCGGCAATTTAGGATTTTTTGTGTTAACAGGCAATATCGCACAGGTAACATAAATTAATCCCTGTTTTGCTCTTACGCTATCATAAGTTGCATTTATCTGTTGAACTCATAAAATCAGCAAAACAGGAAAACCCAGGCCGGAAGGATTACGGAGTTTTCTTATTCAATGGTGGCTTCCTGATTATCCAGGTATCCTGGGGAAGCCATTTACCCTTTTCAGGTTCCCTTACGATATGTTCAAGGATTTCGGCATTGGTGAACAGCTTATGCATGAAACTAACCGGGTGAAATGCAGAAAATGTACGGTGCCCTTCCTTGAGTTACCCCTTACAATAATTTCGTTTTTATCGTACCTCTGACGCTCCCCGGCTGTCAGTTTTACCCGGTAATTATCTCCCTGGGTAGTTAAAAACAGTATCCCTCCCGGCTTTAGTATCCGGCATAGTTCATTATACCATTCATAATGCATTTTTTCAGATAAATGGGTAAAAACATATATCCCGTAAATAATGTCGAAAAAATCATCATCATAAGGCAAATCAGCTCGCAGGGTATTGTTATTGAACTCTATACCAGGCAGGTTCTCCCTGCACCAGTCCATCGATGCTTTATTATAATCAGTTCCGAAATATTCACATCCGTTTCCGATCACATCCGGCAAATACCTGATAATCCTACCGGGACCACATCCCCAGTCCAGAATTCGCTTTTTATTAAGGTCTGTATGTTTACTGAAATGATCTGCCAGCCATCTGGCAGTTTCAAAGCTATCGGTGTAATATTTTTTATAATTTATTCTGAATGATTCATATATGAGATAGTCAGGAGGCAGGGGAATATCCGGATTTTCTGAAACAAATGCTTTGTTTTGTTTCCTGTTATGCAGTTTTTGAACATAAAACCTTAACCGGTCTGCAATGAACAAAAGCCCTGCCAATCTGATCAGATTTGAAATGTATCCCTTCATCATTCATTATAATGGGATTCATCCCATAAGATTGATTTTTTGCATAACTAAGCTCCTCATGTTTTAGAGGTACCTGACCAGGAACCTCCTGGTGATTGTTAAAAATTATTTACACACTGGCAAGTTGGCAAAATTTTATGATAAATCGAAGCAATTACGGTTATAAAACGAACAATTTAAGATCAACGGCATCGCCCATCTTTTTGTATCCTTCCTCATTTGGATGCAGAAAATCCCCAGTATGAAATTCTGAAAGGAGTACCGTAGGATCGCCAGGGTCACGCATCAGCTCGTCAAAATCAATAACAGCATCAAACCGTTCGCTGCTTCTGATCCATTCATTTAACGTCTGCCTGGCCGCCTCCCTTGGCTCAGTGTAATAGAATGAATTGCCAAACGGCAGGATTGTAGCACCGTAAACCAGTATTTCCGAAGCATGCGCGTCATCTATCATACGCTCATATGCAGCAATAAGCTCTTCTGTAACCTGGTTAGCTTCCTCCTTCGTCCGGGTCTGCCCTATATCATTCACCCCGTGCAGAATGATGAGCCACCTTACACCATGCTGACCCAGCACATCCCTGTCAAAGCGTTCAAGAGCCGAAGGTCCCAGGCATTCTCTCAACACGCAGTTACCACCGATACCCTGGTTAAGAACCGCGGTTTGACGGGTTGACGGGCTGTTTATAAGCCGTTCCGCCAGTATATCGGTCCACCGGTTCTGCCTGTTTGTCCCCGATCCTCTGCCGTCGGTTATGGAATTCCCGATAATAACCACTGAACCCGCTGTTGCCGGCACTTTTACATCAATACCGCTGATCACATACCAGCGGTCCGCCATAGAACCCCCCTCAAAATCAACCGATGAGATCCTGTCGCCTGGAAGAAAGTACGAGGTTGTACGAGATCCGGGATGACCGGTAACATCTGGTGAGGCCGCACCAAAGAAAGTGGTAATCGCCAGTTCGGTAAGCGGCTCCGCTTTAAATGCCATCGGATCGGATGAAATGACTGAACCGGGTGCCATGGTGACTCCAGGTCTGTTGTTGAATTTCAGATCCCGGACTGTCGAAGGATCAACCGCTCTCCCACCTGCTGAAACTGCTATCTGCACTTTTTTCATTTCAACGTGACTTGTGCTGAATTCATTCGAGAACCGCACCCTCAGGCTGTCACCCCCTGCCGATAACCTTACCACCTGTCTGACGCTATTGTGCGCCAGGCCAGGTTCAGGCGGCATATTGTGCGGCTCAACAAGCTGTGGAGCGGTACTCCATGTACCGACCCATATTCCGGTATCATCATCACAACTATATAAAGGAAACAAGAACAGTATAACAACGCCAAGGGTTATAACAGTCAGCGTCCGTCGGTAAAACCAAGCCGGTACGCCGAAAAAGCTTTTGCCGGGCAACCGCGATTTTTGAAACATAACAGGTATTATTGACATCTACAAAATCATCTACTGGCGGATTTCCTTAAATCACTTGCCGTATTTAACACCGGTCAAATTTGATACCAGATTAGCCAAAATCACTTGCTGGCGGGTTTCACAAAATCATCTGCCGGCGGGTTTCACAAGATCATCTGCCGGTGGGGCCAGCCGGTTGACCAGGTCGTCAGTCGGACCGCCGCCAATATTTTCCGGACCATTGTTGGTCACCACATGCAAACGGGTGATGATCTTTACCAGGTCTCTGCCAAAT
>SLOE01000076.1 GCA_007132715.1 Bacteroidales bacterium
ATTATCCAGCTTTTTCTGGGACTGATCCTGGGCAGCCTTCTTCAGCTTATATTCCCGTTCCTTACACAAAGCATCGTCGATCACGGTATAGGCAACCAGAACCTGAGCTTTATCTACCTGGTTCTCATAGCCCAGCTTGTCCTCACTCTTAGCAGGGCATCGGTCGATTTTATAAGAAACTGGATATTGCTCCATATCGGGGTCAGGGTGAATATTTCTCTTATATCGGACTTTCTTGTCAAACTGATGAGACTTCCGATGAAATATTTCGACACCAAGCTTACCGGCGACCTGTTGCAGCGGATTGGTGACCACAGGCGGATCGAATCATTCCTTACCGGCACCACGCTCAATATCCTCTTCTCAATGATCAACCTGGTGATATTCGGACTGGTGCTGTTATATTACAATCTGCTCATCTTTTCTGTCTTCCTCTTCGGAAGTATTCTTTATGGCCTCTGGGTCTATATATTTCTCAGGAGAAGGGCTGAACTGGACCACAGGAGGTTTGCCCAGATGTCGGCTCACCAGAGCAACCTGATCCAGCTTATCCAGGGTATGCAGGAGATAAAACTCCAGAACTGCGAACAGCAGAAAAGATGGGAATGGGAAACAATACAGGCCCGCCTCTTCCGCATAGGTATAAAAGGGCTGTCGCTGAGGCAGTACCAGCGAAGCGGAGCGCTGGTGTTAAACGAAGTGAAGAATATCGTAATAACTGTTATAGCGGCACGTGCGGTGGTAGAGGGTACGATGACCCTCGGAATGATGCTGGCAGTCCAGTATATTATCGGCCAGCTCAACAGTCCCGTCGAACAACTTATCTCCTTTTTCAATACTACGCAGGACGCAAAAATAAGCCTTGAAAGGCTTGGCGAGGTGCATGAGCGAGGGGATGAAGAGGATCCCGAAGCTGATAAAGTGCAGGAGATACCTGCAGCAGCAGAAATTGGTGCTGAAAAGCTGTCGTTCCGGTATGAAGGTCCGGGATCTGAGATGGTGCTGAATAATATATCATTTTCAATACCCCCGGGAAAACAGACTGCCATTGTAGGTACATCGGGAAGCGGCAAGACAACTCTTGTAAAGCTGCTGCTCGGTTTTTACAGTCCGGTTAAAGGTGAGATAAGACTTGGCAGCAATAATCTTGACTTTTACAGCATCAGGCAGTGGAGAAGAAACTGCGGTGTTGTGCTGCAGGACGGCTACATCTTCTCCGACACCATTGCAGGCAATATTGCCCCCGGGGTAGATAACATTGACAGGCAAAAACTTCTGGAGGCAGCAAGGATAGCAAATATTGACAGCTTTATTGAAAGTCTTCCCCTGGGCTTCAATACCAGGATAGGAAGTGAGGGTCACGGACTAAGTCAGGGCCAGAAGCAGAGAATTCTTATCGCAAGGGCCGTATATAAGGATCCTGCTTATATCTTTTTTGACGAGGCGACCAATGCCCTGGATGCCAATAATGAGAAAGTGATCCTGGAAAATCTCGAAAAGTTCTACCGGGGCCGAACGGTTGTCGTGGTGGCTCACAGGCTGAGCACAGTAAAGAACGCCGACCAGATCATAGTAACAGAGAAGGGTGAGATCGTCGAATCGGGAACACACACTGAGCTTACAAGGAAAAAGGGTGCATACTACACCCTTGTAAAAAACCAGCTTGAACTTTGAAATGACTTGCTTTAAAGATATACAGTTATTTTTGGATAGAAATGGATAGCGAAACCGGAAGCCAGAAACCTGAGAAGGTAAGCAGCGAGATAAATCTGAGATCTGAAGAGGTTGGCGAGATACTGGGGAGACCACCGGGATGGATCGTAAGATGGGGTACCGGTGTGGCCTTTGCAGTCATACTGGTTATTATTACCGGCAGCGGCTTCTTCAGGTACCCTGACATAGTGCGGGCCCCGGTTGTAATAACCCAGGAAAACCCGCCATCAGTGCTTACAGCAAGGGTGACCGGTAAACCTGAGGCCATATTCAGGACTGACGGATCTGTGGTCAGGCTGGGAGATACCCTGGCTGTAATGGAGAACCCGGCACGTTACAATGACATATTCAGGCTGGGAGGGTACCTGGCTGCAATAAACCAGGCAATTCGCCCCGGAGGATATATAATGGGGGTATCGCTTCCGGCTGATCTTGTGCTTGGGGAGGTCCAGCCCTCCTACAACCTGTTTGCTGAGGCTCTGAATGACTACAAGGTCTTTATTGCCCAGGACTTTTATGAAAGCAGGATTGCAGCACTTCAACTGGAGCTGGAGGAATATACCAGGTACAGGGAGAACCTGGGCAGGCAAAAGATACTTGCACTTCGAGACCTTGAGATCGGAACAACTCAGTTCAGAAGGGACTCCCTGCTTTTCACATCAGGCATAATACCTGCATCGGAGTATGAGCAGGCCCTGGCACTTCTTCTGAGCAGGCAAAAGGCAGTTGAAAATGCAGAGCTGGCACTTTACGATGCCGGGATTACCATAGCCAGGCTTGAAAGAAGCATTGCCGACACCCGCCTTGAGAAGGATGAACGTCAGCAGAGGCTGTTCACCGGACTGGTCAGCTCATTTCGTCAGCTAGAGAGCTCCCTTGCGTACTGGGAAAACAGGTACCTGCTCAAAGCCCCGGCAACGGGTACGCTGAATTACCTGTCCGTTTGGAGCAGCCTGCAGGAACTGCGTGAAGGCGACCCGGTCTTCTCTATAGTACCCGACGAGATGGGTAACATGCATGCCCGGGTGATCATACCATTCAGAAGGGCAGGGAAGGTAAAGCCGGGGCAGAGGGTCAATATCAAGCTTGACGGTTATCCCTATATGGAGTTCGGCATGGTGGAGGGAAGGATACGATCTGTCTCGGGCGGACCGGTAGAGCAGGGATTTCCTGCGGTAATTGAGCTTTCGCGGGGGACCGTCACATCCTTTGGGTATCAGCTTGAGATAACAAGGGAATTGCCCGGCATTGCCGAAATATCGACCGACGAGCTGAGCCTTTTGGAAAGGCTTATAAGTCCGGTCAGGCATCTGCTGAGAAACCACCTTATAACCAGCGGCAATACTTAGACCAGGATGGCGGGAAATGAAAAGATGCCGGAAAAAAAGAGAGTTCAGCACAAAATAATATTAAACTCTAAACCGTAAATCAAATTATAACCTTAAATCAATTTACCATGAAAACCATTTCAAGAAGAAGATTTATTACGACTTCACTTGCCGGTGCTGCCGGATTGTCTCTCTTCCCGCTTGTTAAAAGCTGCAAAGTGTCTCCTAACGATATTATCAGACTGGGTTTTATCGGCCTGGGACAGCAGACTATGGGGCTCATGAGGGGATTCAATACAATCCCCGGAGTTCAGGTGGTGGCCGGAGCCGATGTTTACGGGATCAAACGGCAACGTTTTGAAAAACTGCTGAATGATCACTACAGCGAAACAGGCGAGAACGTCAGGGTCAGGACATTCGAGAATTACCAGGAGATGCTGGAAATGAGGGATATTGACGGTGTGGTGATCTGCACACCCGACCACTGGCATGCTCTCAACACCATTGATGCCTGCAAAGCCGGCAAGGACGTTTACCTTGAAAAGCCCATCACTTTCACCATCAAAGAGGGTGTAGAGGTAGTCCGTGCCGTCAGGGAAAATAACCGCATCCTTGCAGTGGGCAGCCAGCAGCGATCGGACAAATTCTTCCACCATGCGGTGGTCTCAGCGCGTGCCGGAGCGATCGGCAAACTTGACAGGGTCTATGCATATGTGGGAGATTTCCCGGCACCATATGACCTGCCGGAACAACCTCTTCCCGTAGATCTGAACTGGGACCTCTGGCTGGGACCCAACCCTTATGTGCACTACAATGCAAGGCTTAACCCGCCGATCTCCCTTGATCCGCCAAGAAATGAAACATACTGGGCCGAATGGAGATACTTCAAGGAGACCGGAGGAGGATTCATAACGGACTGGGGCGCCCATAATTTCGATATTGCACAGTGGGGACTGGATGCTGATGACAGTGGTCCGGTAGAGATTATACCTCCCGGGCACAACGGTGCAGAGTACCTTACATATGTTTACGCCAACGGCGTGAAGGTAACAAACCAGCCATATGATGAGGCATGGACCCGTGGAATCAAATTCTGGGGAGAGAATGGCTGGATTGAAGTGGCACGTGGTCATTATGAGGCCTCTGATCCATCCCTGTACCCCGCTGATGAGGAGCTGGCAGGTCATGGCGGACTGCCCTACGAGACCGGCGTTCCACACCTTGAGGATTTCATCATGGCAATGAGGAACCGCAGGGATCCCGTGGTGCCTGTAGAGGTCGGACACAGGACATGCACTACATGTATCCTTGGGAATATAGCTCATGAACTGGGAAGGCCCGTAAAATGGGATCCGGTAAGGCAGTACTTTGTTGATGATCCGGAAGCCGAAAAATATTATCACAGGGAATACCGGGAAGGCTGGAGCCTCTGACGGGATATTCCTGAACAGCCCGGCTGCTGAGGACAAAAGATGTCAAGCCGCAAAATACCCGGTCCAGCACCGGGTATTTTATTTGGGTTTTGTCTTTTATGTGAATTTGCAGTAAATTGCAAGACTGATTTTCAGCAAACCAAACTAAATAACAAAATCCAAAATATTCATTAACAAAAACCTGAAACCTATGCAAAGTATCTCAAGAAGAAAATTCATCCAGACCTCTCTTGCAGGGGCAGCGGGTCTGACAATGTTCCCGCTGGTAAAAAGCTGTAAAACACCGGCCAATGATATAATCAGGCTGGGGATTGTCGGTCTTGGAAGACAGACCATGTACCTGATGGCAGGCTTCCGCGAAATTGAAGGTGTTCAGATAGTTGCCGGTGCAGATGTGTACGGTGTAAAACGGCAGAGATTCGAACAGAGAATGAACGACTTTTATTCAAAAAAAGGTGATAATCTGAAGGTGGCCACCTACGAGCACTATCACCAGATTCTCAACAGGGATGATATTGACGGGGTGATAATTGCCTCCCCGGACCACTGGCATGGAGTGATGGGTGTAGAGACATGCCAGGCAGGCAAAGATATCTACATGGAGAAGCCTCTGACTTTTACCATTAAAGAGGGCGTTGAACTGGTAAAAGCGGTGAGGGATAACAATATAGTTCTGGCAACAGGTAGCCAGCAGCGCTCTGATGATGTATTCAGGCATGCTGTGAAGCTTGTCCAGGAAGGAGCGCTGGGCAGGATTGAAAAGATCCATGCCTACGTAGGCGGCCCCCCGGTTCCGTACGATCTTCCCGAGGAGCCGCTGCCGGAAGACCTTAACTGGGATCTCTGGCTGGGACCTAACCCTTACGTACATTACAACCATGAGCTTAACCCGCCGATATCACTTGATCCTCCCAGGGATGAGACGATCTGGGGAGCATGGAGATGGTACAAGGAGATGGGAGGAGGTTTTACAACGGACTGGGGAGCACACATGTTCGACATTGCACATTGGGCAATGGGAATAGACAACAGTGGCCCGGCAAGAATAATTCCTGCAGGCTACGGCGATTACAAATTCCTGACTTACGAGTTTGCTGACGGCTGGATAATGACTGAAGAACCGTTCGACGAGGCAATGACCAAAGGTGTTAAGTTTATCGGCACTGACGGCTGGATCGAGGTGAGCCGCGGACATTATGTGGCATCTGACCCATCACTCTATCCGGACGAAGATATGAGAGACGACTCAGTTGCATATGAGACCGGAATCCCGCACCTGGTCAATTTTATTGACAGCATGCGCAGCCGCAAGGATCCCGTTGCCCCGGTAGAGGTGGGACACAGAACCTGCACCACATGTACCCTTGGTAATATAGCATATGAGTTGATGCGCCCCGTGGAATGGAACCCGGCTACCGAATCGTTCGTCAATGATCCGGAAGCTGAGAAGTTCTACCACAGGCAGTACCGTGCCGGGTACTCGTTGTAATAATTTTTTTAAAAGGGGGAACCATCAACCAGGTTGATGGTTCTCTTTTTTATGCCAAATACATTATTCATACGTATGGAAAACAGAAGAATATATGCCCTGGGCGAGATAGTTTATGATATCATTTTCAGGAACGGGCAGCCTGTCGCCGCAAGACCCGGCGGGGCCATGCTCAATTCATCGGTATCGCTTGGAAGAAGCGGCCTCCCGGTAAGTTTTGCAGGCACCTGCGGCAATGATCATGTGGGCAGGCTTATAGCCGGATTCCTGGACGAAAACAGGGTTGACAAAACTTTCCTGCATCTGGAGAATGCCTCCACAATAATCGCCCTGGCCTTCCTTGATGAAAACAACAATGCCACCTATGCCTTTTACAAGGGGGCAGCACCCCCGGAAAGCCCTCCCCTGCCCTCCCCGGACAAGAATGATATAGTCCTTTTCGGGTCGTTCTACTCAGTTGCTGAACCTACCAGGGCAATCGCAGCCAGGCTGAGGGATCTGGCCAATTCCTCGGGATCGATGATCATCTACGACCCGAACTTCAGATCATCACATCTAAGGGATCTTGATGCGGTTAAACCCTTCATTGAAGAGAACATTGCAAAATCTGTCATCGTCAGGGGCTCGGATGAGGATTTCCTGAATATATTCGGGACCGGAACAGCTGACGAAACGTGGGAACTTCCCTGTTTCAGGAATTGTGCCGCACTGGTTTACACAAGGTCTTCCGAAGGGGTTGACCTGTGCACAAGAAGTTTTGCAAAACATTATGAGGTCCCCCGGATCAAACCTCTGAGCACCATCGGTGCAGGAGATTCTTTCAATGCCGGAATTATTTCGGCACTGTATGAATCGGGTATTGACGCCGGAAATATAGGTAATTGCAGCCAGGAGGTATGGGACAGGACTATCGGCAGGGGTGCGGAATTCTCCAGGGCTGTCTGCATGAGCTATGACAACTACATCCCGTTTCCGTAATCTTCCCCGAAAGGGATATTAAAATCAATTTAATTATCTTTGCAGGTCGTTTCTAGACCCGGCATTATGAGCGAACACGGAAGACCCGGGTCCTGCCGGGGAAGGTTTCAGGGACGCTGGCGGACAGGTGCCGGACTGTATAATACTATAATGAGCGGAATTAAAATGATCAGAATAACATTTCCCGACAAATCCGTAAGAGAGTATCCAAAGGGGGTAACCGGACTGGAAATAGCAAAGTCATTAAGCAACAGCCTGGCCAAAGAGGTGTTGTCTGTCACTGTGAACGGCGAAGTATGGGACCTTACCAGGCCAATAAATGAAGACGCTGAAATAATGCTGAATAAATGGGAAGATGAAGAGGGTGTGCATGCCTTCTGGCACTCATCGGCCCACCTAATGGCCGAGGCACTTGAGGCTCTGTACCCCGGCATCAAACTGGGGATAGGCCCTTCGATCGACAACGGCTTCTATTATGATGTGGATCCACCTGAGGGTGTAACTATAACGGACAGTGACCTGCAGGCCATAGAGACGAAGATGAAGGAACTCGCAAAACAGCAGAATCCTTACGTCAGGAAAGAGACACCCAAGAGTGAGGCGCTTGAGCATTACAAACGTAAAGGCGACCAGTACAAAGTTGAACTGCTGAACGAGCTTGAAGATGGCACTATCTCATTTTACACCCACGGTAACTTTACCGACCTGTGCCGCGGTCCGCACCTGCCCGATACGGGATACATCAAAGCTTTCAAGCTGCTGAACATTGCCGGGGCCTACTGGAGAGGAAACGAAAGGAATAAACAGCTTACCCGCATATATGGTGTCAGTTTCCCTAAACAGAAAATGCTCGAGGATCACCTTGCAATGCTGGAAGAGGCAAAAAAAAGGGATCACAGGAAAATAGGCAGGGAGCTTGAGCTTTTTACATTTTCACAATCGGTAGGATCGGGGCTTCCTATGTGGCTTCCAAGGGGGGCACAACTTCGCGAGAGGCTTGAGGAATTTCTGAAAAGGGTACAGCGTGACCATGGTTACGAACAGGTTATCACCCCCCATATCGGTCAGAAGGAGCTATATGTTACATCAGGTCATTACGCGAAATATGGTGAGGACTCTTTCGGGCCAATAAGTACACCGGCAGAGGGAGAGGAATTTCTGCTAAAGCCAATGAACTGCCCGCACCACTGCGAAATCTACAAATTCAAGCCCAGGTCATACAAGGATCTGCCAGTGCGCATGGCAGAGTTCGGCACCGTATACCGGTATGAGCAGAGTGGTGAGCTGCATGGCCTTACAAGGGTAAGGGGATTTACCCAGGACGATGCCCATATCTTCTGCAGGCCCGATCAGCTTAAAGAGGAATTCACCAAGGTCATTGACATCATATTCATCATCTTCAAGGCTTTGGACTTTAAAGATTTCACTGTTCAGATATCACTGCGCGACCCGAATGACAAGGATAAATACATCGGAAGCGACGAAAACTGGGAAAAGGCCGAAAAGGCTATTATCGAAGCAACAATGGAGAAGGGTCTCGAAGCTTCAATTGAGTATGGTGAAGCAGCATTCTACGGTCCCAAGCTGGACTTTCTGGTGAAAGATGCACTTGGCAGGAAATGGCAGCTGGGAACAATACAGGTCGATTACAACCTTCCCGAACGTTTTAACATGGAGTATACCGGGTCAGACAACCTGAAACACCGTCCCGTAATGATCCACAGGGCGCCCTTCGGTTCAATGGAAAGATTTGTGGCTGTTCTTATAGAGCATACCGCGGGAAAATTTCCTTTATGGCTGACACCTGATCAGGTTGTAATTCTCCCGATCAGTGAAAAAGTGCACAATTATGCGGAAAAAGTTTTTAATTTCCTTAAAAATTGCGATATTCGCGCCCTGATTGATTTGAGGAACGAAAAGATTGGCAGGAAGATAAGGGACAGTGAGCTGAAACGAATTCCCTATCTTCTTGTTGTTGGAGAAAAAGAGGCTGAGAGCAACACAGTTTCCGTAAGAAAACAGGGAGAAGGTGACAAAGGCTCAATGATTTTGGAAGATTTTGCTAAATTTGCAAGAGAGGAAATAGAAAAGCAGATTGAAGATATAAGAAAATAGTTATCAACTAAAAGAAGGAGGGCAGTAACATAGCAGTACAAAGATTTTCAAGGGGACCGCGCAGACAGATCAGGCAGGAACCCAAACACAAGATCAACCAATTCATAAGGGCAGCATCAGTACGCCTTGTTGGTGATAATATTGAGAACCCGGGAGTAGTTCCGTTGTCACAGGCTTTGAAACTGGCTGATGAAATGGAGCTTGACTTGGTGGAAATTTCACCGAATGCTGATCCTCCTGTCTGCAAAATAATTGATTATCAAAAATTTCTGTACCAGCAGAAAAAGAAACAGAAAGAAATAAAGGCAAAGACGGTAAAGGTGGTGATCAAGGAGATACGGTTCGGTCCAAACACTGATGATCATGACTTTAATTTCAAGCTGAACCACGCCAAGAAATTTCTGACCGACGGGGCCAAAATAAAGGCTTTCGTGTTCTTTAAGGGCAGGACCATCCTGTTCAAGGAAAAAGGAGAGATACTTCTCCTGAGGTTCGCTCAGGAACTGGAGGAATACGGCAAGGTTGAGCAGTTGCCTAAACTTGAAGGGAAGAGGATGACCATGTTCATCACGCCCAAAGGGGTGAAGAAAAAGAATTAATAACCAGAAAACAATCGGAATAAATGCCTAAGATGAAGACAAATTCGGGAGCAAAAAAACGCTTTGTGCTCACCGGAACCGGAAAAATTAAGAGGAAGCATGCTTATAAAAGTCACATCCTTACAAAAAAATCAACAAAGAGAAAAAGGAATCTGACCTACTTTACACTGGTAAGCAAGCCCGATGATAAGAATGTCAGGCTTCTTCTTGGATTAAAATAATTATCTAAATCAGTTGTTAACCAGAGTGTAACAGCATCAAAGAGTCCGTCAGGCGGAACGCTGTGCATTCATAATCAAAAAGTAAGATGCCAAAATCAGTTAACACGGTAGCATCAAGACAGAGAAGGAAAAAGGTGCTTAAGCAGGCCAAAGGCTACTTCGGAAGAAGGAAAAATGTATTTACGGTAGCCAAAAACGCGGTTGAAAAAGGTCTGCAGTATTCATACCGTGACCGCAGAAAGAAGAAAATAGCTTTCAGGGGGCTCTGGATACAAAGGATAAATGCAGCTGCACGCCAGCATGGCATGTCATATTCGGAGTTCATGGGAGCCATAGGAAAAAAAGGTATAGAGATCAACAGGAAGGTCCTGGCAGATCTGGCTATGAATCATCCGGATGCTTTCAAAGCCATAGCCGATAAGGTTAAAAAATAGAGAAACGTCAGCGAAACGAAAAGCCATCTCTGCTTACAGGTATGAGAGGGCTTTTTTTTTCGCACCTGTATTGAAAATAAAACACCTGAACTATGCGTATTTTAATAGTCGGTTACGGCAGGATGGGCAGGGGGATAGAAAAAGCTGCGCTTGAGAGGGGACATGAGGTCCTGCTCAAAATTGACGTAGATAACCTTGATCAGCTGAAATCAGATCTTATCAAAAAGGCTGATGTGGCCCTTGAGTTTTCAACTCCGGAAACTGCAGCTGACAATATTATAGCATGCATTGATGCAGGTTTGCCTGTAGTGTGCGGAACAACTGGCTGGACAGATAATCTCTCGGTGGTTGAAACCCACTGCAGGGAGGCCGGAGGCACATTCCTTTTTGCATCCAATTTCAGCATAGGTGTCAATATCATGTTCCAGATCAACCGGTGGCTGGCAGAAGTCATGAACAGATTCCCGGAGTTCAGGCCCTCAATATCGGAAATCCACCATGTTCATAAAAAGGATGCGCCCAGTGGTACTGCAGTTACCCTTGCCGGAGATATAACCCGGAATATCGTTGCACTAAAGAGCTGGAAGAATGACAGGTCAGATGATCCCGGTATACTGAGTGTTATATCAGAGAGGACCGGAGAGGTGCCGGGGACACATACCCTGACATACCAATCGCCTCTCGAAACACTTGAAATCACACACAAGGCGCATGACAGAAGTGTTTTTGCCTCAGGTGCGGTGATGGCTGCAGAGTTCATAAAAGAGAGAACCGGGATATTCAGGATGGAGGACCTTTTGAGAATTTAACCAGATTGCACATGGAGAGTTTTCTCAGGAAATTTCCGGCCGGATCATGGACCGGGTTTGCAATAACCTCGGTATTGTATATCCTCTGGGTAATATGGCATGGCAATCCATGGTTCCTGTTTGGCCTGGCAATACTCTTCGATCTGTTTCTGACAAAAAGAGTACGTTGGTTTTTCTGGAGAAAGGAAGGCCTTATAAAGAGCAGGCTGGCCGTTGAACTGATTGACGCTGCCGTTTTTGGTCTGATTGCTGCAGGTTTTTTACGCATCTTTTTTATTGAGGCATACTCCATCCCGACATCCTCAATGGAAAGGTCACTCCTGCCCGGTGATTACCTTTTCGTAAGCAAGGTCAACTACGGCCCGAAGCTTCCAAACACACCACTGTCATTCCCCTTTGCCCATCACACCATTCCTTTTACCGGCAGGATGCCCTCATACCTGGAATGGATCACTATGCCGTATAAAAGGCTTGCCGGCATTTCAGGCGTCAAGAGAGATGATGTAATAGTGTTCAACTTTCCTGAGGGAGACACTGTGGTTCTGCAGTATCCCGATCAGAGCTACTATGCGTTGATAAGACAATATGGAAGGGAGTTCATACATGAGAAATTTGACCTGCAGACCAGACCGGTTGACAGAAAGGAGAACTACATAAAAAGATGTGTGGGCGTACCCGGTGATACAATATTAATCACAGGCGGACATCTTTATGTTAACGGCATCCCTGAGCCTGATAACGGAAATATGCAGTATGAGTATTTTATCCAGACCGATGGTACCGGGATCAGTGATGATGTTTTTGCCGGGCTGGATATACCGGAACACAGCATTAAATTCAACCCCGCACGGTCCCTCTACGAGCTGACCCTGACAGATGATAAGACGGATATGATAGCCGGATTACCCAATGTATTGTCAGTCAACCGTTATGAAAACCGGAATCCCTATTCCGGCATCCACACCATATTCCCTTTTCACAGGAACTATCCATGGAATGAAGATCATTTCGGTCCGCTTCAGGTTCCCGGAAAAGCAATGGAAATTGAGCTTACAACTTCAAACCTTCCTCTTTACCACAGGATAATAACCTTGTACGAAGGTAATGATCTTGAAATAATTAACAATAACATTTATATTAACGGCGTCCAAACCAGCTCTTACAGGTTTTCAATGGACTATTACTTTGTACTGGGAGATAACCGTCACAATTCGGCAGATTCAAGATTCTGGGGATTTGTACCGGAAGATCACCTGGTTGGCAAGGCGATGATGGTTTGGCTATCGATCGACAATGATAAAAGTTTCCCGAAGAATATCAGATGGGAAAGAATGTTTAAAAGCATTGATTAATTTTACGCCACTATGCAAAAATCAATTATTCCTATGGAGTTCTTCAAAAAGCATGCAACCCGGATAAGGTTCGGTACTGCTGCCCTTGCCTGGCTGTTATGGGTCATATGGCTGGGAAACTACTGGTTCCTGCTTGGCCTGCCCCTGCTGTATGACATTTATATAAGTAAAAAGGTGAACTGGGCCTTCTGGAAAAAAAGGGAGGGGGAAAACAGTACTTTTGTCGAGTGGCTTGACGCCCTTATCTATGCTGTAATTGCCGTAACATTCATTAATATTTTCTTTTTCCAGAACTACAAGATACCTACCGGTTCGATGGAGAAGGAGCTTCTTATCGGTGATCATCTGTTTGTGAGCAAACTCAGTTACGGTCCACGTACACCGATGACCCCCATTTCATTTCCGTTCGCACACCACACTCTTCCGCTTACGAGATTTACAAAATCATACGTTGAGTGGGCTCAGTGGCCCTACAAAAGACTTGCCGGACTGAGGGATATCGAGAACAATCATATTGTTGTCTTCAATTTCCCTGAAGGTGATACGGTAATACTCGAGATGCAGAACCAAAGCTATTATGCAGTAATGCGTCAGTTTGCCAATGAGCTTTACGAAAGGGACCTGTATACACATTCAAAGCTCAGGAGCGAAGAGTTTTACCAGTCAGAGGCACGCAGGTTCCTTGAACAGCAGTACAACATTGCCGCCAGACCGGTTGATAAAAGGGACAACTATATCAAACGCTGTATTGCGATCCCCGGCGACACACTGGAAATAACCGGCGGTGAGGTTTATATCAATGGCAAGCCGGCTGATACTGAGCTGGAAAACCTGCAATACCAGCACATTGTCCGGACCGATGGCACCCCCCTCAATATGAGGTCACTTGAACGGCTTGATATTTATCCGGGTGATGTAACCAGAGCATCATCATCTGAATACTATATCTCGATCAGGGAAGAAAATGCAGAAAACCTGAGTAACTTCAGAAACGTTACCTCTGTAACCAGATGGGAGAACCCTCCGGGCAACTATTCCCGTGCAGTTTTCCCGCATGATCCTTTGTTTCCGTGGAACGAGGATAATTTCGGCCCGCTTGTGATACCTGCAAAAGGAGTTACAGTCACCATCGATACCGGTAACATCTCACTGTACCGCAGAATAATCACTGCATACGAGCTGAATGATTTGACTATAAAGGACAACAGGATATTCATCAATGGTGAACAGGCTGATGAATACACATTTTCCATGGACTACTACTTCATGGTCGGCGACAACAGGCACAACTCACTGGACTCAAGATACTGGGGGTTAGTACCTGAAGACCATATAGTAGGCAGGCCGGTTTTCATCTGGTTGTCACTTGACAATAACCAGTCGTGGTTGAACAGGGTCAGATGGAGGCGTCTCTTTTCAGGGACAGGTTAGGCTTTAAAATCCGATCAGAATGGGAAATCCTCAAAATCGATTTCCCGTTCAACCTTTTCGGTCCTCGGTCTCTCTGCCGTTTTGTGCCTGGGATTACCGTCCACGTAGATTGCCCTGTAAGGACGCGTGGGACAAATATACTCACATGCTCCGCATCCTATGCACGTTGATTCATCAACCTCAGGAATTGTAAGTTCACCAATATATGGAACCATATCGCAGGCCCGGGTGGGACAATGCTCAGAACATGCTCCGCATGAGGTGTTATCTGTATAGACAACGCAATTCTCCCTTTCAAACTTGACGACACCGATTTGTGTAACATGCTTATCGTCAACTGACAGAGGCAGTATAGCACCGGTTGGGCAGACCTCACCGCAGGAGGTACAGTCGAAATTGCAAAAGCCGGCATGAAAATCCATATGAGGCTGCAGAAAACCTCCTACGCCATAATCAAGAAGTGATGGTTGCAAAACATGCGTTGGGCAAACACCCACACAGAGGGTACAGGCCGTGCAGGCACGGTTAAAATGTTCAAGAGAGAGGGAGCCCGGGGGCGAAACAGGAAAATTTTTTTTCTCAGGTATTGTGGTATCCTGCTCCGGCTCGGGAATATCGTCAACTGCCGCTTTGGCAAAACGGTTTATTCCGAAAAATACCAGCATAGATGTAAGGATAAAGCTGCGTTTGGAATCATCAACAATAGAAGTTACCGCTGGTTTTGCCGCAACATCTTTCTTTTTGGATGCTGGCAGCGTATTCTTATCAAGCAGACTGATTTTTCTGCCGTGGTTTGCTGAATACTTAACAGCATTGTCGGGGCATATCTTCAGGCAGTTATAACATGCAACACAACGGGAAAAATCTACCGATCCCTCCCTGAAACTCATGCAGGATGATTTGCATACACGGTCACACCTGCCGCATTTTGAACATGCTTGTTCATCAATGTATATCTGCAGCAGGGAAAACCTTGAAAGATACCCGAGAAGGGTGCCTACGGGGCATACAGTATTGCAATATAATCTTCCGTATTTAAGTGATAACCATAAAACAAGAACAAGCATCACCAGGGGAAACAGCATCACTTCCCATCGTATGGCAGGAAGGGTCACAGGGTACAGGGTATAAATTCCGCTGGACATAAGCATGGGAGCCACCCAGTTATTTAAGCCAAGAGCAAGCGGTTTGGCAAAATATGTCACAAACCTCCCGAAATTACTGTAGGGATCCAGAAGGTTCAGCAGCAGTATGCTGCCAAACAACATGAACACCACGGTAAGTCCAAGCAATGAATACCTCAGTACAGTATGGGGCCTGGCATACCTGTAGGGCCATTTTTTCCTGCGCAGTTTAACCGAGAGCCAGGAGACAACATCCTGGAATATGCCCAGCGGGCATATTGTTGAACAGTATACCCTTCCGAAAAGCATTGTCAGCAGAAGGATAACAAGGAAACCAAGCGCCGACAGACCGGCCACCTGCAGGACCTTGACTACTGAAGGGGCAAACTGAAGAAAAAGAAATGAAGAGATGAACCCTTCAGAAAATGAATTTCTGAAATCTATGAAAATAAGAGTTGAAAGAACGAGGAAGAAGAGGGATATGATAACCCTGAATGGTTTCAGATACCTGGTTTGCATAACAGCAAATTATTATTAAAACTAAATAAACAAACAATCTGATCTTAAACAGCAAACCCTGCACGGGTCATTGTGAACTGTTCCGGCAGGGTCAGCATCATGCAGTTTTGAGCCTAAACTACTATCCTGTGAATCGATAGGTTCTCAAGTTCCATATTCCCGACCCCCATTTCATGTGCAATCCTGATATGTCCGATCTGATGCGGCTCGGACCCGAAAAGGCGCGCCGAGGCAGCATCGGCAGCTACCATATCGGGCGATATCACAAGGGATCTCATCATAACTATGTCATCTTCAGACACACCTCTCGGGCCGTTCTGCATCATTACCCTGTAGGCATCGACAATATTCAGGTCGGGTTTCCTCCAGGTACCAAAATCAGCAATACACTGCTGAAGATCATTCCTGTGCCACCAGCGACGGTCCCAGATAATGCCCATCAGATTCTTCAGTGATATAGTTATCTGTGCACCCCCGTGATGTTTAAGGACAGGTACGTTAATAAAAACATCGGTATTAAGAACCAGCTCATGCACCTTGGCCTCTTTCAGCTGCCTGCCTTGCGGAATTTTGACATCACGGAAAAAGCTTTCATCATTACCCGGTAACAATCGTCCTCCGGCCTGATTGACTGCAGCCTCAATACCACTATTCTGGTAACTTCTCCTCCAGTTATCACACGTATGGTCAAAAACCACAACCTCACTGGCTCCAGCCTCATAGCACTTCTCAATGACCCTCCGAACCAGTCCGGGATTTGTATTTGCACCCCTCTCAGGAATAACATCCCATCCGATATTGGGCTTAACCAGAACGGACTGATTGGGTTTTACCCAGTTGCCCATTCCGCCCATAGCTTCAATTGCCCTGTCAAACATCGCTTCGGGTTCGCCTCCCCTTACTGCAACAAGATCGTAGGGAGTATCAGCTTCCGGAAGCTCAGTGGCAAAAAGTTTATTATAACCGGTAAACGATAAAGCTGTGCCTGCAACAAAACCTGCCCCGACTGACTTACGTAAAAAATCACGTCTCTTCATAATATTTCAAGTTTTTATTTACCTGACTACTGCCGGTATGTTTTACAAGAACAATAATAACAGGCAAACATTGTTATAATTCAATACTTCCTAAAAACGATAATTTGTTTATTTTTGATCTGTAAAGATAAAAAAGATTTTTGCTACGTTAAATTAACAATTACTAAAAAGAAATAAAGAATTTACTTCAGTATAGTGCTTAGCAAGATCGGTTACTACATAGTAAAGGTAATCATGCTGAATTATGCCTTTTTCAGCTCACCACTTATCTCAATTCCTTTATGGATCCAGCTTGTAACTGCATCGCTGTTCGCACTCGACGCAATGCTTATGATGAAAAAACAATAATATTCACTGCAGCATATCTGCTAAAGTGCCTGCCGGTTTTGCAGGCACTTTTTTTAATACCCGGTAGATGAGGACTGATTGTGACACACTGCTCCTGTCAACGGCATACTTCCCGCCGACAGCATGGTTTGCACTTATTGCAGGTGCAACAGAAACCTGTATTGAAAATCATGAAAACTACAGCAAGCAGAGTTACCGGAACAGATGCTGCATTATGTCCGCCAACGGCTTGCTCCCATTGGTTATCCCGGTAAAGAGAAAGAGAGGAAGGAAGACACCGGTTACAGAAATAAGTCCTGATTACAGTTATCCATGGCAGAGACTGCACCACATCTCAATCGAGTCAGCCTACAGATCAGCTCCATTTTATGAATATTACATTGATGAGATCATACCGTTACTGGAGAAAAGATATTCACGGCTGATCGAGCTCAACAATGCAATTTCGGAGCGAATGTTCAAAATACTCGAAATAGAAAATGAACCGACTGAAACTAATTCCTATGAGAATTTACCGGGACCGGGAACCAGGGATTTCAGGGAGAGGCTTCATCCCAAGAAAGGGGAATTCAATACCAGAGACATTATTGGCTACCCGGAATACAGGCAGGTGTTTTCAGACAGGCACGGATTTATGCCCAACCTCAGCATAATCGACCTTCTCTTCAATATTGGCCCTGATGCCCCCGGATATATCAGGCGGTTATCAAAATTAATCCGGGTGTCAGGCCAAAAATCTGCCTTCTGATCACCCGGATAATAAACGGTTTACCGTCCTGCTATAAAACTTGCTGTCAGAACCTTATTCCTGTTGTCAGCAAAAACCTGCTGTTGCTGCTCTGATTGAAGGAGGGATCAATGATCGCGCACTCATAGGGCATATAGTAATACTCATTTGCCGTATAGGTATATCCCATATCTATATAGAACGTCCTCTCCCTGAAACCAATGCCACCGGAATATACTGTATAACCTGCACCCTCATTCAACTGGCCTGATGCATAGGGGCTGCCGTAGCTGGCAAACCCACCTCTTACCATAAACATGCCCAGCCTTAGTTCTGCACCGGCCCTGATATTTCCGGCCGGACGATACACATCCTGTATAACCTGGTTTTCATGGTAAAAATCATACCCGCCGTCAATTTCACGAAGCCTCATGGTGGTATAATCAACATACTCATAATCCACACTTACCACACCAAGCTGAAGTGGCAGCATGAAGGCGACACCTCCAATAGCCCGGAACGGTGTTGTAAGCGAGTACTCCTTGAGACGGGGACCAATACGGTTTCCCTGAATGTTAGTGGGTTCGGCATTGTAATAATCGCCGGAATTGAACCAGGATTCCATCTGATGGTGATACTCGTCAGTCAGCGTAAAGAACGTGGGAAGATGCACCGAACCTCCGATCCTTACAAATTCAACCGGCCTGTAAATGGCACCCAGCTTGAAACTGTAACCGCGACCCGTTGTTTTAAGATTCTTCTTAAACAGGAGCTGGTCAAAATCACTCAGGTTAAGCTCATCAAATTCACTGTAATTGGAATTGCGGGTATAATTGACCGATTCAATGCCAAAAGTGGCACCCAGGTAAAGTTTGTGTTCATAATTGGCTCCGAAGGAGAAAAGCCACTCACCAGTGTTACCGCTGGTCGATATCACCTCTCTCTGCGTCTGCCCGAGCATAACAGGTGTTTCATACCAGGTTGGAAACCCGGGTACTGTATCTATGACGTATGTGTCAAAAGCCAGTCTTTCCCAGAACGGATCAAGATCGTCGGGATATACCCCGTTAGCCCCGTAAGGTCCGGCAATAAAGTAATCGGCTATCGAACTCTCAAAATTAACCCCCTCGACCACCTTGTTCCTGTTGAAATTGTTGTACCGGTTATAGCCGAACCCAAAATTGGTCCCGACCCAGCCGGTTTGATTATCATTATTAAAGCTCGCTACAAACCCGAGATTGTACATACCAAAATCATATTTGGTATCAGATCTGCGTGTACCCATGTAACGCGAACTGATATCGTCATATCCGAAAGCCGGGGTAAATGTAAATTCGGTGGTCCTGTAAACCGCTATACCGGCAGGATTGTATCCAAGAGATGAGAAATCACCGCCAAGCGAGGCGAATGCTCCACCCATGGCTCCAGCCCTTGCAGTAGAACCAAAGAATTTCTGTGAGAACCTCAGTGCATCAGATTCGTTCTGGGCAAAACCAGGACCAGTACAAAGGACCCCCGATAGTATAATGGTTATTATACGCTTCATTTGATTATAATTGTTTGTTTTTAAACTGATATATTCAATTTGACCGGTCTATCTCCGGCCTCCGCTACCGCCTGAACCACGTCCGCCACCTGATGAACTGCCGGTCGAAGTACCCGAAGATACAGCACCTCCGCCACCGGAACTGGTACCACTTGATACTGCCGGCCTGCTGGTCGTTCCCGGAGAACCGGTCCTGGTGGTAGAGGCCGGTCTTTGGGGCGGTGGGGCGGCGGTCCTGACTGATGATCCGCTGGTTCCTGAAGTCCGGCTGTCCGGACGGTTATATGTGGCACTGCTGGTAGGCCTGGTATATGTAGAGCTCCCGGTCGTACTTGTTCTTTCAGGGGGAGGAGCACTCCTTGTCTGATAATTTATGCTGCTCCTGTTATATGTTATACGGTCGCCGGGTGCAGGCCGTGTATAGGTCGGCGTGGACTGCTGCTGTGTTACGGTACCGGCCTCATCCCTGCCACCCGATGTCCTGGTGGTCGTGCCTGCCGGGCGGGTGGTCGTGCCTGCCGGGCGGGTGGTCGTGCCTGCCGGACGGGTGGTCGTGCCTGCCGGACGGGTGGTCGTGCCTGCCGGACGGGTGGTCGTGCCTGCCGGACGGGTGGTCGTGCCTGCCGGGCGGGTGGTCGTGCCTGCCGGACGGGTGGTCGTGCCTGCCGGGCGGGTGGTCGTGCCTGCCGGACGGGTG
>SLOE01000054.1 GCA_007132715.1 Bacteroidales bacterium
ACAGCCTCTTTGAGAGTGACCGCCGGTGCGCTGCCTTTTGTGCTGTAATATAACATAGTGATAATATTTGTTGCCTTTGTTGCCTTTGGCAGTCCGCTATACCGGACCCGGACCGCTACCGGTGCTGCCAGGTTATTTCAGCACCACCGCCCCTTCACTGTTTATTTTTGAGACCCATGAGGTTGAGGCCACCCCGTTGCCGGCCAGCTCGCTCACCAGCGCCTTCGCGGCGGCCTCTGCGCAGGTTTTGTTCCTGCACAGGCTGAATACCGTGGGTCCCGACCCCGATATGCCAAATCCCAGGGCGCCGTTCGCGACGGCTGTCTCCCTGAGCCCGTCAAAACCCGGTATGAGCATCTTCCTTACCGGCTCAACGATAAAATCTTCGAGACTCCTTCCTATCAGCTCCAGGTCGTCTCTGTACAGGCCGGCCACAAGAGCCCCCACGTTGCCCCATTGTCTTATGGCGCCTGACATAGGAATGTTCTGCCTGATGATCTGCCGTGCCGCCAGCGTGGGTATCTCGATATGCGGATAGACCAGCGCGCAGCAAATATCTCCTGGTACGGGAAGCGATATCACGTCGAGGGGATCATACGAGCGTATCAGCACGAATCCCCCAAGCAGTGACGGAGCCACGTTATCGGCATGGGCATTTCCGCATGCCAGCCTTTCACCCTCCATTGCAAAAGGAAGCAGCTCACTCCTGTCAAGGGGTCTTCCCATTATCTCATTCACTGCTACAAGTCCCCCGACAGCACTCGCGGCGCTGGAACCCAGTCCGCTCCCGAAAGGCATCTTCTTGTGCAGGCTTATGCCTACACCCTGTTTTGAGCCGATATGCTCAAGGTAGCTGATGACCACGGAGCTTACCGTATTCTTTTCAGGATCGAGAGGAAGCCGGCCGTCGTCCCCCTCAACCTGGTCGAGCGTAACCTTCCCGCTATCGGTCAGGCGCACGGCAACCTCGTCGCCCGGACGGTAAAGGGCAAAACCCAGCACATCGTAGCCACAGCCTACGTTTGCAACTGTTGCAGGGGCAAAAACTCTGACTGAACTCATTTGTGCCATAATTTAAAAATATACGGGTACCCCCTTCAATCCGCTCCCACCCTCACCAGGTCGGCAAGCACCCCGGCGGCGGTAACCTCTGCCCCTGCCCCGGGACCCTTGATAACCATCGGGTTGTCAAGATAACGGTTAGTGGTGAAAGAGATGATATTGTCGCTTCCGGTCAGGTTGTAGAACGGATGGGAAGAGTCGAGCATCATCAGCTCGGTCCTTGCCTTCCCGTCAGCCAGGACACCCACGTAGTGCACAACCTTGTTTTCGGCGGCAGCCTTGTTCTTGAGCTTGCCGAAGTGCTCTTCGGAGGCTTCAAGCTCCCGGTAAAAATCCTCTACCGTTGCTGCATTAAGGCAGTTTTCAGGCAGTATGGGCTGTAGCTCCATATCGTCAAATTCGGTATCAAGTCCCGTCTCCCTCGCAAGAATGAGCATCTTCCTGGCAAAATCGAGTCCGCTCAGGTCATCCCTGGGGTCAGGCTCGGTAAAGCCCTTTTCCTGTGCTTCACGCACCACGCTCGCAAACGTCCTCTCGCCCTTGTATTCGTTGAACACGAAGGATATGGTACCTGAGAGGATGGCCTCCACCCTGAGTATCTCATCGCCGCAGACAAGAAGTTCCTGCAGCGTCTTTATTATGGGTAATCCGGCACCTACGGTTGTTTCATAAAGGTAGTCAACGCCAAACCTGGCGGCGGCATCCCTGTTGAGCCGGTAGCTGTCAAAATCGCCTGTGTTACCTATCTTGTTGCAGGTAACAACCGAAAAGCTCTTCTCAAAAAGCTGCCGGTAGAGCCGCGGAACCTCCGTGCTGCCGGTATTATCGACAAAAACGGAGTTGGGAAGGTTAAGGTTGAAAGCATGTTCAATGAATTCGTTTACCGTCCCCTTTGCACCCCTGCTGTTGAGATCTTCTTTCCATGCTTCCGGATCAACGCCCTCGGGGTTGAAAAAGAAGCGTTTGCTGTTGCACAACCCTACAAGGGAGAGCTTTATGTGCCTGTTTTCCTCCAGGAACCGGTGGTGCCCGGTTATCTGCCTCAGGAGGGTGCCTCCTATGTTCCCGACACCGCAGAAAAAGACGTTAAGCGTTTTTACGGGCGAGAGGAACATCGCGTCATGCACCGAATTCATCGCCTTCGAAAGGTCTTTCCTGTCAATCACCACCGAGATGTTGAGCTCTGACGATCCCTGCGCGATGGCCACCACGTTGACCCCGCTCCTGCCGAGCGAGCTGAACACCTTGCCCGAGAGTCCCCGCTTGTTCTTCATATTCTCGCCCACCACTGCAATGATGCTCAGGTTGTCATCAAAAAGAGGGCGGTCCAGGCGGGCGGACTGCAGGTCGAGCTCAAACTCGCGGTTGATGACCTTCCTGGCCAGCGGGATGTCACGTGGACCGATAGCCAGGCTGATGCTGTGCTGGGAGCTGGCCTGGGTTATCAGGAACACATTGATCCCTTCTGAGGCCATGCGGCTGAAAAGCCTGCCGCTGAAACCCTTTTCGCCTACCATAGCACCGCCTGATAAGGTGATCAGGCATATTTCAGATATACAGGAAATGCCCTTGATAAGCGACCCGTTTTTGTCCGCGTCCCCCGTGATGATGGTCCCCGCGAATGAGGGGTTGAAGCTGTTCTTTATGGCTATGGGTATGTTCTTCGCCCTAGCCGGGAACATGGTAGGCGGATGGATCACCCTTGCTCCGAAATAGCTCAGCTCTACAGCTTCGCTGTAAGAGAGGTGCGGAATGGAAAAGGCCTTTTTCACCATCCGGGGGTCGGCCGTCATTATGCCGTCAACATTGGTCCAAATCTCTATCTCACCGGCATCGAGCGCCGATGCAACTATCGCCGCGGTGTAGTCCGAGCCCCCGCGGCCAAGGGTGGTGGTGATGCCGGCCTCATTGGAAGCTATAAACCCGGTGAATACCGGTATGGCTCCTTCGTTCTCCTTTACGAAATTTCTGATCAGCGTATTGCTGAACTCCTCAATGACGTTGGCCTGGCCGTAATTACTGTCCGTCTTTATGAGCTGCCTTGTATCGGCAAAGACTGCCTTTCCGGCGGATTGCGACACGAAAGCGGTGAACATGAATGCTGAGCAGAGCTCGCCGTAGGAGAGCGCACGGTCGACCGTGCGCGACGAAACCTCCCCGAGTGCCGATATTCCGGCCAGCATCTCTTCCAGCTGATTGAAATAGAGCTTGAGAGTGAGCAGCACCTCGTTCTGCCTCGTAACCTCGAGGCGGTTCCGGACAATGCTGTAGTGCAGCTCTTCAAGCTGCCTGATGGCCGGCAACAGGTCTTTTCCGGCAATTGCCTGTTCAACGAGGTCGTTTATCAGGTTGGTAACACCTTCAAGAGCGGAGCATACAATTGCCACCTCCCGGTTCTCCGCCTGGTTGTCTGATATGACATCCAGCAGGGTGTCGAGTGTGCCGGGATTGCAGAGTGAGCTGCCGCCGAATTTGAGAACCTTGATCATATCTTTATTTGTTGTTAACTCTTTTCAATCCATCCGGCCAGCCAGTCCCCCACCTCCTCGGTCGAAGCCGGGTCAGTGCTGTCGATATCGCCTGTAACGACGCCTGCCTCAAGAGATGCTTCAACCGCCCTCCTGATAAGCCTGCCGCCCTCCTCGCTGTCAAGGGCATGTTCGAACATCATGGCGGCCGACAAAACCGTGGCCACCGGGTTTGCAATATTCTTACCCGCAGCCTGGGGATAGGATCCATGAATTGGCTCGAAGACCGAGGTATGCACCCCGATGGATGCCGAAGGCAGCATGCCCAGGGAGCCGGTAATTACGCTGGCCTCATCGGTAAGTATGTCGCCGAACATGTTCTCGGTCACTATCACGTCAAATCTTTTGGGCCACTGTATTATCTGCATTGCGGCATTGTCGACGAACATGTACTCAACCTCCACCTCAGGGTATGATGGTGCCAGCTCCTGCATCGTCTCCCTCCACAGCCTGGAGGTGGCAAGCACATTCGCCTTGTCCACCATCGTCAGCTTCTTCCTCCTCTTCATGGCGAACCCGAAGGCCAGCTTACAGATGCGCTCTATCTCATAACGGTGATAGACGCAGGTATCGTAGGCAGTGTTGCCGTCCTCCGACCTGCCCTGGGGCCTTCCGAAATAGATGCCGCCGGTCAGCTCCCTTACCGCTATAAAATCGGCACCGGCAACGATATCCTCACGCAGGGGTGACTTATGGACCAGCGATTCGAAGGTCATCACCGGCCTTATATTTGCGTACAGCCCCAGTTTCTGCCTCATCTCCAGCAGCCCCTTCTCGGGCCTTACCTTTGCTTTGGGATCATTATCAAATCTGGGGTCGCCTATGGCCCCGAACAGGACCGCATCCGATCCCATGCAGAGGTTATGAGTCTCTTCGGGGTAAGGATCGCCTGTTTTGTCAATGGCAACGGCGCCGACAAGGCCTTCGCCGTATTCGGGCATGTACCCGGTCTTTTTGCAAACCTGGTCAATGACCTTGACCGCCTGCCGTGTAATCTCAGGTCCTATGCCGTCGCCGGCAAGCACCGCAATTTTTATGTTCATCTTGCAAAGATAATATGTTATTGATCGTTATTTGGTCTGACTGGAGCTGACAAGCGGGGCGGAGGACTTCTGCGTTTTAACCTCCCTGTTCCCGATTATGTTGAGCATTTTCATGGTGGCCTTTATGGCAGCGGTTGTCTGGTCCGCATCCAGTCCCCGAGTCCGGTACTCTATCCCTCCATACTCCCAGGTAATGATCGTTTCAACCAGAGCATCGGTCCTGCCTCCGGGGGGTATTGTTACCAGGTAATCGGTCAGCGCCGGGGCGGGCCTGCCGAGGGTTCCGTATATCTTCCACATGGCTTTCATAAATGCATCGTATTGTCCGTCACCAACAGACGTTTCGGAGTAGGTTTCACCGTCTACCGACACGCTGAGCGAGGCCACCGGCTTCATCCCGCGTGCAACCGTCAGGTGGTAATTGACCAGCCTGACGGACTGCTCCTTTGAGCCGTTCCTGAGCACGTCTGATATGATGTAGGGCAGGTCGCCCGTGGTAACCGTCTCTTTCTGGTCTCCCAGTTCAATGACCCTGCGTGTCACCTTGTCGAGGTCCTCGCGCGACAGGGTGATGCCAAGCTCTTCGAGGTTCTTCTTTATGGAGGCCTTCCCCGAGGTCTTGCCCAGGGCGTAGCGCCTTAACCTGCCGAACCTCTCGGGCAGAAGCTCATTGAAATAGAGGTCTCCCTTGTCGTCGCCATCGGCATGTACGCCGCAGCACTGGGTAAAGACATATTCGCCGGTAAGCGGCTTGTTCTGCGGTATCCTGATCCCGCTGAACAGCTCGACCATCTTTGAGACCTTTGAAACCTTTGATTCTACAAGGGTATTCCCGGCTTTAAGGTGGTCGTTCAGCACCCCTATCACACTGGCAAGAGGCACATTCCCCGCACGTTCGCCCAGTCCGTTCACGGTGGTATGAACCCCTCTGATACCTGCCTTTACGGCAGCAATGACGTTTGCAGTGCCCAGGTCATAGTCGTTGTGTGCATGAAAGTCGAAATGGATATCCGGCCAGCGCGAGACGGCCCAGCTGCAGAACTCCAGGGTCTGGTCCGGGTTCAGTATTCCCAGCGTATCGGGAAGCATGATCCTCTCAATATTCCTGGTGCTCAGATGTTCGATCATATTCTCAACATATGCGGGTGAGTGGATCATGCCATTGGACCAGTCCTCGAGGTAGACATTCACCTTCAGCCCCCTTCCGCAAGCCTCTTCGATCACACTGTCGATATCGTCAAGGTGCTGCTGTGGTGTTTTGCGCAGCTGCCCCTCACAATGCTTCAGCGACCCCTTGGTAAGCAGGTTCACTACTCTGACACCCACCTCACAGGCCCAGTCAAGCGACAGCGTGCCGTCGACAAAACCGAGCACTTCGACCCGGTCAAGATAGCCCTTTGCAGCAGCCCATTCGGTGATCCGTTTTACCGCGCGGTACTCTCCCTCCGACACCCGGGCTGATGCGACTTCAATACGGTTAACCCTGATCTCATCGAGCAGTAGCTGCGCTATTGCGAGCTTTTCTCCATCATTGAAAGATACGCCCGTAGTCTGTTCACCATCCCTGAGCGTTGTGTCCATTACTTCAACAGTTCTCATAGCTCTGTTTTTTGTTCCCATTCTACAATCCTGTCCTTCATGCTTAACAGGTAATCGATATCGTCATACCCGTTCAGAAGGCATTTTTTCTTGTATACACTTATTTCAAAATTTTCATATTCTCCTTTGTCTTCCAAACTGACAGTCTGCTTTTCCAGATCAACTCTTACCTTTAGCCGCGGGTCTTTAACGATACAGTCTAAAAGCAGCGACAGAAAATCACCGGTTACCTGCACCGGCAGCAAACCGTTATTGAGTGCATTGTTCCTGAATATGTCCGCAAAAAAGCTGGATATCACCACCCTGAAACCGTAATCTTTTATTGCCCAGGCAGCATGCTCGCGGCTGCTCCCGCTGCCGAAATTCTTTCCGGCTACCAGTATTTCTCCCCCGTACCTTTCGTCGTTCAGCACGAAATCTTTCCTGGGCCGCCCGGCATTATCATACCTCCAGTCCCTGAAAAGATTCTCTCCAAAACCCTCACGCGAAGTGGCCTTCAGAAACCTTGCCGGTATTATCTGGTCGGTATCCACATTCTCTGCAGGCAGGGGAACGCATGTTGACACGAGTGTTGTAAATTTTTCTATAGGCATTTTGTATCTGTTTATTTATTACAAAAATTCGCGCGGATCTGTTACCACGCCTGTAATCGCTGCTGCGGCGGCGGTAAGAGGGCTGGCAAGCATGGTGCGTGCACCAGGGCCCTGCCTTCCCTCAAAATTCCTGTTGGAGGTCGAAACCGCATATTTCCCCTCAGGTATCTTGTCCTCGTTCATCGCCAGGCATGCTGAACAGCCCGGCTGGCGCAGCTCAAATCCTGCATCCTCAAGGATATCCCTTATGCCTTCACCGGCAGCCTGCTTTTCAACCTGCCTGCTTCCCGGCACTATCCATGCCGTTACACCTTCTGCCTTTCTCCTGCCTTTCACAAACTGCGCAAAGCTCCTCAGGTCCTCAATCCTCCCGTTGGTGCAGCTGCCCACAAAGACGTAGTCCACTTTCTTGCCTGCCATCGGCTCGCCCGGATTGAACCCCATATAATCGAGCGATTTCCCGAAAGATGCCTCAGAGGTATTACCGGTTTCGTCTTTCCGGGGAATGGTGGCGGTGACCGGTATGCCCATACCGGGATTGGTGCCCCAGGTGATCATGGGCTCAATACCGGCGGCATCAAAAATGAGTTCCCTGTCGAACGGTGCATCGCTGTCAGAGGAAAGTTTCTCCCACCTTTCGACATGCCTGTCAAACTCCTTGTCTGCAGGAGCAAATTCGCGTCCCCTGAGATATTCATACGTGACCTCGTCAGGGGCTATCAGTCCCCCGCGTGCTCCCATCTCTATGCTCATGTTGCATATGGTCATCCTGGCCTCCATAGAGAGCGACCGCACCGCTTCACCGCTGTACTCAACGAAGTAGCCTGTCGCCCCGCCGGTTGATATCTGCGATATTATGTACAGTATGATATCCTTCGAGGTGACTCCCTTTCCGGTTTTCCCTTCTATGTTTATCCTCATGGTCTTCGGCCTCGACTGCATGATACACTGTCCTGCCAGCACCATCTCCACCTCGCTGGTGCCTATGCCGAAAGCGACGCTGCCGAATGCGCCGTGGGTCGATGTGTGGCTGTCGCCGCAAACTATCGTCATCCCGGGCTGTGTTATACCCAGCTCAGGCCCGATCACGTGGACAATCCCGTTATAGGCATGATTCAGCCCGTAAAGGGTGATGCCGTGCTCGCTGCAGTTCGCTGCCAGTTTCTCTACCTGAACCCTGCTGAGCTCCTCCTGTATGGGCAGGTGCTGGTTGGTTGTCGGCACGTTGTGATCGGCCGTGGCCACGGTCTTGTCCGGGCGGAATACCGGTATACCCCTCTTTTTAAGTCCCCCGAATGCCTGGGGACTTGTAACCTCGTGGATGAAGTGCCTGTCAATATACAGCACATCGGGACCTTCGGGAACGGTGCATACCACATGATCGTCCCATATCCTGTCAAATATCGTCTTGCTGCTCAATGTTCAATGGTTTTTACTGTTTCCCACTATGATATTTTTCCTATTGCATCAAGGAAGGCCTCTACGGATGCGGTAACGATATCGGTATGGGCCGAAAAACCGTAATAGTTGTCCCCCTTGTGCTCTATCTGCACGTGGACCTTCCCGAGGTCGTCGCTGCCCCTGGTGATGGCCTGTATAAGAAACTCCTCGAGTCGCACTCTCCTTTTCACCAGGTTCTTGACGGCAGTGAAGGATGCATCGATCGGGCCGTTGCCGGAGGCGGTCTCGGTAAAGACGTCGCCCTTGAAGCTCACCTGCACCGTTGCCGTGGGGATGGTGGACTTGCCGCACATCACCTGGAGAGAGACAAGCTCAATGGGCGGCTTGCCTTTCTTCTCCCTTCCCGCGAGGATCTCAAGATCCTCATCGCCGATATCCTTTTTCCTGTCCGCCAGGTCAAGGAACCGGCTGTATACATCCTCGAGCTCATCGTTACCGAACTCGTAGCCAAGGATCTGGAGACGGTGCTTGAGGGCGGCCCTTCCGCTGCGTGCGGTAAGCACGATGGCCGACTCCCTGACGCCGACGTCGGCCGGATCAATAATTTCGTAATTCTGCCTGTCTTTCAGCACACCGTCCTGGTGGATACCTGACGAGTGGGCAAAGGCATTGCGCCCCACGATGGCCTTGTTGGGCTGTACCGGCATCCGCATAAGGGTAGACACCAGCTTGCTCGTCTTCATTATCTGTTTTGTGTCAATTCCCGTTTCATAATCGAGCGAATGATGGCTTTTCAGTGCCATGACCACCTCTTCAAGAGAGGTGTTGCCGGCCCGTTCGCCGATGCCGTTTATGGTGACCTCCACCTGGCGGGCCCCGCTAATGATGCCTGCCAACGTATTGGCGGTGGCCATGCCAAGGTCATTATGACAGTGGGTTGATATCACCGCCTTGTCGATATTGGGCACATTATTCACCAGAAAGGCTATCTTTTCGCCGTACTCGCCGGGCAGGCAGTATCCCGTGGTATCGGGAATATTGACTACCGTGGCGCCTGCCTTTATAACGGCCTCAATTACCCTGGCGAGGTATTCGTTTTCGGTCCTGCCGGCATCTTCGGCGTAGAACTCGACATCGTCGACAAATTTTCTTGAAAGCTTTACCGCAGCCACGGCTCTTTTGAGTATATCCTCCCTGTTCGATTTCAGCTTGTTCTTTATATGAAATTCAGAGGTGCCTATGCCGGTATGAATTCGCTTCCTTTTGGCAAACTTCAGTGAATCGGCCGCAACCTCAATATCCTTATCAACGGCCCTTGTAAGTGCACAAACAACCGGCTTTTCGACTGTTTTGGATATTTCCACCACTGAGTTGAAATCACCGGGCGAAGAGATGGGGAACCCGGCTTCAATAATATCGACCCCAAGCTTTTCAAGCTGCCTGGCAATCTCAATCTTTTCGATGGTGTTGAGCTGGCAGCCCGGGACCTGTTCACCGTCTCTCAGCGTGGTATCAAAAATGTGAATCTTCTTGTCCATATCTGAATCTGTTTTGTTGGTTACTGTTTAATGGGTCTGTTATCCTTTATGTTTTGGTATTACAGGTTTTCGGGGCGCAGCTTTCTGACCTCGGCGCCGGCCCTCCACATTTCAGAGTCACGCAGCTCGCCGAGCTCCTTTTCAAGTCCGGTCCTGTAATCGGGCTTTGAATTTGCCTCAATGGCCTTACGGGCTTCGTTGCCTTTAGCCACCTCCGAATAGAGCTCCCGGAAAACCGGCAGGTTGGTGTCCCTGAATTTTTTCCACCAGTCCAGCGCACCCCTCTGGGCGGTGGTAGAGCAGTTCGCGTACATCCAGTCCATTCCGTTCTCTGCAACCAGTGGCATCAGGCTTTGGGTCAGCTCCTCAACAGTCTCGTTGAAAGCCTCCGAAGGGGAGTGGCCGTTTTCACGCAAAACCTGGTACTGTGCAGCGAACAACCCCTGGACAGCTCCCATCAGCGTACCCCTTTCGCCGGTCAGATCGCTGAAAACCTCCTTTTTGAAAGTGGTTTCAAACAGGTATCCGCTGCCGACCCCTATGCCGAGAGCAATGACCCTCTCCTCTGCCCTGCCTGTTGCATCCTGGAATACCGCATAGCTGCTGTTCAGTCCCCGTCCCTCCAGAAACATCCTGCGAAGGCTGGTACCCGATCCTTTGGGAGCGACAAGCACGACATCGACATTTTTGGGTGGGATTATCCCTGTCTGCTCCTTGTAGGTAATACCGAACCCGTGTGAGAAATAGAGCACCTTGCCGGGAGAGAGGTTTTTTTTCACCGCCGGCCAAAGTGCTATCTGGCCTGCATCTGAAAGCAGGTACTGTATTACCGTGCCCTTTTCCAGGGCCTCCTCTATAGGGAAGAGGGTTTTACCGGGCTCCCAGCCGTCAGCTACAGCTTTATCCCAGGTTTTGGAATCCCGCCTCTGCCCCACTATCACGTTGAAGCCGTTGTCTTTGAGGTTCAGTGCCTGTCCGGGTCCCTGCACCCCGTAACCTATCACGGCAATGGTCTCGTCCTTTAATACTTCAAGTGCCCTGGACAGGGGAAACTCTTCACGGGTTACTACATTTTCAGTTACTCCGCCGAAATTGATCTGTGCCATAATTCTGTCTTATTGGTTTTTAAATGTTTTACATATTCATTTTTCGGGATTAACTCCATTTTTCGCAAGTTTCCGCAGGTAGCTGTTCAGCGGCTCCTTCTTCAGCTTGTTCACAGCCACACGCCCTGACCTGGTAAACTGGGTGACCCCGTAAGGGTCAAGCTTGTTGAAAAGCTCCTGTGTCTCGTTCTTGTGGCCGGTCTTCTCAATGACCGTATATTCAGGCGTCATCTCCAGAATTCTTGCGCCGAATTGGCGGACCAGCTTTTCGACCTCGTTCCCTTCAAAAAGCGAGGCTGTAGGCACCCGGTAGAGGGCTATCTCCTGGTAGACTATCTCATCCTGCGAGAAATAGTAGGCTTTCAGGATGTCGATACGCTTCTCGATCTGGCGAACGAGTACTTCAATCTCCTCTTTAGTGGCATAAACCACAACAGTGAACTTGTGTATGCCTTCTATGGCGGACTCCGACGTGGTAAGGCTCTCTATGTTGATATGCCTCCTCGTAAAAACCGATGTGACCTGGTTCAATATGCCGACACGGTTTTCGGAATATACGGTAACGGTGAACTCCTGCTTCATTGTGCTGTTATTAAAATTAACTGTTTTGCATTGTTATGTGTCTCCTTCACCTGTCCGGCACCAAGGCACCGGCTTCAGATGGATGCTGTTATTCAAGTATTATCTCATCGACCGAGGCACCTGCCGGCACCATCGGGAAAACATTGCCCTCTTTCTCGACGGCAACCTCGAGCAGGAACGGGCCGTCAGTACTGACCATCTTTTTTACCGCCTTGTCCAGCTCCTCACGCCTGGTCACCTTGACCGCGGGCACGTGGTACCCTTTGGCAATTGTCTGAAAATCGGGATTTATGAGCGAGGTGTGGGCATAACGGTGATCAAAGAACAGCTCCTGCCACTGCCTTACCATTCCCAGGAAGTTGTTGTTGAGCAGTACTATTTTTACGGGTACAGCGGACTGGTATATGGTGCCCAGCTCCTGGATAGTCATCTGGAACCCTCCGTCACCCACAAAGAGACAGACCGGCCGGCCGGGCATTGCCAGTTTGGCCCCGATGGCAGCCGGCAGTCCGAAACCCATCGTGCCAAGTCCCCCGCTGGTGATGACCGAACGCGACTGCTTGAATTTGAAATATCTCCATGAGATCATCTGGTGCTGACCCACATCGGTAACCATGATGGCGTCGTCATCATAGGCCTCGGAGACCCTTCTCACAACTTCTGCCATGGTGATCTCAGGCTTGTCGGGGTAAATTTCCCTTTCAACCAGCCGTTTGTACTCAACCCTGTCGCACGCCCTGAACTCCTCAAGCCATTTGCTGTGGTCGTTCTTGCTTACCTTTCCGGTAAGCATGGGCAGGCTCTCCTTAACGTCCCCTAGAAGTGGCACGTCGGCATGGATTATCTTGTTGATCTCGGCAGGGTCTATCTCCATGTGGATCACCCTGGCGCTGGTGGCATACCTCTTCGGATCGGCAGTCACCCGGTCGTCAAACCTCATTCCTATGGCAATCACCAGGTCGCTTTGATTCACCATGACATTGGGACCGTAGTTACCATGCATGCCAAGTCCCCCGACATTCAGGGGATGTTTGGAGGGGATGGCAGACAATCCAAGGAGTGTTTGCGCTGCAGGTATGCCCGTCTTATCAAGAAATTCAATCAGCTCCTTTTCTGCACCTGCAAGCACCACCCCCTGTCCGACCAGGGCCATTGGCCTGGAGGAGAGGTTGATGAGCATTGCGGCCTCTTCTACCAGTCCGGGATCAACCGAAGGATAAGGGGTGTAGCTTCTGACGAATGTCTCCGGCTTGTAGATGTAATCCAGTGAGCCGAACTGTGCATCTTTCGTGATATCAAGCAATACCGGTCCGGGACGCCCGGTACGGGCTATATAGAAAGCCCGTGCAATCGCCCACGGGATCTCCTCGGCGCGTGTTATCTGGTAGTTCCATTTGGTAACCGGCTGGGTCACACCAACCACATCGACCTCCTGGAAGGCGTCGGAACCCAGCAGCGTCGACCCCACCTGGCCGCATATAACAACCACGGGTGTAGAATCGATCATTGCATCGGCAATACCTGTAACCGCATTGGTCGCGGCCGGACCGGAGGTCACCAGGCACACGCCTACCCTTCCTGAGGCACGTGCGTATCCCTGGGCGGCATGTACCGCTCCCTGCTCATGCCTTACAAGGATATGGTTAATCTTTTCCCGGTATGAGTAGAGTGCATCGTATACCGGCATGATCGCACCGCCGGGGTAACCGAATATCAGGTCGACGCCTTCGCGGACGAACGATTCCATTACCGCCGCCGAACCTGTCATCTTAACAGTATCTTTTTTCTGATCTTCCATCAATAATTCATTTTGTTTTTGCATGGCTGTAATTATTGTTGCTGCCTGTACTCCAGGCCTGAATTCTCATTTTCATGGCTGCAGGCAGTATTACCCGCGCCGGTAAGCATTCTTACGGCTCCCCTGTCGGCCGACGACACCACCGAGGCATAAAGCCTGAGCGATAAAGAGACATCCCTCTTGCGCACGGCCGGCGTAAATGCATTAGCGTTGCGCTGCAGCTCCTCTTCACGCCGGGCTGAGAGCTCCTGATCAGGCACACCGGCATATATCTCCCTGCCGGGTATGTCGATCACTATCCTGTCGCCGTCCCTTAAAAGAGCAAGAGCGCCTCCTGCGGCAGCCTCGGGCGAAACATGTCCGATTGACAGTCCGCTTGTACCCCCTGAGAACCGCCCGTCGGTGATCAGGGCACATGAGGTGCCTAGTTGCGCGGACTTAAGATATGAGGTGGGATAGAGCATCTCCTGCATGCCCGGTCCGCCACGTGGACCTTCATACCTGATGATTACCGCATCTCCTGCCTTAATATCACCGTCAAGTATTGCCCTGCATGCATCATCCTGCGATTCAAATACCCGGGCAGGACCTTCAAAGTGAAGCAGCGCCGGGTCAACACCGGCCGTTTTCACTATGCATCCGCAGGGGGCGATATTGCCAAACAGAACTGCAAGTCCACCATCACCTGACCATGCACTGGAGACGGACCTTATACACCCTTTCTCACGGTCAAGGTCAAGGTTCTCGTAAACGGCATGCTGCGACCCGAGCACCAGGTTGGGAAAGCCGCCGGGAGCGCTTGCGTATATGTCCCACGCTTTCCGTATGGCCGACGACGACCTCAGGTCGTAGTTCCTCAGCGCATCTCCCAGGGTGGGATAATCTATACGCCGTGCATCCGGATCGATCAGGCCTGCATCGTTGAGTGCCGCCATGATACCGAGCACGCCTCCCGCCCTGTTTACATCCTCTACGTGGTAGCTGCTGCTGGGTGCCACCTTGCACAGCACAGGTGTTGTGCGCGACAGGCTGTCGATATCCTTCATGGTAAAATCAACTCCGGCCTCATGGGCGATAGCCAGGAGATGGAGCACGGTGTTTGTCGATCCTCCCATGGCAATATCAAGCCTCATCGCATTAAGGAAGGCTTTGCGCGTTGCTATGGATCTGGGCAGGATGGTCTCATCGCCGCTGCCATAATACCTCTCCGCCAGCGAAACTATAAGCGAGGCTGCCTCCTCAAAAAGCGACAAACGGTTGACGTGAGTGGCAACCACCGTACCGTTCCCCGGAAGGGCCAGTCCGATAGCCTCATTCAGGCAGTTCATCGAGTTAGCGGTGAACATACCCGAGCAGGATCCGCAGGTGGGACAGGCATTTTTCTCGATATCATATATGTCCTCGTCCGTAACCGAAGCATCGGCTGCGGCGACCATGGCATCGACAAGGTCAACTGCCCTGCCGCGGTGACTGCCGGCCTCCATGGGCCCGCCGCTGACAAACACGGTTGGTATGTTGAGCCGCATAGCCGCCATCATCATGCCCGGGGTTATCTTGTCGCAGTTGCTTATGCATACAAGTGCATCGGCACAATGTGCGTTGGCCATATATTCAACGCTGTCGGCTATAAGCTCGCGCGAAGGCAGTGAATAGAGCATTCCATCATGGCCCATGGCAATGCCGTCGTCTATCGCAATAGTATTGAACTCGGCAGCAAAGCATCCCTGTTTTTCCACCAGTTTCTTCACTTTCTGGCCGATGTCATGCAGGTGCGCGTGGCCGGGGACAAACTGTGTGAATGAATTTGCAATGGCCACGACAGGTTTACCCATCTGCTCATGTCTCATCCCGTTTGCCCTCCAGAGACTCCTGGCCCCTGCATTAAGCCTGCCCCGGGTAGTGGTGTCGCTTCTCAGTTTCCGCTGCATTGCCTTTTTAATTAAAAAGCCCCCTCACCTTTGAAGTGAGAGGGCTCTGTTGTTTTTTATATTCTGATTATACAAACATCGATCTCACTTCTTCCCGTGCGGGGTAAGAATAATAAAGATGATCGATGTTAGCATGTGTCGCATATGTTTTATAACATAAATTCGGGACAAAAGTAGGAATTATAAATTAAGATCAAAGAGATTTTATGAAAAAAATCATTTTTTTTCGTTATTTCTTTCACCGGCCTTGTATTCGCCAAGTATCTGCAGCTTGTCAATCAGTGGCTTTATAGCCTCAAGCGATTTCCTGTACATTGACAGGTCGTCGTACAGCAGATCCAGGTAAAAGAAATATTCCCACTCCTTTCCGACTACAGGCAGTGACTGTATCTTGGAGAGATTTATGCGGTAGAAGGCAAGGACGGAAAGGACCTGGGAGAGGCTGCCCACTGCGTGGGGCAGGGTAAAGCAAACGGATGCCTTATCGGTATGTTTGCCCTGGTCTTCAATTTCCGGTTCGCAAACAGGCTCGGTTATCAGGAACCTCGTGAAGTTCCGCTTGTTGCTCTCGATACTTGCAGCAATTATCTCCAGTCCGTACATCTCTGCGGCAAGGTCACTGGCGAGTGCTGCCACCCCCGTCCTGCGGTTCTCGCTGATCCATTTTGCACTTAGTGCGGTATCGATCGACTCAATTACCTTTACTCCCCGGCTGCGCATAGGTGCAAGATATTCCTGGCACTGCAGGATCGCCATAGGGTGCGAATGTACCTCGGTAATATCCTCCTGCTTTTGTCCCGGCAGGCCGATCAGGTTCTGCACAATTCTGAGGTAAACCTCACCGGTTACCGTCAGTCCGCTGCCACTGAGCAGGGCATAATTGGGGATCAGCGATCCTGCGACCGAATTCTCTATGGCCACTACTGCTGCATCCGAACCGCCGTCTGCCACCGAATCGAACAGGTCGATAAATGTGTCGCACGGCACAATGGTCAGATCCCTGTCACTGTAGTACTTCCTGGCCGCGATCTCATGGAAGGCACCGTAACCGCCCTGGATGGCCACCTTTAAAGGCCGCTTGTTATTGTCTTGCTCTGTCATGATTACTCAGGTTTTGGTTAAAAAAAAAGTCCCGGAGATCCGGGACTTTTCAAACAATATTGTATACAGCAATATCACAGTCCCATTTCCGGATCGCTCCTGAAAAAGAAAAAGAAAAAGCTGTTGTTGATAGTTTTCATCATATCCGGCAAATATAAACAAAAAACTTATTTTTGAAACAACAATATAATGCAACATCTGTTTTTAATTTGCCGGGAGTATTATTTACGGCAATTCATCAACCGTATTCCGAAAGGGTAAAGGTGCAGGATAATAAAAAACACAAAAAGCCATCATTTCTGGGGCTGACCGGCAACACTGATGTCAACAGGATATCCCGGTCCTTACGCGTGCGTATCAATGCACTGTTTACCGGCTTTCTCCTTTTATCACTCATATTCTCTCCCTCCTGCTCAAAACAGATCGACCCTGTTATCATTGCAACCGACGGTATAAGCGATATCACCTCCTCGTCGGCAGTAAGCGGAGGCACCATAGTTTACGGATATGATAATGGAATTACGGGACGGGGACTGGTATGGGATACGTTGCCCGACCCTTCAGTAACCAGGCATACAGGCAAGCTTACCGCAGAGGGTAGCGATCCTGTGTTCAGGATGGATATTCGGGGACTGCAGCAGGAGACTGTCTACTATGTAAGGGCCTGGGCATCGCACGGTGGCGAGGTTGCATACGGCAATGAGTTCAGGTTCAGGACATTCTGGGGATCGGTGACCGATATCGACGGCAATACCTACAACACGCTGAGGGCGGCCGGCATGGAATGGACCGCCGCCAACCTGTCTGTTTCAAGATACAACAACGGAGACGAAATACCCAACCCGGAAGGGATACATGAATGGAGGTCGGCATCCGAAGGTGCATGGTCATACTATCTTCACGATGAGGAGCTCGGTGCGGTCTACGGCAAGCTTTACAACTTTCATGCGGTTGCAGATGAGAGGGGTATCTGTCCGGCCGGCTGGCAGGTGCCATCGGACAGACACTGGCAACGGCTTGAAGCAGAACTTGGCATATCAGCCGCAGATGCCGGGAGTACCGGGTTGAGGGACAGGTATGCAGGAGGTAATCTAAAGGCGACGGGGACCGTATACTGGCGGGATCCGAATGCGCTGGCCACGGACCGGATAGGCTTCTCGGCCCTGCCGGGAGGATACAGGCATTCTGACGGGAGGTCGTATATGCTCAGAAGGTCTGCCAATTTCTGGACATCTACTCCGCTTGGAGAAGCAAATGCGTGGTACAGAAACATCAGCAGCAGCAACGGGGGGATATACAGGCACATATTTCTGATCAACAGCGGCTTCTCCATCCGGTGCATCAGGACGGGCGACTGACCCGCCCGGGAGATGCATATGAACGGTCAGCCAAACAGTTTTATACTGTTTCCGGTAATTTTCGTATTTTTGTTTCCGACAGTCATGAATATTTTCAGGATAACAACCCCAAAACAAATAGTTTATGAGCCATAAAAAGAGAAACGTATTATCAAGACGTGATTTTATGCGGCTTTCTGCAGCTGCTGCGGCGGGCATGACCATCATGCCGGCACTCTCATGCAGTGTGGACAGGTTCCCTGCCCCGCTGAAAAGAAGATTTGGAAGAATAAACTTTGACGTTACTACCATGGCACTCGGAGGCCAGGGTTCCATACAGTGGACACCCGATGATGTCAACCCGGTTGACATAATTCTTAAGGCATTTGACCTTGACATCAACTACTACGACACCTCCAATGTTTACGGACCAAGTCAGCTCAATTACGGGAAGGCTTTCAGGAAGCTTGACCTTGTTCCCGGAGAGGATGGATACAACAGCGAACTGAGGGAATCGATATTCCTTACGACAAAGACCATGATACGCTGGGCAAAAGGCGATTACCCGCAACTGCCCAATGTAAGAAACAGTTCACAAGGCGATCATGGAGAGGGGGCGGTTGCAGATCTCAAAAGATCTCTTTCGCAGATGTTCGGCAATGATGACGGAACATACCCTGAAGGCGCATATGTCGATATGATAATGATACATAACCTGGTCGATTTTGAGGAGGTGGACGTGGTTTACAGGGGCCTTGAGACACCACTTGACACGAATGGCAACTTTGGTGCCCTGGTGGCGCTGAGGGACTACCGCGACGGCACCAATATCACCGGCTTGAACCCGAAAAACGAAAAGCTTGTCCGCCACCTCGGTTTCTCGGGTCACCACAACGCCCCGGCAATGATCGATATGATACAGCGTGACAAATGGGACCTTCTGGATGGCATGCTTGTCTCGATAAACGTTAACGACAGGCGCTACCTGAACATGCAGTACAATGTGATACCCGTCGCACAGGCAAGGGACATAGGCGTTATCGGCATGAAGGTATTCGCCGACGGGACAATGTACACCAAGGAGCCGGGATGGTCGAGGGTTCCTGACGACGTGGTAAGGATAATAGGTACAGAGGAAGTGCCCAGCAAACCCCTTATTGAATACGCACTCACCACACCCGGGGTACATACACTTATCGTGGGAATTGGTGAGATCAACGACGACCCGCTCAGGTGCCAGCTTGTTCAGAACTACTATGCAGCACAGATAGAGGCTGATGCTTTGTCGGAGCCTGAAAGAAGGGAACTTGAGAAGATCGGGGAAAGGGCCCGGGGAGGTGAGACCAACTACTTCCAGATGGCTGATCGGGGACTGACACCACCAAGGAATGTAAGTCTTGATAAAACCGACAGGATAAAGCTGTCCTGGGATACCAGCTATGCCGGAGATGAACCGGTCACCCACTATGAGATACTGAGGGACGGTGAGCTGCTGGAAACTGTCCGGCACAAGCCACAGGTCTCGAAAGTCCCTTTCAGCTTTGAGACACCTGACGGAAACGAGTTTAAAATAGTTGCGGTTGATGCTGCCGGAAGAAAGTCGGCAACCGAAGCATTAACGGTTTAAGCTCATGGTGCTGAACGTAATTGTCTTTACTGAGACTGAAAGCCGGTATCTTATGATAGCGGCTTTCAGCTTGTTTTTAATATTATTCATTTCAACCTTTAATCTGATGGCAGCACCGGACGGTCAAAACAGCAGTGAAAAAAATTATCTCGAGATCCTGCCGGTTAACGATTTTGAGGTTACGGGAGACGGCAGCTCACCTGAGTGGAACAGGGCCGATTGGGAGAACATACCCCAAAGATCGAATGACCGGATCAACTACGAAACCCGGCTGAAAGCCCTCTATTCCCCGAAAGGGATATATTTTCTCTTTTACTGCGGGGACAAGGAGATAAATTCAACCATGCGGGGAGACAACCTCAACCTTTGGGAAGAGGATGTGGTCGAGGTGTTCCTTATGCCTGAAGAAGATTATCCGGTTTACTTTGAATACCAGATATCGCCCCTTAACCAGGAGCTGACGCTGCTTATACCCAACATGGACGGCGACCGGCGCTTTCTTGGCTGGCTGCCATGGAACTATGAGGAAGACAAGAGGACGCGACGTCAAACCAAAATACATAAGGATGATGACGGGAACGTGACGGGATGGACGGCAGAGTTTTTTAT
>SLOE01000129.1 GCA_007132715.1 Bacteroidales bacterium
ATTATTTATTTTTAAAATTAATAATGCTTAATTTCAAAACTACTAAGATAATAAAGCATTAGATATTTTACCGTTAATTAATGAACCTGAATAAATGTACATCACGAAATTGACCCACTTCATTGACGAGACGGGGAACATACCACAAGAAATGCCAGATGAAGCAAAAGAATTCGCTGTATTTCTAACATCCATAGTTGAAGCAGCGACCAGGGAGTATCCCGAATATGTCTGCTGTACCGATATTGGCTGTAAAAAATGTGATTCTTCAATAATAACCGAACTACGGGATGAGGATAAAGAAATATTATGGGGATGCGGTGATTGTGATTTTAATGGCACAATAAGTGAATGGCAGGGAACAAAATGGGATCACAGGGATAAATGGAACTCATAGTTTTTTTACCACTTTTTTTACCACTACGAAAAAGACCGCTGCAATCTTTTGATTTACAGCGGTCTGCCATTTTTGGAGTAGCCTCACCAGGAATCGAACCTGGATCTACGGTTTAGGAAACCGCTATTCTATCCATTGAACTATGAGGCCGTTACTTGGGTTTGCCGTTTTGCCCGGATATGTGATTCAGGCAATTTTAACGGCTAAAACCTAAACCGGGCACAAAAATAGTCATTATTGACATTGTTTCAAAATAATGGCGCCCAAATGCCGCAACGTAGATTCTTCCCCGGGGAGCGTATCATACATGTTAGGAATATAATAATATCAGGGGAGGGCACATGTGATTAACCAACTGGCTTCTAGGGCTCAATTTATGACAAAGATTCAAAAGTTTGCTACATAATTTGGGCAATTTGGCAGATCTTTATTATTTTTAATCAAATTTTTTTATGGAAAAAATTGTCTCTCCTGTCCCGATATTTTTCCTTATCCTTTTTAAGCTTTGTTTTCTTTCATGAAAAAGCAACGGCGGCAGGGGAAAATCCCTCAATTTACAACTCTGCCCTATCAGGTGCCAATACACCGGAACCCCCCATTGGATTTTCCCGCACCCCTGGGTTCTACAGCGGTCCGTTCCTTCTTGAACTATCACATCCCGATCCGGCAGTTACTGTCTATTATTCACTTGACGGCTCCCTCCCCGACACTTCAGCAATTAAATACAGTGGTCCGGTTTTAATTGAAGCAAGATCGGATTATGAAAATAACCTTTCAATGATACCTACTTCAGATGACTGGATGCCGCCCGTCGGAAAGGTTGCAAAAGCATCCATTATAAGAGCCGCTGCTTTCAAAAACGGATCAGCTGCCAGTCCGGTCAGTTCGGCAACCTATTTTGTATTTCCCGAAGGAGTTGAAAAATACTCACTGGCTGTAATTTCATTAATAGCACTGGAAGATTCTTTCTTTTGTGATTCGACCGGTATATATGTCAACGGGAATTATAGCAATACCGGAAGGGAATGGGAACGGGAGGTATCACTGGAATTTTTCTCACCCGACATTACTTTTCAGCAGAATACGGGTGTCAGGATACATGGCGGTCACGGAAGGAACTTGAGCCAGAAATCTCTGAGACTTTATTCAAGAAGCGAATATGGAGAAAGCCGGTTTAATCACCCGATTTTCCCCGACCTCCCCTATGACAAATATAACCGCCTGATCCTAAGGTGCTCCGGCAATGACTGGTCCTCAACTCTCTTCAGAGATGCAGCCGTGCAATCCATTTTCAGCCATCTTATTCCCGACACCCAGGCTTACAGGCCGGCCATAGTTTTTATTAATGGTGAATACTGGGGTATCCACAACATCAGGGAAAGGTATGACAAACATTACCTCGAGCGTGTTTACGATCTCGATCCGGAGAATGTGGACCTGCTTACCTTTGAGGTCCAGACAACCGATGAAGTGATCATTAAGGAAGGGGATGCGGGTCATTATAATGCCATGATCGAATATATGAAAAGCAACGATCTGAGTAAAAACGAGCATTATAATTATATAAAAACCCTGATGGATCCGGAGAATTTTACCGACTACCAGATAGCCCATATCTTTGCCGCAAATATCGACTGGCCCGGTAACAATAATGATTTCTGGCGACTGAGAACCGATGCCTATGATCCGGTTAGCAGACACGGGCATGACGGACGTTGGCGGTGGCTTATATTTGATACCGATGTCGGGTTTGGATATGTCAGTAACAACTTCGTGCATAATACACTTGCATTTGCCACCGAAGAGGGTAGGACAGGATGGCCGAATCCGGACTGGGCGACCTTTATGCTGAGAACGTTGCTGACCAATTGTGAATTCAGGCTGAATTTCATAAACCGGTTTGCCGACCTGCTCAATTCGGCATTTCTGCCTGAACGGACTACCGAAATAATTAACAGGATGAAATCGGTTCTGGAGCCTGAAATCTCAGATCAGATTCTGCGATGGAATTCACCCCGCACAGTTGAAATGTGGGAAAACAAAATTGATGAAATGATCAGATTCGCCATGGAGCGTCCTTCTTTCCAGCGCAACCATATCCGCGAACACTTCGGTCTCGGTGAAGATGTTACCATTACAGTTTCTGCCGAAAACCCGGACCATGGCTTTATACGGGTAAACACACTGGATATCATGCCTTCGACACCGGGGATCCCGGAAGAACCATATCCCTGGACCGGGGAATATTTTCTGGGAGTGCCCGTGCAGATAGAAGCAGTGCCTGCCTGGAACTACCGGTTCAGTCACTGGACCGGTACCGTATCTAACGATAAAAGTATTCTGACAATCGCTCCTGACGAAGATATTACCCTGATAGCCAATTTTGTCAAAATAGAAGAACTGCCTGTAATAAGTTACTGGTTCTTTGGCAGGGATCTGCCCAACGATACCCCCCTGGAAAGCATAGAACCTCTATATGACAATTTGGATAACACCCTTCTGGCATACTCATCTTCACTGGAAGGCTACCCTTTCAACCCGGAGCATGATTACTGGCGAAGGGCATCACTCGAACGGAGGAATGCTCCCACGGAAATAAATTACCTCCAGGAGCTGAATGATGATATCCCCTTTGATGATTCCGAAATGCGGGGGATGCAGGTGAGGCAGCCCCTGGCCGCAGACGGCAGGGAAAACACCATGATATTCCATCTGCCAACAACCGGTTACGAAGATATTGAATTCAGGTTTGCAGCAATGGATGAGGGTGCGGCCGAGAGCCTTATAATAGATTACTCCATCACCGGAGACGAGCCGGTATGGACCGATGCCGGGTTGGAAGAAAGCACTCCGGCTCTTTTTTCAACATACAAGTTCTACCTGCTTGATTTCTCTTTCCTGGAGGAAGCCGGTAACAATCCTGATTTCAGGATCCGCATAAGGTTCGATGGGGCCAACCTTTTTGCCAGCAATGGGAACAGGGTTACCTTTAACAATATCAGCCTTAACGGTAACCCTTCTGCAACCAGCATTGTTCAAAAACCTTACCCGGAGGATTATGAAATCAGAGTTTTTCCCAATCCTGCCGCTGACATTCTCCATATTCAACTCGGAAGTGAAAGCGTTAATGTTGCCTTCATTTCACTGATCTGCTCCAACGGGATGATAGTTGCTGAAAAAACTTTTTATCCCGGTGGAGCTAACGAAACTTTTTTGAGCCTTGATGGCATCCTGCCCGGCATATACCTGGTGAACATCAGGTCCGACCAGACCGTGGCAACCAGAAGGATTGTTATATTATGATTATTCGTCATACATGCCATTTTAAGCCCGGGCCCTGCTACCATATTTTGATGATAATGATTACCTTTATCCGGTAACACCGGAAACCTGACCCTTCGGGGTGAAACAACAAGCATCTGTTTTGAGCTACATTGATCCCATAATAATCATTCTTGTTGCCTGGGCTGCCTACAGGGGTTTCACCAGGGGACTGGTGATGATGGTTGCCGCCTTCGCAGCACTGGTGCTGGGTGTGTGGGGCGCCGCAAAGTTCAGCGGACTGACTGGTGAGTGGATGACCGGTACCCTCAATGTATCTTCGCCCTATATGGGACTGGTTTCTTTTACGGTTACCTTCATAGTGATAGTGATAGCCATAAATATCGCCGCATGGCTGTTCAGCCGGTTCCTGGATGCTATTGCCCTGGGACTGTTCAACAGGCTTTTCGGGGCTGTGTTCAGCATCCTTTCAATGGCATTGGTGATGAGTGTGCTGCTGGTCATTCTCCACGCCTTCGACCAGAGGCATGACTTCATGCCTGAAAAGCAGGTTGAGGAATCGGCGCTTTACGAGCCGGTAAAAAACCTTGCCCCGAGGCTGTTCCCGTTCCTCAGATTTGAGGATCTGGCCAGGGAGATCGAGAGCCTGATAAGCGAAAAAAGGGGCCGGCAGGGCGTTGACTTCCCCGAAAGGGTAAAAAAGCACAGTCCGGATCCCAGCAAGGCTGACAATCTTATGGAAGTCCCCTGCTGATGATGACGCCTGGGTTATAACCCCGCGAGAATATGAACGAAGATGATCAGCAAAACCATGGCGACCGGGTAAACAGTGGCATATGCCACCTGCGGGGCATTGCTTTCGGTTACCGGGTCTATGGCTGCCAGTCCGGGTGTACTGGTCATGCTGCCTGTTATGGTGCCGAACAGTGACAGCAGGTTGACCCGGAATATACGGTGAGCCACAAAGGCCGAAACCGCCATGGGCAGGATGGTGATCAGGATGCCGGCGTAAAAGAGGTGTATACCGTATGCCATGAACGTCTCAACCAGGTGGGCCCCGGCCTGCGTACCCACTGCTGCAAGGAAAAAAAGAAGCCCGAGCTGCCTCAGCAGGTTGTTGGCGGCGGCCGACATGGTCCATACCACGGGGCCGGTCTTCCCGATCTTGCCCAATATGAGAGCCACCAGTAAAACCCCGCCTGCAAGACCCGGGCTGAAAATCAGGTTTTCGGAAAACTCAATGCGGATCCGGCCTGCCAGGATGCCGAGAACAATGCCGGCCGCAATGGGAAACATATTTGTATCGGATAGTTTCTTCTCCTGGTTGCCGAACACCTTGGCCACCGCTTTCATATTCTCTTTGTTGCAGGCTATCAGGAGCTTGTCGCCAAACCTTATCAGTGAGGCCTCACTGGGCACAATGTCGATGCCGCTCCTGCGTATACGGGTTATGGTAGCGTTGTAGTTGGAAAAGAGGTTGAGCTGCCCTATTGATTTGTTCACAACCTCCTTGTTGGTGACAAGAATGGACTGGACCTCGTAATCTTCGCCAAGCGGTATCTCCAGATCAGTTACGCTCCCGATCAGCAACCTTACTTTTTCGAGTGCCTCATGGCTCCCCACTGCCTTGACAAGGTCGCCCTTATAAAGGACGGTGCCTGGCGAAGGGGTCATTGCCTCTCCCTGCGACAGCACCCGCGAGATACTGGCCCCGGTCATGCTCCTGATCTGAAGTTCACCAATGGTCTTGCCGGCAATATTGTCGTTCTCCACAACGAAATGGCGGTTACAGACTTCAGGATAGATACTCTGCATCTGCCGGTCGATATCCTTTTCGGCGTCCCTGACACTGACACCCGGAATAAGAGGCAACAAGCGGACAAAAATGATGACACCTATTACCCCGAAAGGGTAGGCAATGCCATAGCCTATTGGTGCAAGCGACGAACCGGTCGAATCGATGGCCGCCGCAAGTCCGGGAGTACTGGTAAGGGCCCCTGTGAAAAGCCCTACTGCAAGGTGAAACTCAATGCCGAAGATCCATGCCGCTGCCACGGTAGTCAGCGCTGCAAGGCTGACCAGGATAAAGGCTACAGCTACGATCGTCCTGCCCCCGCTGCGGAAGGTTTCGAAAAAGCCGGG
>SLOE01000123.1 GCA_007132715.1 Bacteroidales bacterium
ATGTACCGGGTGGGCGACTCGATAACCAACTGTGTAACGCCGCTCTATGTATATTTCCCGCTGCTGCTCGGCTGGATACACAAGTACAACAACCGTATCGGCATCGGTACCATTGTATCACTCCTGGTGCCTTACGCGGTTATTCTTTTCCTGATGTGGGTGTTTTTGCTCTTCCTGTGGTACGGGCTGAACCTTCCCATCGGTGTGGGTGAGACCATTCACCTGTAATAACAAGGATATCCCTTTCGGGGAAGGGCGGGGCCCCGCCACCCGGCAATATATAAGAGCCCGGCAGGTTGCGCAAACCGCTGGGCTCCAATTATCATATGAGCTGTTACCTGCAGCCTATCCGGCCGTTTCTTCAGCCAGGCTGTAGCCTCTGACCCAGTCAATATCCATCGAGGTGGGCAGTCCGTTACCGTCTTCACTGTCAATGCCCGAGCTGAAGAGGATATACATCGGTTCCTGGGGTATCCCCTCGGTTATTGTCTTGACCACGGTGTTGTTGATCTTCCACACCAGCCTGTCCGGGTACCACTCAAGTCTGAAAATGAAGAAGCCTTTTGCGAAATCGACCCCACCTACCGTCTCCGAGCTTTTTCTTATATTCTGCTGGTCTCTGTTACTTGTCCAGTAGTTGTTGAACTCAATTCTTTTCCTTTTCTTCCCCGAAAAACGGAACACGTCAATATGGGGGACCATCTGGTCTGACAACATCCAGAAGGCATGCCATACAGAGGGAGCGCGGTGCATCCTCACTTTCGCTTCATAGGCTCCGTACTTTTGCCGGAAGCTGGCACCCGTGTTGACAAGGCCCGAGGTAAATTCAAAATCTTTCGGGTAAAAGCCAAGCGCCGGATCCCATGCCTGGCCGGTGACGGGCTCCTTGCGGGTATAAAGCTTAAGCAGCTTGTTCGCCACCTCGTAGTTTCCTTTTTCAGTGTAAAAGTGCAGGTCTGAAGCGACCGAATAGGCTCCTTTGAGGAGCTCTTTACCCCAGAAGTACGTGGTCAGCCATTTTTTGCCGTCAAGGCTTTTGCCTGAAAAGTCATCTTCGAACTCAAGCTTCCATTTTTTAATCTCATCAAATTTCCCTGAGGCTTTTGCTTTCTGGTACCACTTGAGTTTTTTTGATTTCTTCAGCTCCAGGTACTCCTTTTCCTGCTGGTGTTCAGGAGTGCCGGTGAACTTGTCCTTCAGCTCCAGGTACTCCCGGGTCTTTTTAAATTCGTGAGAATTAACGTACTCTTCAAGCTCCCTGAACTTTTCCAGTTCATGCGATCCGTCTATCTTGCGGAAATGATTCAGGTCCTTTTTACGGGCCAGCTTGTAATAGGCGTTTATGCCCGGTGACTTCCTGAGGGTTGCTATCTCATCCTTGTCCTCTTCCCTGTTCGCGTCGATCTTATTGATTTCAGGAGAATTGTCAAATTTCTGAAAATCAGGAAAATAATTTGAGCCAATAAACCTGAAATACCCTTTGAACTCCGGCGATTTCTTCATGGAGTTATACTCCGTGAATTTTTCATGAGCCTCAGAACCCTTGAACCGCTGTTTGTTGATGTATTTCTTCCTGTCACGGAAATCCTGCGAAGTGACGATCTCCTCAAGCTCTTCGAATCTTTGCGGCTCCTTTGATTCCTCATAGCTGAGAAACTCTTCGTACTCCTGTTTAAGCGCCGTATCCTGGGCCTCAATCCTTGATGTTCCGGGTAGCATACCAAGCCTGGACTTCAGTCCGAACTTGAATTTCAGCATGAAATTTGACATCGCAACATTCTTTTAGATAATATTGAGATAAAGATATAAAAATCTAATTTACAAATAACTGAATATTTGGCGAAATTTGCATCAACCTGAGGCCAGGGAGCATTATGATGCCTGGAACATACAGTTTCTTACTGCTGCCACCAACTGCTCAAGCTGTATTGGTTTGGTTATATAATTGTCGCAACCCGCTTTTCTGCATCGTTCCCTTTCGCCGTTCATTGCATATGCAGTCTGGATGATAACGGGCAGTTCGCGCCTGTGCTCCTTCATTGTAACCAGCAGGTCGTATCCGTGTATATCGGGCATGTTAAGGTCAAGCAATACCAGCGAGAGGTCGGGGTTTTCAGCAAAAAGTTCGAGCGATTGCTCACCGGTCTGGCCCCAGAGGATGGTGGCTCCCGTTTTTTTCAGCATCACTTCAATAAGCCTGTAGTTTACATCAAGATCTTCCACGACAAGAATTTTACGCCCTGTCAGCCGGGGGTAGTCCACCACAGCCACCTGCTTTCTCTCCTGCAAAGGCGCTGATTTAACCGGGTGCCAGGGAATTGAGAGATAAAAGCATGAGCCTTTTCCCAACTCAGATTCAGCCCAGATCGATCCACCAAGCAGTTCGGCAATGCTTTTTGAGATGGAGAGCCCCAGTCCCGCTCCCCTGTGAAAGTCCCCGTCTTCCCGGTCGAGCTGGCTGAAGCGGTCGAAGATCAGCTCCAGTTTATCGGAGGGGATGCCCCGGCCTGTATCTTTTACATAGAAAAGCAGAGATTCATCCTTCTCAAGACTGTATCCGAACTCAATCTTGCCTTTTTCGGTAAATTTCAACGCGTTGCTCAGTAAATTGGTAATAATCTGCCTAAGCCGTTGCTGGTCTGTTACCGTGTGGAGCGGTACGGAGCTTTTCTCCTTTTTCAGCACGAAAACGGTGTCATCCTCCCTCTCCCTGATCTGGGGCATGAACGACTCGTATATCTCATCCATCAGGGCCTCCAGGTTGCAGGGCTCGGGCCTCATTGCTATCTGCCCCGCCTCTATTTTTGAGATATCAACAATGTCGTCAATTAACTGAAGGAGCACGTTTGAGTTCTCCCTTATAAGCTGTGAGAACTGAGCCCTGTCACTGAAAGCTGTCTCAGGGTCTCCCAGCAGTCCGGATAGCCCCACGATGGCATTCATCGGTGTACGTATCTCGTGCGACATGTTGGCAAGGAAGGCAGATTTCAGCTTGTCGCTCTCCTCTGCCTTCTCTTTGGCTTTACGCAGAGCATCCTCCATCTGTTTGCGCTTGCTTATATCATCCTTGATTGCCACGAAGTGTGTTATCTCCCCGTCCCTGTTTGTAACCGACGAAATGCTTACCAGCTCCCAGAAAAGAGCACCGTCCTTTTTCCTGTTGAGGATCTCTCCCTGCCATTCGGCACCTTTTCTTATCCTTTCCCACATATCACTGAAAAATAAATCATCATGGTGCCCGGAGTTAATGATCTTCATATTTTCCCCCATCACCTCGGCAAAGCTGTAGCCGGTTGAATTTATAAATGCAGGGTTCACATATTCAATGTTAGCGTCAGGATCGGTTATCACCACCGTAACGGGTGAGTTCCTGATCGCCCTGGAAAGGATCCTCAGCCTGTATTCAGCTTCCCTCCGGCGTGTGATCTCGATAGACACCCCGCCGATCTGCCTCTTCCCTTCATGGTCAAACAGGCAGAATTTATGGGTTGTGTATATTCTTTCCCTCCCGTGCTTGTCTGACAGCACCTCCTCAACCATTACACTTTCACCTGCAAGCACCCTTTTGTCCTCATCCATCACCCGGTCGGCCGTAGACCTGTCGTAAATGTTGTATGGAGTCTTGCCCAGACAATTTGACTTTCCGAACACCCTGTCCATGTGTTTGTTCAGGTAAACGGCCCTGCTTTCACTGTTTTTTATGAATACGCCCAGCGGCAGATCATCCATAAAGTCTTCGAACATCTTATCGGTTTGGAAAGTTTTGGGGGAGTGATGACTGCCGGTTTGTTGGTTCAGCCGGAGCAAAAGGTATGATGCGGCAACCGAAACAAGAATAACCATTGCTGCTGCAGCGCCCGCAAAAAGAATGCTTCCGGCATTGGTTGCAAGGAACAGGAGAGTTGCGGCAAGGGATGAGGTGACAATAATCGCTGCCGCTACCGGCAGCACCTTTCTGAACGCTGATTTGTTGCCTTTTATCATCCGCCCTGAAGAAACATATTTTTGCCGGGTAAGAAAAATATTTACTGCAGAATCGGCAACCTTTCCCCTGTAAATTTATCAACATCGAGGGTGTGTTTTCCGCGACGGCAATGTTGATAAAATATGGCCGGCAGGAAAACCCTGCCGGCCATAGATTTACATCAGCCAATGGTATTGCATGCAGTTGCACGGGCTCTTCAGGGATTAAGACCCCGCATTATCTATTAAGGCCGATCGTAGGCGGCTTCCCTCTGCCTTGCCTCCTCAAGCCAACCGGGCAGGACGTTCTGTTTGAAATCAGCTTTCTGTGAACGGATATGTGCCATGTCGAGTCCCACTATCTCCTGTGCCTTATCCTTTGTGGAGAAATCAGGCAGCTCCAGGGGTTGTGGCACTCCGTACTTGCTGAATATCCTTGCCAGGTGCACACGTGCCTCCTGTGACTTCTGTATGGACGTTCCGAGCACCCTCAGGGCTTCGTTTGGAGAGTGGAACCCCATGCTGTTTGCTGCAGCCACCCAGTCCCATCTCCACTGGGCATGTCTGATAAGCTGTAGCACCTCATTCATCTCATCTTCTGCAGCACCTGCATCCCATGCCGCCTTTGCCTCGAGGTGCAGGCGTGCCAGGTTCTTCTCGGTAATGCGTCTCAGCTCGCTTATCCGGGCCTGCCTGTCATACACATTCTGCCGGAGGGTCTCTTCGCTTTCCCGGTGGCATACCTGGCATGACCCCGCTATATTGTTGAGGGGACTCTGCAGGTGGTGATTTGTGAATTTGAGTCCCCCGTCCCTCTGGTAAGGCATGTGGCAGTCCGCGCATGAAACACCTCTCTCTGCATGAATGCCCGTTTTGTACAGCTCGTAGTCCGGGTGCTGAGCCTTCAGCATCGGCGCCCTGCTCAATCCGTGCACCCAGTCGGTGAACTCATGGTAATCAAAGTAGGCCTCCATATCATCGGCGCTGAACCCCATGTCCCACGGGAAGGTCAGGTAGGTGTCCTCTCCCTTGAAATAGTATTCCACATGGCACTGGGCACATACGAGCGAACGCATTTCCTGGTGGGTTGCATTTTCAATGTTCCTTCCCTGCCTTTCGAACGCTTCGGCCAGTGCCGGCCTTGTTATCCTCAGGTTCATTGTCTGCGGATCGTGGCAGTCCTGGCAACCTATTGAGTTTACAATTTCACTGCCCATATCTGACCAGGAGCTGCTGTAGAACTCCCTTACCCCGATCTCGTTCATCACCCTTGGCACATCGGTGCTCTTGCATGTCCAGCATGTGGCAGGCTGCGGCTGAACGGTCCGCAATGTATTATGCACATCGGTAACCGAGTAGTAATGGCCGCGTCCCTGGTTATAATCCCTTGCAAAGGCATAGCCCGCCCACATGATCACCAGCTCCGGGTATTTCTCAAGGTAATCTATCATTACCGAGCCGTAATATCTGCTCTCAAAGGTTGTATCCCTTGTTAGCATGTATGATTCATACTGGCGCGGGAAGTTCTGTCCCCACACCTCATGCCTGGGCTCCCAGTCCGCTATCGGCTTCACCATCTGGAAGTAAAGCTGTGCCTCGCTTCTTCTTTCAACAATAGATGCGGCAAACAGTCCGATAAGGAATACAATCACGACTGTGCCGAAGAAAAGGACCCAGTTGAGCCAGGGCTTCTTTTCGGAGAGTTCTTTAATGGTTGCCATAGGGTTATCGGTTTGGGTTTGTCAATTATCCTGGTTCTGCTTTGTCTGTCTTATATCTGAAACTGTTTTCATGTCTGAACACCAATGATATTATCCTGTGCTGAACAATTCCGGTCACTCCCTCTCCCCAC
>SLOE01000056.1 GCA_007132715.1 Bacteroidales bacterium
CACATTCGCCGGATATTGAGCGGGTCTTGTTTCAGTTCATCTTAAAAACCCGCGTCATTTGGGCCCGGCCATGTTTTGGCGGAGCTTTCTGGTTATTATATGCAAGTGCGACTGTTAACTCCCGTCCAGGATCACGCGGTAAAATATTTCACAAATATATTGGTTAATTAATGAAAAGCTATTATTTTCGCAGTCTCAATTTAAGGTCTTTACATACATAACATTCCTCCTTAGCTCAGTTGGTTAGAGCACCTGACTGTTAATCAGGGGGTCCTTGGTTCAAGTCCAAGAGGGGGAGCAAAGAAAAACAATAAAAGCCTTGCAGTTTAATCACTTGCAGGGCTTTTGTTTTTAGCAGCTAAAGAATAACTAAAGAAATCTATTGATATTAGCTGCTTATAACTTATTCTAAAACAGGCATGTAAGCCCACCCATTTTTTAGGCCAGGTATCGGGAAAACTTACAAATTGTCTCTAATGCAACGAATGGGCAACCCACTCCCCTTGCGGCTAGCGTTAGAACGGATTACCATCCCGGTTTGGATTAACATAAACCGCATCCAAATGTTAGTAGCACTGTACTCGGTACTACTCCACCAGGACCCGCCTGAGCCGGCACTAAAGTAGTGACTTTCATACTCTCTGTCAGAACGGTTGCCACCCGGAAGGGCCGAAAAGCCGAATGCATCGGTACCGTAGTGTGTGCTATGGGAGTTCCAGCGGGGATGCGTGCCAGTGTTGCAATCGCCGCCCAGGGGGGAGCCAAGTTGCCTGCATGATTTCAGGGCATTGCCTGGGCCGTTAATGTTAGACGCTTCGTTAGGGTAGCCCTGTGCCCCCAAGTAATCAACCAGCTCTGTCCACTCCTCATCGGTGGGTACGCTCCAGCCGGTGGGGCAGAGGTTGCCGGTTTTGACCGCGTACCAGTTGTATAGTGCTCCGTAGGCTTCGAGAACATCAGCGTCAGAGTTCAGCCCGTCAAGTTCAGAATGTGGGTAAACGCTGTAGGCTCCGGTGGTTAAGACGCCCCACTGCGCATAGCTATGTCCGGTGGGAATGGCTGTGCCATCATTATATTTTGTGGTGTGCAGATTCTTGGCCATCCACTCTCGTCCTCCAATCCAAACGGTTTTGTATTCATTACCTTCAATATCAGTTACAGTCCCAAATGTACCATCCTCAAAGTCCGTTATAAAACTTAATTGGTTCCCATAAGCTGTCCCGGAACTATTCACAGCATAAGAACGTACAAAGTATGTTGTTCCGGGAGTAAGTCCAGTTATGTCGCTTGTAAACTCTCCCTTACCAATTCCATCAATAGTTTTGCCGTGATTGTTATCGACTGTTGGATTTTCAGCGGTGCTCCATACAACACCTCTTGCTGTTATTTCTGCTCCTCCATCGTCTGTAATATTACCACCAGATGTGGCTGAATTTAAGGTTATTTCTGTAACCTCTGCAGTGGTAAGGGTTGGAGGATCGTCTTTCTCGCAGGATAATGTGAATATTGCTAAGATGATACCTGTTACAGAAATCCATTTTCTGGGTTTAGATTCTCTCATAATAAGCGTTTTAACAAATAAAATACACCTGATCAAAAGGTAGCATTCATCAGGGATTGCAGCCTTTTTTTATTGGTATTGGAAGGACGGCCGTGACAAAGCCAGGCAACAGGGAGGTTTACTTGCCTGATGCTACCTGTTATTCTCCCCTTTGTCCGGTAATATAGGTGGCAATGTTATCGACATTATCGATCCAGATGCCGTTGGCCGGATCGGAAGCATACCTGCAGATTGCCTCAATTGTTTCCAGGTAGGATGTCTGGCTCCCCTGGTTATCTGTTTCGTGTCCCGCAAGGATCAGCCACTGGCCACTTCTTCTGGCATTTTCTATGAGGATGAGTATTTCTTCGAAGGATTTGCCGTCCAGCTCCATACCTGTTAGCTGTGCCATGTCACAAAATGCGGGATCATTCGGGCCCTCATCAAGCCATCCCCGCCCGGTGCGGAACATAGAGGCTACAACAGGTATATAGCTTCTGGTATTTGTGCCCCGGCCGACAAACGTTTGTCCGCACGGGTAAGCAAATGAAACCGGCTGAACACCCAGTAATTCATATATCAGCCTGTTGGCAGAATCGAGTTCCTGCCTCATCTGTTCTTGTGTATAGTTCTCGAGGGCTCTGTCCCTTGCCCACAGGAAATTTCCGGAACAGGGGTGATACAGGGAATGATTCCCGATCTCATGTCCGTTGCCGGCGGCCTGCTTCCATGCATCCAGACGTTGCATCATGGCACCGGGAGATACATAGAAAGTAGCCTTTATATCATATTTGTCAAGCAGCGGGATCCCTTTGTCTGCCTGCGAAAGGCGGGCATCATCAAAGGTAAGGCTAAGAGCCATCTCTATTCCCTCCGGCCATGAGAAACCGGGTATTACCCCTGGTACATTGTCATAGTAATCCTGAGAGAAGGAGAGTGTTATTGCCAGGCTGAACAGTACTATTACTGAGGCTGATGTTTTATAGTCATTTGTGCTCATGATCAGGTTGTTTTAATAAAGGCTGACGATCAGTTTTTATGCAGGCCGTATGCTTCTGCCAACCTGCGGGCAGGCTGTATCACAGAAGGTATGGATCTTTTTTATTTGACATCATGATGTGGATTGGAATTACCTGAAGAACACCCCTATGGTCAGCTCGAGCCGGTTATAGAATGTTGAATAGTTCACTACAACACCGGTATCTGTATGGGTGCGGTCTGTGCGGAGCTCCTGGTACCTGTACCCGGCTTGCAGGTAGAACCTGATGTGATCGTCGCCGGGCAGGAGTATGCCGGCACCTGTGCCAAGCATATACCCTCCAAGGCGGTCGAATTTATAAACAGGTTCGTCATTTGCTTTCCCAAGGGGGAAAGAGTAACCTGACCTGAAGAACAGGTAAGGGTGGTATGTCCTGTCGACCTGCAGATGCATGTGGATATTCCCGTATACAGGGGCCGCCATGTATTCGAGCAGGTCCATCCCCGTGCCGAGCCCCAGTGAAAAGCGCGGACTCACCCTGGATGCTGCAAGAATGGAAAATGCCGGAAGGGACGCAGGGTCGCCATGGTCGCTTTTGCCGGCAAGAAATCCTGCTGAAGCCTGAGAAAAGAAGCCGGAAAAGAATAATGGGGGACTGTCATTACCGGCCGGCCGGTCATCAGGTTGAGCGCCAAAAAGTACCGTACAGGTGAAGAGCAATACTGCCGTGATGATGATCGCCCGGATACTGCGGCAGCGGCAGGGCGCAGAGAGATCATTTGTTTGCCGGGTTGTCATTTGTTTCAGGGTTGATGGTGGCTAAATTAAAGATGCATAAATTGTATAAAAAGTTGCAACTTTTTTTAAACAATTTGCATCTTTATAATATATTATATTGGTTGCTGAGTTTTGGCCAACATACTGCATCTTCCTTTTAAATAAAAAAAAATGCCGTCAAGCAGACTTTTAGCCATTGCATGTATCGCCGGACTATTAACACTGGCCGGATGTGAGGACAGGAAGTACCAGGAATATGACATCATGGTGCCGGTGTATATGTCCTGGGAAGAGCTCAGGGAATCAGTGGCCCCGGGTCCTCCTGCAGCGCTGTCGCGTCCCGGGAAGATATATCTGTATAAGGGACTGATCTTCGTCAACGAACATATGAAGGGGATTCATATAATTGACAACAGCAATCCCGCTGCACCCGCAGCGGCAGGTTTTATAAATATCCCGGGTAATATAGACATGTCGATAAAGGGCCGGTATCTTTTCGTCGACAGCTATACCGACCTGGTTGTTCTGGATATCGACGACCTGCAGAATATACAGGAAGCAGGAAGGCTTGAGGATGTGTTCCCCTATATTATACCTGATACTGAAGAGCCCGGATTACCGGCCGATCAGATTTACATAGCCAAAGGTGTTGTTACCGGGTGGGAGATGGAGAGGCGCCGGGAGAGGGTGGTAAGCCAGCCCTGGTATCCGTCTTACGGATGGTTTGGATCAAAGCTTTACAATGCCGGGTATATGCAGTTGTCGGGCGGAACGGGGGGTTGGCAGGGTACCGGTACGGCTGCCGGCAAGGGGGGATCGATGGCAAGGTTCGGCATTTACGATAACTACCTTTACGGGATCGAGGACAGGAAGATCAATGTGTTTAATATTGAAGATCCTGTCGTTCCTGTGAAGGGTACATCTCACATGGTAACTTCCGAAATAGAGACCATATTTATTCATGGTGACAAGATGTTTATAGGGGGTCGCCGAAGCATGTTCATCTATGACCTGGCCGAGCCGGGATCACCTGAATATATGTCTGAATACACTCACATTACGGGTTGCGACCCTGTAGTTGTGGAAAATGACGTAGCCTATGTGACCCTCAGGGGAGGCACCATCTGTGGCGGTGGTGTGAACCGGCTTGACATAATTGATGTAAGCGATTTCAATGAACCCGAGCTGATAGCCTTCCACTGGCTGGATGAGCCTTACGGACTGGGGATAGACAATGGTACCCTCTTCATTTGCGAGGGTGAGAATGGCATGACGGTTTATGACGCCACCAACCCTTACGCGGTGAGAAGCAATATTATTAAGGAATTTCCCGATATACATGCATGGGATGTCATACCGGCAGGAGGCATATTGCTGCTTATTGGTGATGACGGACTATACCAGTATGACTATTCCGATGTTTCGGATATCCGCCTGGTTAGCCGGATCCCCGCGAACCAGGGGGGGCTGGTCTCCACCGTTGATCTTCCCTGATCAAAGGGTTCGGCCGGTGCTTGTTATTTAAGCCGCCGGCCGGTGTGTTGCCCTGATCAGGCCCCTCCTATCTGCATTTCGGCCACCCTGAAAGTCGGTGAGGCGAATACCCTGTTCATGTCGATGTCATTGCCCATCATATCTATCCCGTTAAGGATCTGCGAGGCGCTGCCCGCGATGGTGAGTCCCTCGACAGGGTAGGCAATCCTTCCGTTCTCTATCCAGAAGCCTGTGGCGCCGCCACTGAAGTTGCCGTTAACGGGGTTGATCCCGTATCCGGTTACTCCCTTCAGTAACAGTCCCCGCCCCGTAGCTGCGATGATCTCCTCCTGGCTGTGATCGCCGGTACCGAGATAGAGGTTATGTGTGCCGATGCCGGGGAGGCTGGTATATCCGCCCCTCGAGGCATTGCCTGTGCTTTCTGCACCGGCCCTTGCTGCCACCTGTGTATTGTAGAGGAATCCCCTGAGCACGCCATTCTCAACGAGTACCCTTTTTCTTGTCGGCACTCCCTCGCCGTCAAACGGTGAGCTGCCCGATCCTTTCGGAACGGTGCCGTCGTCGGTGATGGTAAGGAGCGGGGTGGCGAACTGCTGGTTCATGGAGTCCTGCAGGAAACTGGCCCCCTGGAGTACCCTTTCGCCGTTGATGGCAACAATGACGCCCCTCAGCAGCGATGCGGCCACAGAGGTATCAAAAATCACCGCCGTTCTCTGCGTGGGTACCATACGCGGGTCAAGGAGCTCCCATGCCTTTTGTGCTGCACTTTCAGCAATCTCTTCAAGAGGCTCCAGATCGGCAAAGAACCTGCGGCTGCTTGACTCACCGCCCGTACGCCTCTGATCTCCCTTCTGGGCCACCACGCCCACACTGACTGAGCACATTGATGATTTGTAGGTTTTGGATAGGCCGTTGGAGTTGGCGATGAATACCTCGC
>SLOE01000047.1 GCA_007132715.1 Bacteroidales bacterium
GATCCGGGCAGCACTCTGACCTTTTCACCGGTTGAGACCCTGAGATTATCAACAGGTGCCTATCTGGCAGGGTTCAGGGTTTCATCCCCGGCTGTAACGCAGGTGCTTCTTAAAAACTATTTCATCATGCCGGCAGAACCGGAGAATGTCACTTCCGATTCGCGGTTCGGCGTCAATGCAAGCAACATCAACCTTGCCGGGCATCATTCGAGGATGGGCCTGGGCTGGGTGCGCTTTGAAAACCTGAAGTGGGCATTCATATCGCCCGAAAAGGATAAATTTTACTTCGACGGCAGGGTGTCCCCCTGGCATGTAGACCAGGACAGGAAAATCAGAGAGTATGCCGAGAAATACAATCTCAATTTTCTCCCTTACGTATTTCAGACTCCTGACTGGGCCACAACTGCTCCTCCAGGCCACAATAATTCCCTTGGGTTTCCGCCCGGGGATTTCAATGACTACGGAACCGCAATCTTCCAGATTGTTGCCAGGTACGGGTCAAAGAAGCACCCGGCAGATAAGCTCCTGACAGATGACAAGGTAAGCGGCATGGGACTGCTCAGGGTTATCGAGCTGTGGAATGAGCCCAACCTGAATGCAGAAGCGTGGGGCCCCTGGGTTGGCCCGATAGAGGACTATTTTGAGATATTCAGGATTGGTGCAGAGGCTGCCAGAGAAGCTGATCCCGACATTATTGTAACCAGTTGCGGATGGGCTGGCATACATCTAAAAGACAATATCCGGCAAATGGAGACATACCGCTACAGCGACGGTAAAACACCTGTCGATTTTGCCGATATACTGAACGTACACTATTACTCCGGCAGGGCCGACCCGGAGGTTGCAACCCTCGACCCGAACGTCAAACGGGGAGATGCCCTCCCCCGTCCGGGCGACAGAACCTTTGAAGATGACCTGAAAGCCCTGGTGGAATGGTGGCGCAGGGTCAAGCCCGGAAATAAACCTGTCTGGCTCACCGAAACAGGCTATGATGTTGGAGGGCCGATCGGACTTGATGAAAGGGCCCAGGCAGCGAAGCTTCCCAGGGTAACCATGATGGCGCTGGCCGCCGGGATAGACAAAGTATTCATATACCGGGAAAGCGGTTCCACCCCGTCAATGCATGCTGGCGCCGGCTTCATTCGTAATGACGGCACTCTCCGGCCTTCATGGTTCTCCTATGCAACACTTGTCAGGGAACTTGACGGGGTCAAACCAGGCACGGTCCCCCGGGTCAGATTTCCCGGAAACGATAAGATCTGGGGATATCTGTGGGAAAGAAACGGCGAAAAGGTTTTTTCAGTCTGGAGCCTTGAAGACGATACAGTGCTGCCGCTTAACCTGGGCAAATGCACGGTAACTGATTCCTTCGGAATGAAGAGAGAACTGGAGGTTAACAACAACCTCAAAATCGGGATATTCCCCCTTTATATTACCAACATAACGAACATTGACGTGATAAAACAACTGTTCTGAGCAATCAGCCGGAAACGCGGCAATGCTTTTAGAAGCGACCAACTGATCACACACCCCCCCGCCGGGTTCCTGCGCAGGCATCAAAAAACCGGGGCAAAAATTGCCCCGGCCCAATAATTCCAGTCCGATTTGGTCAAACGCCAAAGCAAGAGCAGTTTTACTTTAAAGATAATAACGCGGAGATAACTTAGGTGTAGGCAAGGTGAGAAAAAATAACCTTACCCAGGTTCAATCATTTTTTGTAAATTAGTACCAAAATAAAAGGCATGTCAGATAATCAAAAAATATTATCTGACTTAAAAGAGCATTTAAGTCAGAATTACGATGGATCAATTAATGAGATTGTTTTATTTGGATCACATGCAAGAGGTGAATCAACCGAGGATTCCGATTATGATATATTAATTGTATTGGATAATGATTATTCGGCAAAGGATGAAGATATTATATTGGATTTATGTTATGACATTAATTTAAAGTACAATATACTTATTGATGTTCATTTATTGTCAACGAGTGAAATAAAATCCATAAGAGGCAGGCAACCAATTTTTGTTAATGCTTTAAAATCAGGGATACACTCATGACTATGGAGAGTAATGACAAGAGGGACTTAATTAAATACAGGCTTGATCAAGCTGATGAAACAATTGTGGATGTTCGGATTCTAATTGAGAATAATAGAATGCGTGCTGCTATTAACCGAATTTATTACGGAATGTTTTACTCATTATTGGCTTTGGGAATAAAAAATGAGTTTGAGACCTCCAAACATGCTCAGCTAATTGGCTGGTTCAATAAGAGTTTTATTAACGCAGGTTTGATTGATACCAAATACGGTAAAATCATTAACAAAGCTTTTAATCGCAGGACTAAAGGGGATTATGATATTATTATTGATTTTGATAAAGATACTGTGATTGAGATGTATAATGAAATGCAAGAATTTATTTCCAAGATTAGGAATTATATCGAGATTGAATAAGGCGATCAATATCTTTCCATATTAATAAATAACGAGAGTGTTAGGATTACTGGCAACCTGACGTTCAGGCCTTCGTTGTTTTGGAGACTCTTGAAGATAATATCTGGATTCTTACTTCATGGCATAATTATGATCAAGCCAATGAGTGATTCATGGTGTGCTGTTCAAACTTTTTCATGCCGTTCATTCCTTTTTCATGTCATTCATTCCTTTTTCATGTCGTTCATTCCTTTTCCATGTCGTTCATTCCAAAAATGCTGCTGGAATGAAAACTATTCATTAAACTTGTTTTAGAAAGAAGTTTTTGGATAATCGGGCAAGCTCAAAAATAAGCTATTTAACTGGGCAAAGAAGGAAAAGCATAAGAATTGAAGTGTTTTGAAATAGATATCAGACGGTATTGAGTAAGAATTTGATATCAAGATTAACAGGGTAAAGGAAGAGGAAGCCACCAGGTCTTCAACAAAGCCAGCTTCCTCTTCCGGCTCCCTTTCTAAAAAGAAAGGAGGTGATGCGGCAAAGATACCAAAATAGTTTATGATCGGGCACGTCTCGATCCTTCCACGAAAGCAGTTCCATTACTGCGAAATTGAGAGATGATCCTCAACGATAATCCACATGCGGCTTGTAAAAGCTGAAAAGAGGTGCAATTTCAACCTGAGATTGCACAAAAAATGACACAAAACATTAAAACCTTGTTAAAACTTAAATCATTGAATATTATGAAAAAGAAAATAATTCTTGCATTGACGGCATGCCTGTTTGCAGCCGGATCAATTATTAACATCCATCTTGCACAAAACAATCACAACCTTGATGTCTCACTTGCTGATATTGCAGTTATGGCACAGGCGGATGGGGAGAGTGGAAACGGTGATGACGAGTCCGGATGGAGATTATATCAACACTTTAATTGGTATTATCAAACCACATATTACCCTTTTCCACCTTTTGTTTCAGTGACTAAAATAGCTGGGCATAAAGCAACATGCAGCCAAACAGGAACTTGTGCCATTAATTGTATTGATTACACACATGACATAAGGCCTAATGATACCTGTGCGGATTGTAATACCTGGAATAATTTATGTTCTACTTAATGTTTTAACATAACTTCTTTATTCATTAGGAGGAATTAATAATAAGATTCCTCCTACTGATTAAAAAAAATTATTATGCCTAAATTAAGAAACTTACTAATTGCTTTTATTGTATGGGGTTGTGCTCATCCTGAAACTGGCATCAAAATCTACTATCCAGCTGACGATATTCCTGACATATATATCAGTCCGCCTTCAGGTATTATCACTATAAGTGAAATTGTGGATTCAATAGGGTTTATAATACTTGATTCAAAAGAAGGAGGGATTATTGGTAATATTGGAAAGGTAGTCCACAATAACCATCGATTTCATCTGCATGACGAAATACAGGAAAAAATTTTTGTTTTCAGCGAGGATGGAGAATATATATCAAGGATCAGCCGAAAGGGCCCCGGTCCGGAGGAGTATCCTGCAATTACTGATTTTTCTGTCAAGGGCGATACTATAGTGATATTTAACCGGAACAAGTTATACATGTATGATATCAATGGCAATTTTCTGATAAACAAACTCATCCCTTTTGTTGCTTATAGAATGGAACTGTCCGGTAACCATTATTACTTTTTCAGGCATGGAAATACTGCGTTTGGCGATGATGATTATTTTTATGATTTGATTATTTCTGATCAAAAAGGAGAAATAACCAATAAATTTTTTCCATATACCGAAGATTATACATTTTCAACCCTGACTATTCCTACTCCCTTTTTCAGGAGTGAAGACAACCTTTTTTTTATTTCTCCGACAAAAAATAGCGTATTCCTGCTTGACGATGGTGAACCGGTAGAGCATATTCGATTTGCCGGTCCTGACCCTGGCCGGTATACCCTGTCTTACTTTTTTGAAACCACATACGCTACTAAAATAGGGTTCTACGGTGGTATGACAGGATCAGCAATTATTTCACGTGTTAATGGTTCTGTTATTTCTTATAATTCATGCAAATCTGATGAGAAATTTCTTTTTAAGGGCCAGTATCCAAAAACGGTAGTGAATGACAAGATCATATCAGTTCTGAATCCGCATGAATTTGGCTGGGTGATAAACAGCGATCCGGTAATGATTGAAAACATATACAATTATTATCCACAGTACAAAGATTTATTGGACTACATACGGACAGAAAATGTTAATCCGATTATTACAGTCGAGAAATACAAGCAAAAATATGAGTGATTGCAGGTTGAAAGAGGTAAATCAGGGAGGATATTATACGGAAGTGGCTGTTTTTATAAAGCAAAATCATGCAAAGTAAATATGTGCAATACAATAAGTACCTGTCTCTCCAAAGCTTTCTTTTCCGGGGATACTATGGGATCATTGCTTATTGCCCTGAAGGGCACAATGATTTCTATCCTGGTATAACCGCAAAAGAAGACACTCAGCTATAGGATATAAAACAATTGATGAGTTTGTGAAAATTAATAGTAATTATAAAAATGCAGCTTAGCTTAACTCAGCGTCCACATTAAAGGGGTAGGTCCAAAATAATCCTTTAGACCCTATAATACAGCAACAAAAGGCAAGTATCACTAATCCGAGTTATACTAGTGTCCTATACGATAAATACAGGAATTTCATCTACAGATTATTTTTGCCCGGATATGATATCGACGAAACGGAAAACACTCAAAAGCATTTTGAGTATTTAAATTTATTTAGCCTAATAGTACTGGATGAAGATTTTAATGTTATTACAGAAACCTTATTACCTGAGAAAACTTATGACCCAACCATGAAATTCATCTCTAAAGATGGTTTATACATAGCATTACATATTGACAATCCCCTCTATAATCCTGATTCCTTAATTTTTGAAAAGATGAAGATAATGGAACTGTAGAACATGGGTTCCAATATAAGTGTGCATGTAAAATATACAGAGTGAGAATAGCAAAAAACCGGGGCAAAAACTGCCCCGGCCTGATATTATCCGGCTGAATGTTCCCGTCCTGGCAACGCGGATTGACCGCTTCGCCACGAGGTTCTGCGCGGACTGATAATGTACTACAGCCTGTTTACGCAGTTCAGGTCGTCGAAGGCAACCTTCAGCCTTTCGATCATGGCCTTCTCACCTTCGCGAAGCCATACCCGCGGGTCGTACTTCTTCTTGTTGGGCTTGTCATCTCCCTCGGGGTTACCTATCTGTCCCTGCAGGTAGTCACGGTTTGCCTTTTCATACACGCGTATGCCATCCCAGAATGCCCACTGGGTATCGGTGTCGATGTTCATCTTTATAACACCGTAGCCAATAGCCTCACGTATCTCTTCCTGGCTCGAGCCCGATCCTCCGTGAAATACGAAGTCCACCGGGTTCGCTCCCGTTCCGTGCTTCTCCTGGATATGCTTCTGTGAGTTCAGCAGGATCTTGGGAGTAAGCTTCACGTTACCCGGCTTGTAAACACCGTGTACATTACCGAACGATGCGGCAACGGTGAAATTGGGACTTACCTTGATGAGCTCGGCATAGGCATACTCAACCTCCTCTGGCTGTGTGTAGAGCAGGGAGTTGTCGATTTCGGTATTGTCGACACCGTCCTCTTCGCCGCCCGTCACACCAAGCTCTATCTCGAGGGTCATGCCCATTTTGGTCATACGCTCGAGGTACTGCTTGCATGTTTCGATGTTCTCCTCAATGGGTTCCTCCGAAAGGTCAAGCATATGTGAGCTGTAAAGAGGCTTGCCGTATCTCTGGTAGTGCCTCTCTCCATAATCGAGCAGTCCGTCGATCCACGGCAGAAGTTTTCTTGCTGCATGGTCGGTATGAAGGATCACGGGAACACCGTAAAGTTCTGACATATGGTGTATGTGCTTTGCACCCGATATGGCTCCGGCGATGGCAGCCTGCTCTCCATCATTCGACAGCCCCTTGCCTGCAAAAAATGAAGCTCCTCCGTTGGAGAACTGGATAATAACAGGAGCGTTGACCTCCTTTGCCGCCTCAAGAACAGCATTCACTGAGTTGGTACTTACCACGTTAACAGCGGGCAAAGCATAATTTCCTGCCTTGGCAATGCTGAAAACCGTTTTTACATCATCACCGGTAGCAACACCGGGTTTCACCCTGTTTAAGATTTTTTCAGACATAACATTAATATTGAAGTTATTATAAAAGAAACATATTTTCCGAGCCGGCGTAAATTTATAACAATTTACGCAAATGGACGTAACGGGACATGGTTTATTACCCTTGTTATTGCTAACTTACTGACTTTCTGACGCTATAATTGTAGCGGCAGATCGTGTTCGCGGCTCACCTCAGCCACAACTTTTCTGAATGTCTGCGGCTATTATTGTGCCGGACCGTCACCAATCCGCTTTGACCCGGCCCGGTCTGCCGGATTTCACCCATCTCCGGCAATCAGACATTATAGGTGGACGATGCTGTCGTTCCTCCCCTGCCGGTCCAGTTGGTATGGAAGAACTCACCCCTCGGCCTGTCAATCCTCTCATAGGTGTGCGCCCCGAAATAGTCGCGTTGCGCCTGCAGCAGGTTGGCAGGCAACCTTTCGCTCCTGTAGCCGTCGTAATAGCAAAGGGCCGAACTTAGGGCGGGCACCGGTATGCCGCTGGTGATTGCTGCGGCAACCACCTTGCGCCAGCTTTCCTGTGCACGCTGGACAGTCTCTTTAAAGAACGGGTCGAGCAGCAGGTTCTTCAATTGCGGGTCATTGTCAAATGCCTCCTTGATCTTGCCAAGGAAGACCGAACGGATGATACAGCCACCCCTCCACATCATTGCAATACCTCCGTAATTGAGATCCCAGCCATACTCCTGCGCCGCCTCGCGCATCAGCACGTAACCCTGCGCGTATGAAACCATCTTTGAGGCGTACAGCGCCTGCCTGAGATCCTCCACAAACTCCACACGGTCTCCTGTAAACGCCGGCTGAGGACCCTTCAGGATCTTTGAAGCCTCCACCCTTTCATTCTTCTGGGCCGAAAGGCACCTCGAAAAGACCGACTCGCCGATAAGGGTGAGGGGAACTCCCAGATCAAGAGCCGTGATGCCGGTCCACTTCCCCGTCCCCTTCTGTCCTGCCGTATCAAGTATCTTATCCACCAGCGGCTCGCCGTCCTCATCTTTGTACGCCAGGATATCACGGGTGATCTCTATCAGGTAGCTGTCCAACTCCCCGTCATTCCAGGCCTTGAAAACCTCGTGCATCTCGCCGGCGCTCATGCCGAGCACATCCTTCATGATGTGGTAGGCCTCGCAGATAAGCTGCATATCGCCGTACTCAATGCCGTTGTGCACCATCTTCACAAAATGCCCTGCACCGTCCTCCCCTACCCAGTCGCAGCATGGTGCGCCGTCAGCTACCCTGGCAGCGATGGACTGGAATATGTCCTTTACAAGCGGCCATGCCGCCTTTGAGCCGCCCGGCATGATCGAGGGGCCTTTCAGCGCTCCCTCCTCTCCCCCTGACACGCCCGTACCGATATAGAGAAACCCCTTGTTCTCAAGGTAGGCGGTACGGCGGTTTGTGTCGGGGAAGTGAGAGTTGCCCCCGTCAATAAGCACATCACCCTTGTCCAGGTATGGTATTATCTGCTCTATGAAATCGTCGACCGGCTTACCCGCCTTTACCATCAGCATGATCTTGCGCGGTCTCTCAAGCGAGTCAACCAGTTCCTGGAGACTGCGTGTCCCTATGATGTTCTTGTCCTTACCCCGGCCTTCAACAAACCGGTCGACCTTGTCGGTCGTCCTGTTGTACACTGCCACCGTAAAACCCTTGCTTTCCATGTTCAAAACGAGGTTCTCGCCCATGACGGCAAGTCCCACCAGTCCGATATCTGCTTTTTCTGCCATATTGTAATGTTTTGGTTAATACTTCCGTTTGTATGACATTCTGCTATTCCATCTGCCGAAGGGTGATGATGAACTCTTCCCCGGGATCGCCCCCGCGGTAAAAAAAGGTCACAACCTGAACCCCAGCTCCCGTACCACGCGAACTATCTCACCCTCCTGCCCGGGCAGCTCAACCTTGTATGCACCGAACTCCCTGCGGGGCGGGTATTCGTCCCTGAACCGCTCAAAATCGTCAGGCGCCTCCTTCAGCCTAGCTGTGTCTGCCAGAATATCATACGTATGCATGAACAGCTTGCCGATCAAATTATCAGTCCACGTAATCCCCTCAGACCCCGTAGTACCCAATGTTACCGAGGCACCGCCGGTCGCCGGGTTACCTTTGCCGCCTATTGCAACTCCGGGACCTTTTGAAGCTCCGGCACCCATGGCACGCCCGTTCCCCGTGGCACCATCAACAATGCTTACCACCGGATCGGCAGGCGCCGGCACCTCCGGGTACCAGTCCCCAACCCCAAGACCGAAAAATTCACTCACCGCCCTCACGCTCTGAGCAGTACCGTTGGCCTTGCCGTCGAGTGAATACCCGGCTATATGAGGTGTTGCAATATCTGCCAGTGCAAGAAGGTCGCGGTCAATGTACGGTTCATTTTCCCATACATCGATCACCGTTCCGGCCAGCTTGCCGCTTTCCAGTGCACCAATAAGAGACAGCGTGTTCACAACCTCACCCCTGGAGGTATTTATAAACCAGCTTCCCCTCTTCATCCTTCCGAAAAACCATCCGTTCACCAGATGCAGGGTCCTGTCGGCTCCCTCCCTGTTAAGCGGCACATGCATCGTAACAATATCGGAAGCCCTCAGCAGTCCGTCAAGCGGTTCAAACCCGTCATCCCCTTCTTCCCTTGCCCTTGGCGGGTCGCTGAGCAACACTTTCATGCCCAGTGTGCGCGCAAGCTTTTCAACCTTCCTGCCAACATGCCCCACCCCGACTATCCCGATGGTAAGGTCGCCAAATCCCCTGCCGTTTTTTTCCCTTATATATGCCAGCGCCGAGGCTGCATACTGCATTACAGAGCCGGAGTTGCAGCCCGGCGCGTTGCTCCACGATATGCCCCTGGACCTGCAATAGTTTGCATCAATATGGTCGTGCCCGATGGTGGCCGTGGCAATATATTTTACCGGAGTGCCTTCAAGGAGCCGTTCGTTACATCTGGTACGCGTCCTTATAATGAGGGCATCGGCACCGGCAAGGTGTTGTCGTGTAATTTCCCTTCCGGGGAAGTAAACGACCCTGGCATATTTTTCGAGCACCCCCTTCAGGAAGGGTATTTTATTATCGGCCACTATCTTTATCATACGCAAATCATTGGTTTAGCCGAACCTTTCGGCCGATGCCCATAGTCCGAGCGCCGGGTTGGAGATGTAAAACAGCTCCTCACCGCCCGGCAGGGTATTGTATCCCTCTTTAAGCCGCCCGGGATCATACTTTCTGACCATCTCTTCAAGGTTGCCGTACCGGTAATTTACCGATTCGACCTCTTCCCGGCTGAGATGGCCCGGGCAGTATGTTATGGTGAACCTGTTCTCATGCGAACCGTGAATAAGGTGTGCCGCAGCGCTCAGGTTGTCCCTCAGTTCCTCTTCCTCATCAACCAGGCTGAGTATTTCCGGGGTTGTAAGGTACCCGTGCCGCCGTATGAGCCGGTCGATCTCTTCATCTTCGCCGAACTGCCTGAGTCCCGGAGCAAGCACTGTCAGCTCGCCGCCGTCGGCAATGGCCATACGGGTGCGGTATATGCTCTTGTTGCCAAGCCAGGTGCTTTTGAACTCGTTTGGGTCAAGGTAGACCACCACCTTATGCAGAGGTTTGTCAACCATTGTGAAGTTCACCTTTAACGATAGCTCGGCTGCACGGTAGAAACATTCATGGTCATCGCCTATGAACAGACCCCTTGTTACCAGTCCCCCTCCGCTTCCCTGACCAACCACCGTCAGCACATAGACAACGGGAAGATGGTCCGCGAAGTTCTCTGATGCATAGTTCAGCACCTTTCTCACGGGCGTGTCTGCCCTGCCCATGATCCTCTCCATCCCGTATGCGGCCCCCAGGAAATGGCTCTTGTTTATACCCTCTGCCCCGCCGGTGCCCACCAGCAGGTTCTTGTTATAGTTTGCCATCCCGGTAACCTCGTGCGGCACCACCTGTCCGATTGACAATACCAGGTCGTGCCCCCCGTGAGCCACCAGGCGGTTGACCTGTGCCGGCCATGGATAGTCAACCCTCCCTTCCGATACCTCGCTCACATAGCCGGCCGGCACCTCGCCCAGCGTAACCACATCGGTGCGCCAACGGTGAACCCTGAAGAGCGATTGCGGAACACCGGGGTACATCTTTTCTATCTCCTGCCCGGTCATCGGGAAGTGGGTGCCCAGGGCGGGAAGGATATCGGTCAGCGCACTGCCGTAATAGTCATACGCCATGGCCGTCAGCTCGCCCGCCCTTGAGTGGAAACGGGTATAGTCGGGCGGCAGGGCAAGCACCTTCTTCCTGCTGCCAAGCCGGCCGCAAGCCTCATTCAGTCCCACCCTGAGGTCATGCGAAGCAAGCACATCATTTTCCGAACCACGAGCAAAATAGAGCATAACAGTTATTGTTTTTTACATCTTTCCGGCGCATTAGCACCGCCATTATTTTTCCGGGCCCGCCTGCCCGGGAAAACCGTCAAGCCGTCAAAAATATTACCACGACGGTTTTTCAGGCAGGTAGGAGTCGAACTCCTCTATCAGCGCCTTTTCATAATCGCCCTGGTAGGTGCCTTCAAAGAACCTGTCCAGCGCCTCGTTGTAGAACCTGTCCCATGACTCCTCCTCATGTCCGGGATTTACCGGGAAGAACAGAACCCCGTTGGATCTGGCAGCCTTGTAATCGCCGGGTGCATCGCCTATCATCAGTATCTTGTTGTCGGGGTACCTGCCCTTTGCGGAAAGCGCCAGGTGCTCGGTCTTGGTCCCGTACTCCTGTCCCGCTATCATATGCACATATTTGTCAATGCCGTTCTCCTCCCACTCCCTTGTCAGCGCCTCTACGGGCGTCTGCGAAACAACTATCGCATCGGCTTTGGCCGTCAGCTTTTCGAGCGACTCTTCAACCAGCGGGAAAGGATTTATGCCGAATACCAGTTCGGCTATATCGTGGTTGACTTTCTTTGACCACTCCAGTGCAAGGTCAATGCGGGGGTCATTGACCTGCGCGGCGTAGCTCCCGAGTGCCGGATTGCCAAGCTTTGTCTCTTTTGCCACCCACTCAGCAAGTGCGCTCATGTCGGGCATTGCCGCTTTCCTTGCCTTCACCTCCTGCCTCTCACCCAGCAGGCTGACCGCCTCGAGCAGCGCCTTGAACCTGTTGACTCCCCTTGTCTTGGAATAGAGGTTCACAAATTCCCACGTTTCCCGCGCATACTTCGAAACCCTCTGCAGGTTGTAGAATTTGATGAAATTGGGACAGAAACACTCTTTCTGCTTGATCTCCATGGTGTCGAAAACGCAACCGTCGGAATCTATCCCGATAAAGAACTCCTTTTGGGGAGTGAGATTTTTTAACTGATCCTGTAAGTTTGATGATTGTGACATAATTGTGATTTTTTATTTAACCCTGATTTTAATTATTCTCCTGGTTACATACAGCTCCCGGGAGCATCTGCCTTTCACCGCGCCATCCCGGCGGGTATGGCATTAGACGGCCTGAAACCGTTATTTTCCGCGAAAGCGAAAACATTCATGTCTGCCTGCACCCAGGTCATCAGTATGCCTCGGGCACATATGACGGCAGGCGCTTCTTCGCGAACAGGGGCAGCAGCTTTGCAAAACGCTGAATTCCGTCTATAAGCGGCACCGATACCCAGTCGTCGCCAATGAGGGGACGGGCATAACTCACGAAATCGTCGGTAACGTCAATGCCGCCGGGGGCTATCCACTTTTTCGGGAAGAACCTCTCTGAGAGGGCCACCTTCTCGAGCGGCACCTTGTCGTACCTCACGTTGTAGATAATCCCGGGCTCCCTGAGGATGGTCGCCATCCAGCCGTTACCCTCGTTCATGGCGATGTCGACCGCCTTCTGCCCCACCTTGTATGCCTCTTCGAGGTCGACTGTCGAGGCATAGATCATGGTGTCGCGCTGGTCGGTACCCATGACCTGTCCCCTAGCCGCACCCCTGGCCTTCAACCCCTTACCGTTCAGGTAATTAACAATACTCTGGTATACGGAAACCTTGCTTGAGCCGAAAGAGGTATGCCCGAATGCATCCTTCACCTCACCGATGTCGCCCACATCAAATCCCTCGCTCACCACGACGATACAACGGCCGTCCTTTTTGAGCCGGTCATTGACATTGTCGGCCATCTGCTCAAGGGTGACGCCCGACTCGGTCATATAGATCTGCAGTGGCATCTTCCTGTCGGGATCGGCAAGCCTGGCGGCGGCGGGGATGAACCCGATCTTCCGGCCCATGGCCTGTATGACCAGCACCGGGTCGGCAGGCGATGAGCCCATGTTCTCTTCGTTGGCGTTCTGGATTATATGCGACCAGTAACGGGCCACGCTGCCATAGCCCGGGGTGTGGTCTATCAGCTTGAATTCGCTGTCGCCCACGTCATTGTCTATTGTCTTTGGCACCCCCACAGCCACCAGGTCGAGTCCCCGCTCCCTCGCTAGCTCGCTTACCCTGAAGGCGGTGTGCTGGGAGTCATTGCCGCCGATGTAAAAGAAATACCCGATATCGTGGGACCTGAATACCTCGATAACCCTGTTGAAATCCTTTTCCTGCCCGTCCTTCAGCTTGTACCTGCAGGTACCGATGCTGCCTGCGGCCGGAGTGGTGCGAAGCAGCGATATCTCCTCCCGGGGCTGCGATGACAGGTCGAGCAGCTCCTCTTTCAGCACGCCCTCAATGCCGTGCCAGCCTGCATAAACTTTACCGAACTCTTTGGGGAACATGCGGCAGGTTTCCACTATTCCCCTCAGAGAATTGTTGATTACCGGCGAGGGTCCGCCGGACTGTGCTACTATAACATTTTTGCCCATATCTGTTGGTTTTAGTTTCTGAAATTTCATTATCAGACTTGCTTCTGTCGCTGCTACACTCCTCCAAAAGCGCTGTAGCCCCCGTCAACCGGCAACACCACACCATTGATGAACGATGAGATGTCAGACAGCAGAAAGAGAATGACTCCCTGCACATCCTCGGGTTTGCCGAATTTCCCGGTGGGGGTGTTCTCAATTATCCTTCTCCCTCTCGGGGTAAGCTCGCCCGTACTCCTGTCAGTCAGCAAAAATCTGTTCTGGTCTGTCAGGAAGAACCCCGGTGCAATGGCATTTACTCGTACCCCCGTCTTGCCGAAATGCACTGCGAGCCATTGCGTGAAATTGTTTACCGACGCCTTTGCCGCCGAGTAGGCGGGGATCTTTGTAAGGGGCCTGAAGGAATTCATCGACGAGATGTTGATGATAACCCCCCTGCCCCTGTCCGTCATCACATTGCCGAAGATCATGGTGGGCAGCAGCGTACCCATGAAGTTCAGGTCGAATACCTGCCTGAAGCTTTCCGTATCAAGACCGAAAAAGTTGTCTGATATGTCATTGCCGCTTCCCGGCTCTATCTGCTCAACTTTGGTAGTGGCTTTCGGTGAGTTGCCGCCCGCGGCATTCACTAGCGCATCGATCCTGCCGAAACGCCCGATCACCTCATCTTTTGCTTCGAAGAGCGCGGACTTGTCCAGGACATCGACCTCAAGTCCCATTGTTTCGGTCCCGTATTCACTGTGGAGCCTGGCAGCCAGATCCCTGGCAGCCTCCCCGTCAAGGTTCGCCACCACTGTCTTAACCCCGGCCCTGCACATGGCAGTCGTCATTGCTGTGCCAAGCACCCCGGCGCCGCCCGTTATTATGCAAACCCTGCCTTTCAGATCTTCAAAGCCCCTGTTATCCATATTGTGACTGTTAAGTATATGTATAATGCTCAAGATTCTCCCGGGTTATTATATCTATCGGGAGGTAATGGCTCCGCTCCACCTCCTGCCTCAGTACCACGTGACGGTAAAGGGTCATTATGCTCCTGTATCCCTGCTCACGGGGTTTCTGGCTTATCAGAAAATCGATGACCCCCTTCCGGAGGAACTCCTTGTTCTCATCAAGCAGGTCATAGCCTATCAGCACGATATCTTCGGCACCCTTCTTCTCAAGGAACCTTGCCACCCTGAATACCCTTGAATTGGTAACGAATATTCCTTTAATGCCGCCGGGAGATGAGAAGATGGCATCTTCAAGAATTCTTTCTGCATTTGTTCCGCCGGTTTCGGGAATATTCAGGTGCCCCAGGCTCTTTTGAGCTTCCGGCAGAATGCCGTCGTAGTATCTCCTGAACCCCTCTTCCCTTTTCAGTATGTGATCGCGGTTACCTTTTTCCCTTGTAAAATTGACAACCATCAACCGGCTTTCGTCACCCATTCCGAAATGCATCAGCCTTGCCGCCACCATCCCGCTCTGCCCGGAGTCCTGTCCCACAAAAGAGATGCACGAGCCCCCGCAGATATCAGCGTTTACAAGCACCACAGGTACTCCGGCACCGGCGCACTCCTCCAGCAGGATGGCGGCCTCCTCTGTGAATACAGGCGCAAGTATGATACCCTGGTGATTGCCGGCAAGCATTTCACGTCCCTTTGACAGAAACTTCTCCCTGCTGGCATGGTCAAAAAAATAGTTGTCCACCTCCACCCCGAAATAGGCAATTTCACGCAATCCCTCTTCTATCCCCGAAAGGGGATACTTCCAGAAGGGACTATCATCGGTGCTTCGGGGCAGAAGGGCGCCAAACCCGAAGGTTTTACGCGCGGCCAGGGTACTCGCGAGGATATCGGGCTGGTAATCCATCTCCCTGATTATACCCAGCACCTTCTTCCTGGTTGCACGGGAAACCTCGCCGCGGTCATGCAGCACCCTGTCGACCGTCCCCGCCGACACCCCTGCCAGGCGGGCAATGTCAATGATCCGTATTCTCGGTATGTTGTTCCCTGATCCTTTCATATTATGCGGACCCAAACGTTAAATTTCAGCCGATTTCCGTCCTGTATTTGCAAAGTAATAAAAAATATTTGTATTTTCGTGTACGCACACGGGTTTTTTCGGGATACGGTTAACCATTCGGTTTCCATGTCGCCGGAGAGCCGCAATCTCAATAACCACCTCAATACTTGCAATATGCAACTTAGCAAATACTCTTTCGGCATCGGCGACCGGTTCGCGCACCAGGGAGAAGCCCAGCTCAGGGCCTTCATTATGGCAGCCGGAGAAGGCGTTGACATAACCCCTGTCTGGAACAAATCGAACCGCGAGCACCTTACAGTGGGGTCAGAACCCTCGGGAACCAGGGCCGCTGCCGATGCGGCGGTCAGGAACAGCCGGTGGAACAGGCCGTGGTTTGTCGATGCCGACCACATCAATATGTCGAATGTGGACAGGTATATTGAAAGCTGCGATTTTTTCACTATCGACGTGGCCGACTACATCGGCAAAAAAGCCGGTGATGATAAGATAAGGGAGTTTATTGAAAAATTCTCAGGTTATACGGGGGAATTCCGTATACCAGGAATTGAAAGGCCCGTCAGCCTGACCCCTGAAATGCTGCAGGCAACAGGAGAGAAATTCCTTTATGCAGCCGGCCAGGCTGCTGAGTTGTACAGGTACATCGAGTCAAAGAAAGGCAGGGGCAACTTCATAACCGAGGTCTCCATGGATGAGGTCGCCACTCCCCAGTCACCGTCTGAACTGTTCTTTATACTCGGGGCACTGGCCTCAGAGAATATACCGGTAGATACAATAGCCCCAAAATTCACCGGCAGATTTAATAAAGGGGTGGACTACGAGGGCGATATCAGGCAGTTTGCCCCCGAGTTTGAACAGGACCTGCTGGTTATAGATCATGCCATAAAAGAGTTCGGGCTTCCCGAAAACCTGAAGCTGAGCATTCACAGCGGCAGCGATAAATTCAGCATCTACCCGGTGATGGGCGGACTGATAAGGAAACATGACAAGGGAATCCATATAAAAACGGCAGGGACCACGTGGCTAGAAGAGATGACCGGACTGGCAATGGCGGGTGGTGATGCCCTGGCGATGGCGGCTGAGATTTACTGTGAGGCCCTGCGCAGGTTCGATGAATTATGCGGGCCCTATGAAGCCGTCATCAATATTGACAGGAGCAGGCTGCCTTCTGAAAAGGAGATGTCGTCATGGGACGGCAGCCGCTTTGCCTCGGCGCTAAGGCATGATCCCGGGCACCCGGACTACAATCCTGATATTAGGCAGCTGGTGCATGTTTCCTACAAAATTGCTGCTGAAAAGGGGGATCTGTTTACCGGTCTGCTCGAAAAGCACCGGGATATAATCGGACAGGAAGTGACTGAAAATATCTATCAAAGGCATTTCAGGCGGATCTTTGATTTCCGTAAATAATTTTTATCCTTGCGGACTGCGTGCCGGTTGCATGCCTGTTGCGCGCTGACTGCATGTGGATAGAAACCCAAACATAAAGAACCCCGAAACTATGAAGAACTTTATGGACGACAGCTTTATGCTTCAGAACAAAACGGCTGAACAGCTTTATAACGATTATGCCAGGGACCTCCCGATAATAGACTACCACTGCCACCTGCCGCCGGAGGAGGTTGCGGCCGACAGGCAGTTTGAGAACATGACAAAAATATGGCTTGACGGCGACCATTATAAATGGCGCGCAATGAGGGCCAACGGGATACCCGAAGAGTACTGCACCGGCAGCGCCCCTGACCGTGATAAGTTCATGAAATGGGCGGAGACCGTCCCTCTCACCCTGCGAAACCCTCTTTACCACTGGACACACATGGAGCTGCAACGGCCGTTCGGGATCAAGGAGCTGCTGAACCCCGCAACCGCGGCAGACATATACGAAAGGTGCAACGAAATGCTGGCAACGCCCGAATTCAGTGCAAGGAACATCATGCGCACCATGAAGGTGGAGCTGGTCTGCACCACCGACGACCCGGCCGACAGCCTGGAACACCATATCAAAACAGCAAACGACGGATTTGAGATACGGGTGCTGCCCACCTGGAGGCCCGACAAGGCAATGGCGGCTGACGATCCCGCAGCCTACAATGCATATATTGATAAGCTCGAAGAGGCAGCAGGCATGTCTGTTACCCGGTTCGACGAGCTGATGACCGCACTGCGTAAAAGGCACGATTTCTTTCATGAGCAGGGATGCCGGCTGTCGGATCACGGACTGGACCGTTTTTATGCTGAAGATTATACCTACAGCGAGGTAAGGGAGATATTCGCTTCGGTAAGATCAGGGAAGCAGCTTCCTGCTGATAAAATATGGAAATTCAAATCGGCCATGCTGTTCCACCTTGCAGTAATGGATCATGAGAAGGGATGGACACAGCAGTTCCATGTCGGTGCCCTGAGGAACAACTCAACAAGGATGTTCAGAGAGATTGGAGCGGACAAGGGTTTTGACTCGATAGGTGATTTTGAGATGGCACTGCCGATGTCAAGATTTTTCGGCAGACTGGATATGGAGGGCAAGCTTGCAAAAACAATTCTTTATAACCTGAACCCGCGCGACAACGAGGTAATGGTGACAATGGCCGGCAATTTTAACGACGGGTCGGTACCGGGCAAGATGCAGTTCGGCAGCGGATGGTGGTTCCTTGACCAGAAAGACGGGATGGAGAGGCAGCTTAATACTCTTTCGAACATGGGACTGCTGAGCAGGTTTGTGGGGATGCTGACCGATTCGCGCAGCTTCCTCTCCTACCCAAGGCACGACTATTTCAGGAGGATACTGTGCAACATGCTGGGAAGGGATATCGAGAACGGTGAGATACCGGCCAATATGGATCTGGTTGGCAGCATGGTGAGAAACATATGCTACCACAATGCGAAAAACTATTTAGGGTTCGGCGGGTGACAGGGTGAGTGACTTGGCCCTGAAACAACCGGCTCTGTAGCCCGGCCCCTCAGCGCCCTGAGGCAAAGCGGGAACGGTCGCCGGTGAAACCAAGCCCGGCAGCAACCGGCGGCGAAACCCGGACGGGCGCGCAGGAGATCTGCTGTGAAGTGGTGTTGTAGTCCCGGTTTTTTTTTATTTTAGCGGCACCGGATCGTCAATAAATCTTGAATATTATGGCACGTTTTGCACGAACAGAAGTGGTACTCGGGTTGAGGAACGGGGGTATTGTACCCGTTTTCTACAACCCCGACCCCGAAATCTGCCTCGAAGTGGCAAAGGCCTGCTACAGGGGTGGCCTTAAAACATTTGAATTCACCAATCGCGGGGATTATGCCCACGAAGTGTTCGCCCTGCTTAACAAAAAACTTGCTGATGAGTGCCCCGAAATGATAACGGGAGCAGGTTCGGTAACGGACGGGCCGACTGCCGTACTCTACATGCAGCTCGGGGCAAACTTCATCGTATCGCCCTCCCTGCATGAAGATGTCGCCTTTCTGTGCAACCAGCGCAAGGTATTGTGGATACCGGGCTGCGGCTCCGTAACGGAGATCTCGGAGGCCGAAAGACTTGGTGCCGAAATTGTCAAGATATTCCCCGGCTCCCAGGTCGGTGGTCCCGGATTCGTAAAGGCTGTTCTCGGGCCAAGGCCGTGGACAAGCCTGATGCCCACAGGCGGTGTGGAGCCTACCGAAGAGAACCTTGCCGGATGGTTCAATGCAGGGGTTTACTGCGTGGGCATCGGTTCCAGGCTTATAACGAAAGATATCCTGAAAAACCGTGATTTCAACCTCCTTGAGAAGAAGGTAAGCGAGGCAGTCGCCATCCTCCAAAAGATAAAAGGCAGCCCTGCCGGCAACAAGGGCAATTAGTTGCAAAATAAATATTTGAGCTGTTATGGCAAGAAACATAAGCAAGTTCTATTACGGAAATAAAGGGCATCTGGTAGGTTCGCTCCCACTGCGGCGACTCGCAGGACTGTTACTTTGGCGTCTTTCAGGACCGCTGTCGCTGCTGCGACTGGCAGGAATGCCGGCGGCCTGGCGACTCGCAGGATTGCTGCTCCTCCTGGCTGCGGTTACAGCATGCGGCGAACGCGATCATGTAACGGTGCTGAAACTGGGTCACGGACTCTCTCCCAGCCACTCGGTACACCAGGGCATGGTTTACATGGCCGGGCTGGTGGCAGAGAAATCTGATGGTCACATGAGAATTGATGTCTATCCCAGTGAACAGCTCGGCACCGAAAGGGAGAACCTCGAAATGCTCCAGATAGGTAGTCTCGCGATCACCAAAGTGTCGGCAGCCGCAATTGAGAGTTTTGCCCCCAGCTACCGTGTGCTCAACCTTCCCTATATATTCACCGGCCGTGAACATACCGAGAGAGTACTCGACGGAGAGGTAGGCAATGAGATCCTGATGGACGGCGAGGAGTTCTGGTTGCGGGGACTGGCTTTTTATGATTCCGGAAGCCGCAGCTTCTACACCAAAGACAGGCCGATTATGCATCCTGATGATCTGCGGGGACTTAAAATCAGGGTCCAGCCAAGCCCCTCGGCCGTCAACATGGTCCGTGCCATGGGAGGATCTCCAACCCCCATCTCCTGGGGTGAGCTCTATACCGCACTCCAGGGCGGTGTGGTTGACGGGGCCGAGAACAACCCGCCCAGCTTCTACCTTTCAAACCATTTTGAGGTGTGTGGCTACTATTCTTTGAACGAACATTCAACGGTGCCTGATGTGCTGATAATAAGCACCAAGATATGGAACACGCTTACCGAGGAGGAACAGAGATGGGTGCAGGAAGCAGCCACCGAGTCGGTCAAATACCAGCGCAAGCTCTGGGCCGAATCTGAAAGGCACTCCCTCGAAATGGTCAAGGCGGCGGGAGTGGAGGTGCTTTACCCCGACAAAGGGCCGTTCATAGAGGCGGTGCAACCCCTCTACGAGCAGTATATGCAAGACCCGCAGATGAGAAAAATGATTGAGCGGATCCGGGCCCTGGAATAGTCCGCCATTCCAGGAAACTGTTGCTGCCAACCTTGAAATAAAGCTGTACAAAAACTCATAAAAATGACAATAAGAAAACATCTCGACCGGTTCCTGGCAACTTTTGTCACAATACTGATGGGTGTGCTGGTGATAAACGTGCTATGGCAGGTGGCAAGCCGTTACCTTGTCGGGCACCCGAGCGCATTTACCGACGAGCTGGCAGGCTTCCTGCTTATATGGGTGGGACTGCTGGGCGCAACATTCATTACCGGTAAAAAGGAGCATCTGGCCATTGACCTGCTGCATCATAAGCTTTCCCCGGAAGGGAAAACCAGGGTCAATGTCCTGATCAATGTCCTCATTGCCCTCTTTGCCCTTGCAGTGCTTGTTGTTGGCGGGGCAAACCTGGTATATATAACCCTGCGGCTAAGCCAGGTATCGTCGGCCCTGCAGATACCGGTGGGCTATGTTTACCTGGTCCTTCCGCTGAGCGGACTGTTCATCATGTATTACTCTATATATGACATAGTATACCCGCAGACTGACGGTCACGAACAGGTACCCGAACCCGGCCAGGTGCCCGAACAGGAAAGACCAAACCTGTAAAAATCAAAGCTCCTTCTATCACCTGACAAACACAACTCTGAAATGGAATATCTCGAAATATATGTTTTAGTAATCAGTTTTGTATTTCTTCTCATACTGGGTGTGCCGATTGCATACAGTATCGGGATATCGGGCTCGCTAACCCTTCTCATACATATTATGCCGCTGCCGGCATTTACCACTTTTGCGCAGCGCATGGCAACCGGACTGGACAGTTTTGCGCTGCTGGCAATCCCATTCTTTATACTGGCGGGCCAGCTTATGAACCGGGGAGGGATCGCCCTGAGGCTTATTGAGTTTGCCAAGGTTCTGGTAGGAAGGCTGCCTGGCGGACTTGCCTTTGTGAATGTGATGGCCAATATGCTGTTCGGGGCCATTTCGGGCTCGGCGGCCGCTTCGGCCTCGGCAATAGGAAGCATGATGACCCCCAGGATGGAGGAGGAGGGCTACGAAAAACCGTTCTCGGCAGCGGTTAATATCACTTCGGCAACGACCGGACTGGTAATTCCGCCAAGCAACATCCTTATTGTCTACAGCCTCGCCAGCGGCGGTGTTTCGATCGCGGCCCTCTTTATCGCGGGGTATGTTCCGGGAATACTGACCGGGTTGTTGCTGATGGGTGTGGCCGCCGCAATTGCCTACCGTAAGAATTACCCTGTCGGGGAAAGGACCGGACTCCGCACCGGGGTTGTCAGGTTCTTCAGCGCCGTTCCAAGCCTTATGCTCCTGGTGATAGTGATCGGCGGCATACTTGCTGGGATATTCACCGCTACCGAAGCATCGGCCATTGCAGTCCTCTACGCGCTGATCCTTGCACTCATCTACGGTGAGGTGCGCGTAAAGGACCTTCCTGATATACTGTTGAAAAGTGTCAGGGTCACCTCCATAGTCCTGCTGCTGGTAGCTGCCTCCATAGGGATGTCATGGGCGATGTCGTTTGCCAACATACCACAGAATGTGAGCGAGGGACTGCTGTCGATCAGCACCAACAAGATAGTGATACTGCTGATCATTAACCTTATACTACTGTTCGTGGGTGTCTTTATGGACATGACGCCCGCAGTGCTGATCTTCACCCCGATCTTCCTTCCCGTGGTGGCTGACCTTGGCGTCGACCCGGTTCATTTCGGGATAATAATGGTGGTAAACCTTACGGTGGGGCTCTGCACGCCGCCGGTCGGTTCGCTGCTGTTTATCGGATGCAGCGTGGCAAACCTCAGCATCATGAAGGTAATCCGCCCTCTGATCCCGTTCTTCATCGCCATGATAGTGGCGCTGATGCTGATAACCTACATTCCCGCGCTCAGCCTCTGGCTGCCGCGGCTGTTCGGGTTCTGACCATCTGGCTGCCGGGGCGGTTCGGATTCTGACCATCTGGCTGCCACCGCTAAGCCGGTTCTGAGTTTCCGCATACCACTGCTAAACGACTCTGATCCGGCAGGTTCCCGGTATAATTTCAGAAACACCGGACCCGGCCTGACCCGGAACCCCGTGCCAATTCTGTCAGGAAATCTGGCCGGTTCCTAATACCCCGGGTTCTGCTCAAGCACGCCGGGCTGCATATCAATCTGCGATTGAGGGATCGGCATGTATCTGTCCCTTGAGGTAAACCGGGCCCTACCCATATATCCCTGAGGCCGGAATTCACCATCCTTTCCTGCAAAATCATTCAGGGTCTCATCAATAATACCCCAGCGGCGAAGGTCAAAGAACCTGTGCCCTTCGGTTGCCAGCTCCAGCCGGTGCTCGAACCTTACGGCTTTCATCGCATACTCCTCTCCCATAGAGGTAAACGTGCCCTGCGGATAGGGCTCAACGCGGTAATTGGCGGCAGGCTGATCCCGGTCTATCTCAACATTCCACGGGTAAGCCTCCTTTGGCAGCTCATATGTGGTAATCCTGCCCATAACAACGTGATTGCCGGCTCGCTCCCTGATCATGTTGACCAGTTCCTCGGCCTGGTCTGGTTCACCGTCATGAACATGAACCTCAGCACGCCACAACAGCACCTGGGCATAACGGACAGACCTGTAATTGTTGGCACTTACACCGGTCATCCATCCTGTTGAGGCTGACAGTTCATATCTCTCAGACTGGTAAAACATCCATTTCATCGCGGGAAGGTTAGGTCCTCCGTGAGGCTGGTACCTGATCCAGTCCTTGCCCCTGTTCACACCCCAGTCCAGATAAGGAATACCCCTGCGGCTCACTGTCCAGTCCAGCCTGGGATCAACATAGTCATCAAAAGGGATGAACTCCTCATGCGACTCTATGCCCATGTCATTCTTCAAATCATTATCATTGAAGCTGTCAAGAAGGGGCAGGCCGTTTTCATCAACCCTGAAGGCATTGACAAGGTTCTGCGAGGGCTGGTGGAAACCGCAGCACATACCAATGTCCCCTCCGTGAGGAAAATTAAGCCCAATACCCATCTCAGCATTGCCGGAGCAGCACGCCCCGTCATTGACCGATGCCTGGATCTCGAATATCGATTCTTCGTTGTTGTTGGTGGCTATGCGGAAATTGTCATGAAAACTCTCCGTAAGACTGTACCTGCCGCTGTTGATTATTACATCAAGCAAGGGCCCTGCCGATGAATAATTTCCGTTGTGAAGGTATACCTTGGCAGCAAGCGCCATTGCCGCGTACCTTGTCGGCCGGCCAACCTGCTGCTGTGACTCCGGAAGGTTCTCCCAGGCAAACTCCAGGTCAGCAATTATATGAGGTACAATATCAACAGTGTTTGGCACTTTCGCAGGGTCTTCTGTGTTTTCGGTAATTATCGGGATATTCTTAAACACAAGGTAACCTTCGGTATTGAAGAATGCCCTCAGGAATCTTGCTTCGGCTTCAATTTCTGCTGCCCTGGCCGGGGTCAGCCCTTCTGTCATCCCGAGAATACGCAAAACTTCATTGGCACGGGTAACTCCCATAAACACCCATTTCCATTTTTCTCCTGACAATCTGTTGGTAGACGATACCTCCCAGTATTCAATCTGGGTTATATCAGATGCATCACCCATTTCACTTCCTTTGTAAGCATCGTCAGATGCTGCCGATCCATAAAGCCAGTTAGTAGCTGAAGCACCCCAGCTTACCTCCCATAGTACACCCCCGCTGATTATACCATAAGTTCCGATAAGCAGTGCATCGAGCCCCTTTTCATTCGTAAAGATGGTCTCTGCAGTGATGCCCTGCGGTTCCTTGTGAAGGAACTCTTCGGAGCAGGAAAACAGCGCTGCAGCCAGGAGGATTGTAAGTGTTGCGGTTACCGGCATTTTCATGATCGTCCTGTTTTTGTTACAACAGATATACCAAATATAATAATAACGGCAGGATCATTCAAGTTAATATAACTGCAATCATATCCCGGGAAGATCATAGTTATTTCCGGAAAACTCACATAATTCTGAGTTATAACTCAATATTATTATGATTTTTTTGAGTTGTAACTCACTATTATTATAAAAACGGCTCAGAGTTTAGCCAAATCGCTGTAGCTGACAAGTTCAATTCCCAGCTCCCTGATGGCCGCCATCACCCGGGGGTCGGTAAAGACCCTGGTCACACCCTCACGGTCGGCCGCCACGTCTTCATAACCTGTATGGCCCAGGGCACGGATCTCGGGGGTGTCGTATGCGGGGTGCTCGACAAAAAGCCATGTTCCGGGCCCCAGGTTACGGAGGTTCTGAATAAAGATCTCCACCCGCTTCTCCAGGTCTCTTTCGCGACCCCAGCCGGGCATCCTCTGAACACCATGCTCCTCCGGAAAAATGCGGAGCCCGTATTCATCGGCAAGGCGGCCCCAAAGTTCCCTTACATCATCGTGCCACTGCCCGCAACCCATATGACCGGTAATATGTGTCGCCCGGTGCATGTGCCTCAGGCCCATCTCAATCTGCGCCCTGAACTCGGCTTCAATCTCATCCAGGCACCATTCGGCGTTACTCAGCACTTCATGCGGACTGAAATTGGGGTTGGGCCAGATCATCGGCAAAAAATAGCCGTCGTCACAAGTAATGGTGGATGCGTTGGTAAGAGGCCTCCATTTCATGTTCTCCCACTCGCTGGTAAGGGTCAGGTGAAGTCCCACATTGATCTGCGGATTCTCTTCCAATAGCCTGACGGCATCGGGAAACCAGGGAGTCGGCATCATCAGCTCAACCGTGGTCACTATTCCGTTCAGATAGCTGTCGATAACCGCCTCGTTGACCGAACGTGCAACGCCAATATCGTCGGCGCGGACAATAAGCCTGACAACGCCCTTATCATGGGTGTCAGCTCCGGCACTGACTGCCAGGATCATAAACAGAAACAAAGAAAAATTTCTCATTTCAGCAGGTTTTTAGGATTCAGCCCCTTCTGCCGCTGATGCAACAGGCAATCAAGCAGGAAATTCATGGTTTATGGCAAATTACTCCCCTAAGATAGTGTCAATGTTTCAAAAAAATGTACATTTATCAAAATCTTCCAAACCATCACTAAACTACCAAAACCTATTAACAATGTCAGCTTTTAAAAAAATCAACCGGCGGCAGTTCCTGGGCATGACCGGCTCGGCTGTTGCCTTTACAGTAGTACCCCGCCATGTACTGGGAGGGGTGAACTATGTGGCTCCAAGTGATAAGATCAATCTCGGACTTATCGGCTGCGGAACGCAGCAGATAAGGGAGCTCACCTCCCTTATCACCGACGAAAGAGTACAGGTCGTCTCAATATGCGACCCGGTGAAGAACCCGGTGGGCTACGCAGACTGGTCGCCAAACGGGATAAGGAACTCCGTCAGGCAGCTTCTTGGTGACTCCTCATGGGGGGCAAACATCAAAGGAATACCTGCAGGCAGGGATGTGGGTAAAGAGGTAGTGGACAAATATTATTCAATGGTAAGACCCGGAGGCAGCCACAGGGGGTGCACCGCTTACGCCGATTTCAGGGAGATGCTTGAGAAGGAGAGGGACATGGACACGGTGAAGATCATAACGCCCGACCACCAGCATGGCATCCAGGCAATCATGTCGATGAAGAAGGGCAAGAACGTGATCATGCACAAACCCGTCGCCAATATAGTGCACGAGGCGCGTCAAACCGTAAAAACCGCCCGGGAAACGGGAGTGGTAACGCACCTGCTGGCCTGGGCAGGCAGAAACCAGTATGATGTTGTGAAGAACTGGATAGACCAGGGAGCCATCGGAACCCTCAAAGAGATCCATAACTGGTCCTTCCGCCCGGTGTGGCCTCAGTGGCCGCAACTGCCGGAGGACAGGCCGCCGGTTCCCGAAGGATTTGACTGGGACCTGTGGCTGGGTCCGGTACCCGACAGGCCCTACCACCCCAATTTTACCCATAACGTGTATCGCGGATGGTACGATTTCGGTGCAGGCAGCGTAGCCGACATGGGCATATACAGCCTCTGGCCGGTTTTTACAAAATTCGGCATCACCGTTCCGCCGGTAAGCATTGAGGCACTGGGCACCACAACCAACATCATCACACCCGAAGCGACATGCCAGATGATAGTGAACCAGCACTCCTTCCCGCACTCGTGCATCTTCAGGTGGAAATTCGAGGCAAGGGGAAGCTCTCCGGCTCTCGACCTGTTCTGGTACGACGGAGGAATGAAACCCCACAACCCGCCTGAAATGGAGGCCGACGGCAATGAACTTCCAAGGGAAGGTATGATGTTCGTAGGCGACAAGGGCAAGATAATCGGAGGTTTCCATGCAAACAACCCGCGTATCATTCCCGAAAGCAGGATGATAGAGTTCACCGGCCAGGCCGATCCTCCGCCAACTTCCACGCAAAGTGGTACCGATGTCTGGATAAACGCCGTGCTTAAAGGTGAAATGTCACCGGGAAGTTTCCAGAGCGTTGAGGTGTGCAATGAGACCACCCTGCTGCCCGTTGTTGCGCTCAGGGCCGGAAGAAAGGTCACTTATGACCCTGAAAAGATGCAGATAACAAACCCGCCCGATGCCAACCGCTTCCTTTACAGGGAAGCTTACAGGAGAGGATGGGAGATCTGACCCACCACAAATGATCAAGGATGCCCGGGAAACAAACCCGGGCATTTTAACATCCGCCTGCGTGAAACTTTGGATGAAAAAAGTGTAAATTTGCAGTTTGTTAAATCAATATTCGTCTGACATGTTGCAATTTCATTGTGAGAGCTGCGGGATAAAGTTTGAGGGCCAGGGAAGGACCCATGAATATAACAGCCCCGTTTACGGGCCCTGCAGCAAGAAGATAGCCGAGTGCCCCGATTGCGGTGAAACACGCGATGAATACCGCGCACCCAAACAGTCAAAGTCAAAGAATGATTTCAGGCAGGCTGCACCGGCCATGGGCAGCTGTCCGGCAGGGGGACGCTGTTGTGCCGGACAGGGCTGACATAACCTTTAAATAACGGGTTAGACCCGGCCTGCAGGTCATAGCAATCAAGGGTAAAGAACCTGAAAAAAGGGATGACGGGGTCATCCCTTTTGTGATTTTAGCTCGGCAAGCCTGTCGAGCAGCTTATCCATCTCCCCCGGGTCCAGTCCGGGTTTCCGAAGGCTGTCCTCAATTTCCATTATTGTAGAGTCTTTCTCAGAACCTTCTCCGGTTGACGGCAGGTCAGGCTCACTGCTCTCACCTTTACCGGGAGAAGTAAGGAAGATATCCTCACCGATCTCATCCTTCAGCTGATGGATCATGTTTTCCATCATCTGCCTGAATGGTTCCCTCAGGTGTTCAGGTATATCATCGGGCATCATATTCTTCATCATCTCGTACTGGTTGAGCATCATCCTGAACTGGCCGGCAAACTGTGGATTAACCCCCTGTATCTCACCCTCTGACATTTTGTCGGCAAGTTTCCTGAAAAGGGCCAGCAAAGTCTCAAAATTCTGCCTGAAAGAATCATCTTTCCGCTCCATAGTAAAAATCATTATATAATATACGCTGTTATGCCGCCGGTCCTGCTACCGGTACAATTAACCGGCAGGTGCCTCCGTCCGGTGACGAAAACCGGGCAGCATTCACAACATTATTATAACAAGTCTCGTGCCGTATTTGTTGTTCCGGGATCACCTATTCCAGTGACTTGAACCCGAAAAGCCCGCTCCTGTATGAGTCTATAGGTGCGCAGGAGCACATCAGGTTGCGGTCGCCATGGGCATCGTCAACGCGGCTCACAGAGGGCCAGAACTTGTTGTCGGCTATCCACTTCAGGGGATAGGCAGCCTTTTCCCTGCCGTAGGGCCTGTCCCATCCGTCCGATACAGCCACCTCAGCGGTATGGGGCGCATTCTTCAGCACGTTGTTCTTCTTGTCGGCTTTTCCTGTGCGTATCTCTTCCATCTCGGCGTAGATAGAGATCATTGCCTCGGCAAACCGGTTCAGCTCATGCAGCGACTCGCTCTCGGTCGGTTCTACCATCAGGGTGCCGGCTACCGGGAACGATAGAGTTGGCGCATGGAAGCCATAGTCCATCAGCCGTTTTGCAATATCGGCCTCGGTAACCTCCAGCTCCTTGTCCAACCGGAACTTACGGCAGTCGATTATCATCTCATGGGCAACAAAACCATTCACCCCCTTGTACAGAACATCATAGTAATCTTTCAGGACCGCCGCCAGGTAATTGGCGTTAAGTATGGCCAGGCGGGTTGCTTCGGTCAGCCCTTTCCCGCCGAGCAGTTTAATGTAGGCATGTGATATTGTCAGTATACTGGCGCTCCCGTATGGAGCAGCAGCTATCGCCTCAACACCTTTCTCGCCGCCCGTGGTAATGACCGGGTGCCCGGGCAGGAACTCGACAAGGTGGGCAGCAACTCCTATCGGGCCCATGCCGGGCCCCCCGCCCCCGTGAGGTATGGCAAATGTCTTGTGCAGGTTCAGGTGGCACACGTCGGCTCCCACTATCGCGGGATTGGTAAATCCTACCTGCGCGTTCATGTTGGCCCCGTCCATATAAACCTGTCCCCCGTTCTCATGAATTATCTCAGTCATCTCGATGATGCCGGGTTCATATACACCGTGAGTCGAAGGATAGGTAACCATGAAGGCGGAAAGGTTGTCGCGGTACTGTTCTGCCTTTGCACGCAGCTCTTTAAGGTCGACATTACCATGTTTATCGCATCCCACTATCACCACCTCCATGCCTGCCATCACCGCGCTGGCCGGATTGGTGCCATGTGCCGACGAAGGTATCAGGCACACGTTCCGGTGCCCCTCATCCCTGCTTTCATGATAGCTCCTGATGACCATCAGTCCCGTATACTCACCCGAAGCTCCCGAATTGGGCTGGAAAGAGATCGCATCGTAACCCGTAATCTCGCACAGGTCGGCCGCCAGCTCATCCATCAGCTCATGGTATCCCTCCGCCTGGCCGGCCGGCACGAACGGATGCAGCGCCCCGAACTCAGGCCAGCTCAGCGGCAGCAGCTCGGTGGCCGCATTCAGCTTCATGGTGCACGACCCAAGCGATATCATCGAGTGCGTAAGGCTGAAATCTTTTCTTTCTAGTTTCTTGATGTACCTCATCAGCTCGGTCTCCGACCGGTAGGCATTGAAAACATCAAGGGTCAGGAATTCGCTTTCGCGGATGAATACTTTATCAATGGCCGTCCTCTCCTCCAGGGAGCTCACCTCAGGGGCCTCCTTGCCGGCAGCAGCGGCAAAGACTGAAAGGATATTGTTTATGTCCTTTATGAGTGTGGTCTCGTCAAGGCTGATGCCAACCGTCCTGTCGTCAATATACCTGAGGTTGATCCTGTTCTCCAGAGCCAACTTCTCAATGCCGGCAGCCAGGATATCGCCCGAAAGCGACACCCTGAGTGTATCAAAATAGTTGCCGTTCTCCTGCCCGTAGCCCAGGCTTTTCAGTCCGTTCTCAAGGGTGACTGCGCTATGGTGAATATGAAGGGCAATTCTTTTCAGTCCCTCCGCACCGTGATAGACCGCATACATCCCCGCCATGGTGGCCAGAAGTGCCTGGGCTGTGCAGATGTTGGAGGTGGCTCTTTCACGCTTAATATGCTGTTCCCTTGTCTGCAACGCCATCCTGAGTGCATGTTTGCCCTGTGCATCGACGGTTACTCCTATTATCCTGCCCGGCACATAACGCTTGAACTTCTCCCTTGTGGCGAAGTACCCTGCATGCGGACCGCCATATCCCATCGGTATGCCGAAGCGCTGGGTCGAACCCACCACCACGTCGGCGCCCCATTCACCAGGAGGGATAAGCAGGGCCAGACTGAGGATGTCGGCTATCACCCCGGTAAATATACCCTGTTCCGAAGCCCTGGTTATGAAAGCCCTGTAATCGTAAATTTTCCCGTCACCGGCGGGGTACTGCACCATCACACCGAAATACTCCTGCCCTATATCCGCCTCTGCATAATTCCCTGTTACGAGCTCAATACCCAGCGGAACCGCCCTGGTACGCAAAACCGCAAGGTTCTGGGTGAAAATATTCTGATCGACAAAAAATTTTGAAGTACCCGACTTCACCTGCTCCCTGCTGCGGGCATTGAACATCATGATCATTGCCTCGGCTGCCGCTGTTGATTCATCAAGCAGGGATGCATTTGCCAGCTCCATGCCGGTAAGGTCCATGACAACCGTCTGGAAATTGAGCAGCGCCTCCAGCCTGCCCTGCGATATCTCTGCCTGGTAGGGGGTATACGAGGTGTACCATGAGGGGTTCTCGAGTATGTTCCTCAGGATTACCGGAGGGAATATTGTATTGTAATAACCCATCCCGATAAAGGAGCGGTAGACCTTGTTTTTCGAGGCTATCTCCCAGATCCTCTGAAGATACTCATGCTCGCTGATGCCGTCAGGCAGGTTCAGCGGTTTTTCGAGCCTTATTGCAGGGGGTATGGTCTTGTCGATAAGCTCGTCGATTGATTTTACGCCGATCTTCTCAAGCATGCTGCCTGTTTCGTGGGGACGGGGACCGTTATGACGTGAAATGAAACTGTCGAGTGCCATATAAAGGGTTGTTTATGTTTTTAATGGTTTACTGATTATTTCTTGTAAAAATAAAAACTGGCTGTGTTGTTTAACAAGACAAATATCATGATATGATTAAACAGTACAGGCAGCTGCACTGTTCAATGTCTGCTGTGGTTGCAGATTATCCTTTAAGGAAAGGGTTGAAGCGCTTTTCCTCGCCGATTGTGGTTTCCGGCCCGTGCCCGGGATATACCTTAGCCTCATCGGGAAGCACCAGCAGTTTTTCTGTAATGGACCTTATAAGGGTGTCGTAATCGCCGCCCGGCAGGTCTGTCCGTCCGATACCCCCGTCGAACAGGACATCCCCTGTAATAACAAAAGCATCTTCGCTGCTGTACAGCGCCACGCTGCCTGGTGAGTGTCCCGGCACATGAAACACTTCCAGTGATGAACTGCCAAAAGTTATGGCCTTACCCTCCTCCAGATAGCTGTCAAGCGGCGGTGGCTCCTCAACCTCAAACCCAAACACCGATCCATACTCCACTGCTTTATCTATCATAAACTCATCATCTGAATGTGCGGCAATGGACACCTTGAACTTGTTCTTGAAAAAGGAGTTGCCGAGCAGGTGGTCAACATGGCAGTGCGTGTTTATTATCATCACAGGCTCAAGCTGGTTGTTCTCGATAAAAAAGAGCACCTCTTTCTTCTCCTCAACAGTGTAGCTCCCCATATCAACGAGTACGCAACTGCCTGTTTCGTCATAGAGCAGGTATGCGTTTTCCTGGAAGGGGTTTACAACGAATTTCTGGACTTTGATCATAATCGTACCTGATTTTATGGTTTCCCTTTCAGCAAAGGAACAAATACAAAGCGCCCGTGTTCAGTAACCTTAAATTCTTCCTCTGTTATTCTTTCAACACGTGTCATCACCTGGCAACTGCTATCACCTACAGGAATTACCATGATGCCGCCTGTCTTTAGCTGCAGCTTCAGTTTTCCGGGTATCTCCTGCGCTCCCGCGGTTACCAGTATCCGGTCAAAAGGACCATATGCCGGCTTTCCCTCATAGCCGTCACCGTAAAAGAAGGTGGCCTTGTACCCCATTGAGGAAAGAAGTGATTGCGCCTTAATGAACAGGTCGCGATGCCTCTCTATGGTGTACACCTTTGCCCCCATCTGGCACAGTATTGCTGCCTGATAGCCTGATCCGGTGCCTACCTCAAGAACCTTGCAATGCTTCTCAGCTTCGAGAAGCTGTGTCTGGAATGCAACGGTGTAGGGTTGCGAAATGGTCTGTCCGCATCCAATCGGGAAGGCCTGGTCCTTATATGCATATTTGACAAACCCGGTATCCATGAAATAATGCCTTGGCACCTTAAGTACTGCATCCAGGACCCTTTCATCTTCGATGCCTTTGCTCCGGATCTCTTCAGCCAGATTTCTTCTTAATCCTTTGTGGCGATATGAATCTGTCATTACTTATCTCTTTCGGACTGCTAAATTAAACTATTTTTTGTTTCGGGTAAACCAATGCTGAACTATACAATTAACAACAATACGTTGATAAGTTAAACAGACTTTTTACCGCTGTTCCTTAAAATTGCACGTATCTTTACCGCAAAGATACTATTATGTTGAAAGCCGGCCTGATAGGGAAGCCTGCAGAAGCAGGGCCTGATTTCAGCCACCCGCGGTTTCATCTGACGGGTTATTTCTGTCCGCCCGGACACGGAACCGGAACAGAAGCTGCCCTGGCCCATTATCTCCCGCCAGTTTCCAATGAGGCCCTGCTTCTTGAAAACGATGCCCTTATCTTTTTATATGCAGATCATGACATGATGGGCCTCATTACCGAGGCTGTAAAAATGTCGAGGCATATACTGATATGGAACGCCGACAGACTGGATATGGAAGATATCTACCACCTTATCAAGCTCAGGGATGAAGCCGACAATGTTGTTCATATAAGGCGGTACGGCCGAAGCAGTCCCCTGCTCAGATCGTCGTTAGCCTCAATATCCCACCCATCCCTGTTTAGTTTGAAAAAGGTCTTTACCCCCAAATACCAGGAGAACGGAAATCCGGTGTTTCACCGGCACCTTCTTACAGCAGTTGATGCCCTGCTCTATCTGTGTCCGGGCAATATAAAAAAGATCAATACGATGCGGCAAAAATCCGATATGGCATCAACAGGGCTCCTCAGCACATCACTCTATTTTGAGAACGGGTCGGCGGCCAATCTCCTGGTATCTGACATCGGCGGCGAAGACCTCTTTGTTATCGAAGCTTACCAGGCAAACAGACTGGTGAGGATCGATATCGGCGACCAGAAACTGGATGTTTTTGAAAGAAGCAGTAACAGGCCAGTAACCGGAAAAAATCCGGAAATACCCTTAAAAACGGCTGAACAAATCACCCACTGTGAGCTGGAAACTTTCTCAATGGCTATCGAAGGCCACACTCCGTCAGTTGATCAGCTTTTTGAAATGGCCCGGTTAAGGGAAATATGCAGGGAGATAGTTGAAAGGTCAGGCTATACCCGATAAATTAACTTTCACCGGGGATGACCCGGAAACATCACACTGATCTTTCTGTTTCCCGTTGTTGGAACAATAACCCAAAAAATAACCGTATATTCCGCACTAATTAAAAAATAATTCATATATTGCTCCACTCAGGATTAACATTTCCGTATGATCTGACCTCTACCAGGAAAATTAAATAAGCAATTCCGAACATGTCATTCTGCAATGACATGCGGATTGTGTTGTAGTATCTATCAATCAGTTTCCTGGAAATGAGAAACAAGAGGCTTCAGACATTTATTTACCTTTTAGTCGATATTATCTCTTCACTGGCGGCTTGGGTCATCTATTATGTTTTCTATGTCAAACAATCCGGCTTTGAGCTTTTTCCCGGCTTACACGATCACCCCGAACTGATAAGGGGTGCTGCCCTGTTTCCCTTTTTCTGGATATTCCTTTATTATTTCTGGGGCTTCTACAGTAACACCACGAGGCGTTCACGTCTGAAGGAGCTGGGTGCATCTCTGACGGTCACATTGTTTGGCACTTTGATCCTTTTCACTTTTCTTATTTACGCAGATGTTGTGGCAGGTATCTCCAGGAGCTTTTACAACTCCTATCTTGCATTCTTCCTGATACAGTTCTTATTTTCCTATTTTCCGAGAGTGACGATCACTTCGATGACCATTTCTGCAATCCGGAAAGGAAGACTGGGATTTAATACAATAATCCTGGGCAGCGACAATAAAGCTGTATCCATATACAAGGATATACAGGAACAGATAAGACCTACCGGAAATCAGTTTGTGGGATTTGTAAACATTAACGGCAACAATACATATCCGCTGGAAGAATATATGCCTCACCTGGGCGGACTTGACAAGCTGGGTGAAATAATCTCGAATTACGCGGTGGAGGAAGTAATAATTGCCCTCGAACCAAGCGAGAATGGAAAAATTGAGAAGATAATAAATATGCTTGACGACCGTGACGTGGAGATCAAGGCAATACCGGGAATGCAGGATATACTTACCGGAAGGGTGAGGGTCAATACCATTGTAGCGACCCCGCTGATACAGGTAAGCCATAACCTGATGCCTTCGTGGCAATATAATCTGAAGCAGGGCCTTGACATTATCATTTCCCTTGCAGCCCTGATATTACTGTTGCCGGTTTCCCTGGCCATAGCTATCTGGATAAAATTCGATTCACGGGGATCTGTAATATACAGTCACGAACGGATAGGCCGGAATGGCAAGCCTTTTACAATCTATAAATTCCGGACAATGATAGAGAACGCCGAACAGAACGGGCCGGAGCTCTCTTCTGAGAACGATGCCAGGGTTACCCGCCCGGGGCGGTTTCTGCGAAAGACAAGACTCGACGAAATACCCAACTTTATCAATGTCCTCAAGGGGGAGATGTCAATAGTAGGACCCCGTCCGGAAAGGCAGTATTACATAGATCAGATCGTGAAGAATGCACCACATTACAGGTTGCTGCTCAGGGTAAAGCCGGGCATCACTTCATGGGGACAGGTAAAGTACGGATATGCCGTAAATGTTCAGCAAATGCTGCAACGGCTCAAGTATGATATGATCTACCTTGAGAACATGTCAATATTCGTAGATTTCCAGATACTTATACTTACAGTGCTGACGATCTTCAAACAAAAAGGGGTCTGACACTTTTTGTTTTTTATCAGTATTTTGATAAATTGTGGTTTCAAACCATTAAAAATCCGCAAAAATGAAGGAAAAAAGGAAGTTTGCAGTTGTACTGGCCGGATGCGGTGTTTATGACGGCAGTGAGATACATGAGGCAACCATGACCCTTTATGCAATAGTGAAGAACGGTGGAGAATATGAAATTTTTGCACCTGACATAACCCAGCATCACGTGATCAATCACATCACCGGTGAGGAAATGGATGAAACACGGAATGTACTTGTTGAATCAGCACGCATAGCCAGGGGAAGTATCAGAAAGCTGGATGAGTTCAGGGCTGATGACTTTGACGCCATATTATTCCCGGGGGGGTTCGGGGTTGCCAAAAACCTTTCCGGATTTGCATTTGACGGACCTGACTGCAAGGTAGACCCCGGTGTTGAAAGAGTTGTAAAAGAGATGGTCAGCAAAGGCAAGCCTGTCGGAGCTCTTTGCATTGCCCCTGCAATAATGGCCAGAATTCTTGACAAGCCGGTGCTCACGATAGGACAGGATGAAGGAACAGCAGAGGCCCTAAAAAAAATGGGGGCAACTCATAAAAAGACAGGGCACGGGGAGACAATAGTCGATACCCGTTACAGGCTTGTTACGACCCCCTGCTATATGCTTGATGCAAATATTGTGCAGATTGGCGAAGGGGCCGATGCTGTTGTCAAGGAGATCATCAGGTTACTGTAACTGCAAGGCAATAATTATAAACGGCTGCCAAAATAGTAAAATTTTAACTGCCCATTATTGATAGACGTGAATATGGTCCTGTGGCCCTGTCACTGCAGCGACATCATATAAAGATGGTCATATCTGCCCGTTATCGATCAGAACAAGTATCTGATCGATCAGTTTGTCTTCTCCCTCGGCATCGAAGGTGGTTTTGAGATTGGAGCCGAAGAGCCTGGCAATCGCCTGCCAGAAAAATGCGGAAAATGACCCCCTCAACTCCCTGACAAGCTCGTAGGAGGTGTCTCCTGTTTCCCGGTCTATCAGCTTAATAAGTAACCGTCCCTGCGTAATTGTCAGTTTTTTGAGTTCATCTTCAAACTCATCCATCAACTCCTGTTCAACCTGCCTTACGAATGTCCTCCGTTCCCTTTCTGTTTTCAGCTCAAGAAAAGCGTGGTTCATCTCATTAAGCTTTTCTGCTGCAAGCAGCGCATACGGATATACTATCTTGAGGTTACGGATCAGCCTTTGGTATTGTCTGTATTCGCGACGGCTTGAGAATTGCGGAACAGGATAGATCCTGACCTCTTCAATCGATGAATGCAGGATGGTATCTCCTTTCCATACTGTTTGTTTCAGTATCTGGAACTCCCTTATGATCATTGTATCATCATGCAGCTCCTGGCCACTCACAAAAAGACAGCAGGTAAAAAGAAACATTGCTATGGAAAATATTTTCCTCATACTGTTTTAAACGGATTGCAGTCCTCTTAATTATGACCCAAACCAAGAATTCCGGTAACAGTATTACCTCATGCAAATTTAGTTCCAAAAACGGTCAGATCAAAAATCAGGTAGATGACCAACCTTCTGCATCAATTTTAATATCTTTGAGCGCGAACTGAAAAAAGAGGGAATTGGCAGAAAAGCTTCACCACAGGAAACCATCCAATAAATTTATTAAATGGCTCCTCATAACCGCAGGTACCACCTCCCTGGCACTGGGCAGCCTGGGAATTGTGGTGCCGCTTCTGCCCACAACCCCGTTCCTGTTATTGACCGCCGCATGCTATATAAGAAGCTCTGACCGGCTGTACCATTGGCTGATGAACCACCGGGTATACGGCAAATTCCTGCACAACTATTTGGAGCACAAGGCAATATCGCGCAATGTAAAAATATGGAGTATTGCCATTTTATGGTTAACAATTATCACATCGGCAATTTTCTTCATATCGGCCACATGGCTGAGAATACTTTTTATTGTAAAAGCTGCCGTGGTAACACTTCATATCAATTCCTTCAGAACCCTCAGATAAAGCCGGCCTCACACCGGCCCCCTTGCAGCATATTATCCGGCAGCACAATATGGCACCTTAGTGATATTAAATTAATATCTTTGCAGCCCGTAGGCGGGTATTATATATTATAACCGGATTTTAAACTGCCATCAATAATCTATGGGAAGCAGAATTGAACCAAATGTATCGTCTGAGATCGGTGAACTCGAAGCGGTCATTATCCATCCTCCCGGCCCCGAAGTGGAAAATATGACGCCGGGTAATGCTGAAAGGGCACTCTACAGCGATATACTTAACCTTTCGGTTGCACAAAGGGAATATTCCGAACTGGAGCAGGTACTTCAGAAATACACACATGTATTCAGGGTAAAAGAGCTTCTTGAAGAGACACTTGCTATCGATAAAGCAAGGGAAAGCCTTATAGATAAAATACTTGAGGCCGGAGAAGATACTGAGCTCAGGGAGTACCTGGATAGAGCAGCTACCCGGGATCTTGCAGGCTTGCTGATAGAAGGGGTCGTACTGCAAAAGAACACACTGTCACGTTTCCTCAGCAAGGAACGCTATTCATTGCCCCCCCTCCATAATTTTTTCTTTGCCAGGGATGCGGCTATCACCATGCCCGGATCTGTCTTTATAAGCAGGATGGCAAACAGTATCAGGGAGAGAGAGACACTGATAATGGATACTGTCTTCAATTTCAACGAACATTTCAGAACCAGGACCATCAAGATGAGCGGTAAGCCGGCTTCAACCATAGAGGGGGGTGATGTGCTGATTGCAAGGGAGGATATTCTGCTTGTCGGTTTAGGTGCACGTACCAGCTCACAGGGGATCGATTGTCTGATTGACATTATCAGGAGTCAGAAAAACGGGAAAAAGTATGTTATTGTGCAGGAGCTTCCGGTCAGGCCGGAGTCGTTTATCCACCTTGACATGGTGTTCACCTTGCTTGACAGGGACTGCTGTATGGTTTATGAGCCCGTTATTTTCAGGACCAGCAATTACCAGACTGTCGTCATAACCATCGAAAACAACATGGTCAGCTCGATAAAGGAAGAGAGGAATATACCCGAAGCACTTTGCAGGCTTGGGATGGATCTTAAGCCGGTCTATTGCGGTGGCAGGACCGATGACTGGATCCAGGAGAGGGAGCAGTGGCACAGCGGGGCCAACTTCTTTGCCCTTGCACCGGGTAAAATCATTGGTTACGCCAGAAACAACTACACAAATGATGAGCTGAGCAAAAACGGTTATGAGATTGTCACAGCCTCCGATATCATCTCAGGAAAGGCATGTATACACAATTATAAAAAAGTGCTCGTTACACTTGATGGTTCAGAACTTCCGCGTGGCGGCGGGGGGGCGAGGTGCATGACAATGCCGGTAAAAAGAAAGCCGGTATCATGGTGACAGGACATTGGGTGGTTTACGGTATTTCTATACCGCCTTCCTGACCAGGTCGGCCGATTCCTGCAGGGTAACGGCAGAGTAAACCTCCAGACCCGACTCATCAATAAGCTGCCTGGCCTCTTCAGCATTGGTTCCCTGGAGACGCACTATTACCGGTACATCAATATTCCCTATACTATTATATGCATCAACAATCCCCCTGGCTACCCGATCGCATCTGACTATCCCTCCGAAGATATTTATCAGTATGGCTTTCACATTCGGATCCCTCATTATTATCCGGAATCCTGCCTCAACAGTAGCAGCGTTGGCTGTCCCCCCCACGTCAAGAAAGTTGGCGGGGTCGCCGCCTGACAGCTTGATGATGTCCATCGTGGCCATGGCAAGTCCGGCCCCGTTAACCATGCAACCTACATTGCCGTCAAGCTTAATGAAGTTGAGACCATACTTACCGGCTTCGACCTCATCGGGGTTTTCTTCTGATATATCCCTCATTTCTGCATACGCCGGATGACGGAATAAACCATTGTCATCAAGTACTACCTTGGCATCGGCTGCGAGGATAAGATTGTCTGATGTCTTGAAAACCGGGTTTATCTCGAATAGCGAAGCATCCGAATTCTCATATGCCTTGTACAGGGATTTGACGAAGCCGGTCATCTCCTTGTAAGCCTTCCCATGCAGCTTTAAATTGAATGCAATTTTCCTTGCCTGGAATTCCCTTAACCCTACGGCAGGGTCAATCTCTTCACGGAAGATAAGATGAGGCGTCTTCTCAGCTACAGCTTCAATGTCCATGCCGCCCTCGGTTGAATAAACTATTATGTTTCTGCCTTTCTCCCTGTCTAGAAGAACACTCATATAATACTCGGCAATCCCGCTTTCACCGGGATAATAAATACCCTGTTCCACCAGCACCCTGTTTACCAGCTTGCCTTCAGGACCGGTCTGATGGGTAACAAGTGTCATACCCAGTATCTTGCCGGCAAAGTCTGATACCTCATCAAGGGTTTTGGCGATTTTCACACCGCCCCCTTTGCCACGCCCTCCGGCATGGATCTGTGCTTTTACCGCCCAGCTGGAGGCACCGGTTCTTTCCTTTATCTGTTTTGCAGCATCCAAAGCAGCCTCAGGGGAATCTACAACTGCCCCATCAGGTACTGCCACACCAAACTGCTTTAAAATATTCTTGCCCTGGTACTCATGTATGTTCATAAACTATATCTTTGAAAGTGTCAAAATTATTCATTTTTTTAACACGATTCATTGAAAATGGTTCACTAATCTCATTATTTGATGTCGCGCAGAAAATTGTCCCTCGATGAACTGGGAAGAAAAACAGTCAAAGGATTTAAAAGTGCGGAAAAAACTCCGGTAATCATTGTGCTTGACAATGTAAGAAGCCTGAACAATATCGGTTCGGTGTTCCGGACTGCCGATGCCTTTATTGCAGAGGCCATTTATCTTTGCGGGTTCACTGCAACACCACCCCACAGGGATATCCATAAGACAGCTCTCGGAGCGACCGAATCGGTCGAATGGGAACACGTCCCGTCTGCAAAAGAGGCTGTCGAAAGACTCAGAAAACGGAATTATCAGATAATCGCCCTGGAACAGACAGAAGGAAGCATCTCTCTCGACCGGTTTTTCCCGGCAAAAGATACCGGGTATGCACTTGTTTTCGGCAACGAGGTGAAAGGTGTGTCACAGGAGGTGATTGATATCAGTGACCTGTGTGTTGAAATACCACAGTTTGGAACCAAACACTCCTTCAATATTGCTGTAAGCGCAGGTATAGTCCTGTGGGATCTGTATACAAAGAGGGCTGCCCTTTAAGGCAGCCCTCCTGATACCGGAAACAGTATTTCCAGGTTTAGTTTACTATCGATATGAAAGTGTCATCACGGAAGTAACGGCCAAATTCCATATCGGTTCTGGCATACTCCTTAAGCGATGCATCCATCCTTACAGCTGACCTCAGTGCACCGAGAGCCATAGTTGAGTCCTGCTTCCTGGCTCCAACAACGGCCATCAGGTAATGTGTCATAGCACAGGGCTCCTGTATGTTGTTCAGGATCCTGAGGGCATCGTCATTATTGTTCTGCAGCAACTTGACAAGTGCATTGTTAACCTCGGCCATATTACCGAAGTGTCCGGCAGCTTTGGCATATTCAGCCTTCTTGATGGCAATTATCCCAAGGTTGTAGTTTGTCTCGCTTGTGGGTGATGCCACTGAAGAGAGAAGCTCCTCTGCCTGAGCAAGATCGCCCTCGAGCAGTGCAACCGCTCCGAGGTTGTTCTTGATAACATCGTTGTCCTGCAGGTTGCGGGCGGACTGGAATGCCTGCTTGGCGGCAGCAACATTTCCAAGTTTAACCTGTACCACACCAATGCCGTTAAAGGCCCTGAAACACCTGGGGAACTGCTGGGATGTTCTCGTATAGATTTCCAGCTTCCGGTTCAGGTCTTCATACAGGGTGGCTGTGTAAAGCATCTCCTCCATATTCAGCTGCGTATAATCACTGCTGTAAATCTGCCTCAGTTCGTCATCGGAATAACCGATACGCTCAACATTTATTTCCATGACCGAACGGCGGAGTTGGGGAAGAATTTTATCGGCAAGCTCTTCAAAAACCGCTGTCATATTTTTTATCTCCCTTTCACGTACCTCAGGATCACTGTACATGGAAAGTACGCGAAGGATAAGTTCCCTGTCCTGTATATCAGATTCTTCAAGGAGCTCTTTGAAGCCTTCCCAGTCCTCGCCAAGAGCCCTTGCAGTATAGAAGTTATCTGTCTTTTCAACATTAACCCTCCTGAACTCGCTGGCCAGAACCCTGTCGGAAGTTTCCCTTCTCTGGTTTGCAAGCCTCTCGTTAAGGCTTATCGGGCCGTCCGGTGAAGCATAGGCGCTAATGCCTGCACTCTTGAGTTCAACGCGCTCGTCAGCTACAGCCTCTTCAAGGAATTTGCGGAATTCAGCCAGCCTGTCAGACCTCAGCTCGCTCTGGCGAACATCGGCGCGGTTAATGACATAGAATATTGCCGACTCCTTCGTTTCAGGTATAATCCTCTGGAACCTGTCACCTACCAGCACCGGACGTGCATCATTTACCACAAGTGTTGAAGTGGCGATCACACCGTCTGCTATCTTAAAGGGATCAAAATCCATTTCATTGTTGCGAAGCCTGGCATTCACCCTGACAATAAGCTCCGAGACCCTCATATCGTCTGTAAATGGAATTTTGTCGTTGTAGGTAAAGCTTCCACCATCTCTACGGATAACCTGGTGGTTGTCAGTCACATTCTCCCCCTGCATGGTAATGCTTGAAAGAGCTGTTTCACCACCCTCCCAGGTAAGCACGGGAGTAACTTCAAGTATTGCATTTCTGTGGAAATAATTTGCAGGATAGGTGCCCCTGATGGTGACCTCAACCTCACCGGCATGTGTTTCAAGCACCTCCGGTGTGACATTGTATCTGACATCGGCGGCATCATTTCTCATTTTATTAAGGCCGCCGCAACTGCTTAGCACAATAAGCGCCAGGAAAAACAAAGCTAGGTTAAAATGCGTCTTCTTCATAGTTCATTTTTTTATTTAATTACACAAATCAATTTTGGTCAATGGCGTAAACTATTTGTTTAAGATCCTTAAATATGACACTTCAAATGCCTGAATTGCGGAAAAGCGGCTGTAATGCTAAATAATTCTGATTCGCCTGTTATTTCCAGCTTTTACAAACTTACTATATTTTTGAGATAATTGTACAGAATTACCACCAAATTTAAAAAAAAATATTACAAAACCACCCTATTTATGCCATAATGGTAATTTCCGGCAAAAATCAGCTCACTGAGTGCATCAAAAGTATCCTTATCTGACACAAAATCGATCTTCCCTGATTCAACCACAAGAAACCTGATATCACCCCTCTGTTTCATGAACTCAAAATAGGATCTTCTGACACGGTCAAGGTATTCTGCCGTTATTGACTGTTCATATGACCTTCCGCGTCTTCTGATATTTTCCAGCAGGTTTGCCGGTTCGTTATGAAGGTACACAACGAGTCCGGGCTTTGGAACCTGTGACTCCATGATGTCGAAAAGCTGCCTGAACAGCCTGTACTCGTGACCTGAAAGCGTAGCCCCCGAAAATATGAGAGATTTGGGAAACGAATAGTCAGATACGGTAAATGACCCGAAAAGGTCATTGCCCGGCAACTCATTTCTCAACTGGTTAAAGCGCCCGGCCAGAAATGAAAGCTCAAGCGGAAAAGCATACCTTTCAGGATCCCGGTAAAACCCGGGAAGAAAAGGATTTTCAGAAAACTGTTCAAGGATCACCTTTGCATTGTACTGCTCGCCAAGCATTTTGGCGAGAGTAGTCTTGCCGGCACCTATATTACCCTCAATTACAAGATAATTCAAGTTATCAGTCAAATTATTACAGATTTTATTCAGCAAGCGGAAAAATACATTATTATCCTGATATTATCAATACTTTCAAATCAATTGGAAGCACTGTCCAATTCACCCTGTATCAAAAAAAAAGCAGCGGAACTGCCGCTGCTTTTTAATTCCGGCAAACCCGGAATTATCTGTACGATAAGGTTAACTTTTGTCGGCCGGTCTTTCAGGTCTCGGCAGCAATGCCTTCCGCGAAAGCTTAAGCTTTCCTGTTTTGCTGTCAAGATCTATCAGCTTCACTTCAACCTCCTCACCCTCTTTCAGCACATCCTCAACCGCATTTGTCCTTTTCCAGTCAATTTCCGATATGTGAAGCAACCCTTCCTTGCCGGGCAATACCTCAACAAAGGCCCCAAACGGTACGATTGATTTGATCTTGCCCTTGTAAACAGTGCCTATCTCGGGGACTGCTATAATACTTTTTATCATGCGCATTGCAGTATCGATAGAGTCTTTGTTATCGGCAAAGACATCTACATAGCCGAAATTATCAATCTCCTCAACTACAATGGTCGCATTGGCCCTTGCCTGGATATCCTGGATAATCTTTCCGCCCGGACCGATAATGGCGCCGATCATTTCTTTCGGTATTTTTATCTGCTCAATACGCGGTGCGTGGGGTTTGAGATCAGGTCTCGGTTCACTGATGGTCTCCACCATTTTGTCCAGTATGTGAAGCCGGCCTTTCCTTGCCTGCTCAAGTGCCTTTGCAAGAACATCGTATGACAAACCATCAACCTTGATATCCATTTGTGTTGCCGTGATACCGTCAGAGGTTCCGGTCACCTTGAAGTCCATGTCACCAAGGTGGTCCTCGTCACCAAGAATGTCTGAAAGGATGGCGTATTTCCCTGATTTGGTGTCGGTTATCAACCCCATGGCTATGCCTGATACAGGCTTTTTGATCTTAATACCCGCATCCATCAGAGCCATGGTGCCGGCGCATACCGTCGCCATTGATGAAGATCCGTTCGATTCGAGAATATCGGAAACAATCCTTATTGCATAGGGATTTTCGGAGTCATTCGGCACCATCCCTTTCAATGCCCTGTGGGCAAGATTGCCGTGCCCGACCTCCCTCCGTGAAAGTCCGCGAATCGGTCTTGCATCGCCTGTTGAATAAGGCGGGAAATTATAGTGAAGCACAAACTTGTCCTTACCTTTCCTCAAAACCTCATCAACCATCTTCTCGTCCAGCTTGGTGCCAAGTGTTACACTGGTAAGCGACTGTGTCTCTCCCCTGGTGAACAGGGCTGATCCGTGTGCTGCCGGCAGGAAGTCCACCTGGCAATCGATAGGACGTATTTCGTCCGTCTTCCGGCCATCAAGCCTGATACTCTCTTCGAGCAGAAGGTTTCTCACAGCATCCTTCTGAACTTCATGATAATATCTACCTATAAGTGCAACATCCGGTTCGGGATCCTCCGGAAGGGATGCAATAAAATCATCCTTTATCCTTTTGAATTCATCTGACCTCTCATGCTTTGCATTCACACTTTTGGCAACCTCGTAGCACTTGTCATACAGCTCCGTGCGAATCCTCTCCCTGAGTTCCTCATCGTTCACTTCGTGAGAATATTCACGCTTCCTGGTCTTTCCGGCCATTTCTGCCAGTTCCATCTGTGCGCGGCACTGGACCTTGATCGCTGCATGGGCAAGCTTCATAGCCTCGAGCATGTCTGCTTCAGACACCTCTTTCATCTCACCCTCAACCATCAGTATATTGTCAATAGTAGCACCTATTATCAGGTCTATATCGGCCTTTTCAACTTCAGAGAAAGTGGGATTTATCCTGAACTCCCCATCTATTCGTGCTATCCGTGCCTCCGAAACGGGCCCGTTGAAGGGAACATCTGAAACGGCAAGTGCAGCCGATGCAGCAAATCCCGCAAGAGCATCGGGCATAATCTCCTTATCGGCCGAGATAAGGTCTATGGTAACGAATGTCTCGGCATGGTAATCGGCGGGAAACATCGGACGCAGGGCACGATCCACCAGCCTGGAGATAAGTATCTCATTGTCGCCGGGCCTTGCTTCTCTTTTCAGGAAACCTCCCGGTATACGGCCTATCGATGCAAATTTCTCCTTGTATTCAACGGACAGGGGCATAAAATCAACATTCTCCCTTGCCTCCTTTGCCGACACAACAGTCGCCAGCAGCATCGTCCTGCCTGTCTTCAGCAAAACAGCGCCGTCAGCCTGTCTTGCAAGCCTTCCGGTTTCAAGGGTGATGGACCGTCCGTCACCCAGATCTACAGTTTTTTCAACAACATCAAACATAAATTTAATCAGAATAATTATATAAATTAGAATTGGGAAACCGATACAAAAAAGGGCAATTGATCAATCGCCCTTTTTGTCTATTTCCTAAGCTTAAGTGACTTTATAATCGCGCGGTAGCGTTCAATATCCCTCTCCCTGAGGTATTCCAGCAGACTCCTTCGTTTACCAACCAGTTTAACAAGTGCCCGCTGGGTGCTGAAATCCTTTGGGTTGGACTTCAGATGGTTGGTCAGATGGCTTATACGGTATGAAAACAAAGCAATTTGTCCCTCGGCACTGCCTGTGTTCCCATCAGTTTTACCATACTCCGCAAATATTTCTTTTTTCTTTTCAGCTGTCAGATACATCTTTTTTGTAAAATTTGTTGATTACATCCATTTTAAGACCTGCAAAAATAACCTATTTTTTTTATATCTCAATAAGATTCACGAAAAATAATACTTGTCCCCATTTCACACTCCAGGCAACGCCTGTATGTACAAAACTCATTCTTAAGTTGCAGAAGAGCCTGTGATTGCCAGGCATTTTCGGGACTTATACCTGCCCCGGTCCATACGGCAACTATGGCATTGAATTCAGGCGGCAGCATTTTCAGAAATCCGACGGCTCTCCGGTAATATTTCTCTTCATGCCTGTATTTACCATAAAAGGCAAGTACCGGGACTACAGCATTTATAATAAGAGACCTTACGGCAAAAGCACCAAGATTTTTGGGTTTAAATTTTGACGGCCTGTTGAACAGGAACCTTGTATCCCAGTAGCAGGATGCTTTGATGCTTAACAGGTCTGTCAGAGATCTTATATCCCGGCATTCAATGACCGAGGAAAAAACAGAGGCTTTCCTGCTGATGAATGCGGCAAACTGAGCAAGCCTTACAGTAGGGAAATTGGCAGGGCGGAGCCGCAAAAACTTCCACAGATGTTTCCCAACCGGCTCAAGGCTGTATTTTCGTTTTAAAAAGGAATACTCCTTTTTAAGTATCATGTAATAGTCATCAACTGACACATTTACACCAAAGGCACAGCCCTCGTCAATACCCCCGGGGGACCCTGCCACTGGATACTCTCTGAACCTCACCCCGTTTTCATCGCTTAGAAACCCGGCCTGACCGAAAATCAGTGCCTCCAGCTGCACAAGGTTGTCACTGTGTTTAAGCAGGTACTTGTAGGGAAGCGATCTGGCAACCATCTCAAAGGCAACGCTGTTGAGACGGAACCCGAAATTCCGCGCAAGCTGCTGGTAAAATGTCTCCTCCCAGCATTTGTTGTTCATATACCACAATCCCCTTACCTGGCTTGCCTTCTCATCAAGGCGTATTTCTGCAGCCCTGTCAAGACATGTTGCCCGGATACCGGGCCTGACCCTTTTCAGATATGGCTGGCAGGCAACCCTGCAACTGCTGGCCAGAAGGTGGTTGTATGTCTCTCTCAGTGTATCGTCAAACTTTAGTACCGCTGTGGGAATATCCTCTCCGTTTGTACGCTTCACTTCTGTATCAGGATTGATAACAAGCTGAAGGATAACAGTATCATACATTTTATTGTTGTGATGGCCGTGCCTGATCCAGTCGGAGCTGTTTACGTGTATCTCAATATTACCTGCAAGCAATATGCCACCTATCCTTATCAGGGCATTGAAAAAGTCCGGTCCGGCATTATTGTTGCGCTCGCCGCTGCTGAGCACCTCAATGCTCTCTGCCTGCCGGCCAACAGTAAACAAGGGATGGTACAATCCCTTCTTCCAGATATAATGAAGAAAATCCTCAGTCATTACTTAACTGTATGAAGGTATACAATTAAAGTTAAGAAATAACTGAACAAATAGCAAGTGTGCCCTGAATGCCAATCAGGTGATCAGGCCCTTTTCCCTGAGGAGGACCGCCATCTCATTTTTCAGCATAGAAGCTTTCAGCCTGGCGGCAAGATCAAATTCATCGCTTTCATCTGCGTGGATCACGGCCCTTGACGAGTTTACCAGGAGTCCGCACTGGTCATTAAGACCGTTTTCGGCAACAGCGGCAAGGCTCCCACCCTGGATACCGACCCCCGGTACAAGCAGAAAATGACCCGGAACTATTTCGCGGGCCCGTCTCAGCATTCCGGGTTGTGTTGCACCCACCACAAACATCATGTTATCGGGAGTTCCCCAGCCTGAAGCAATGCTTATTACCTTCTCAAACAGATGCATACCGGTTTCCTGATCCTTCATGAACTGGAAATCGGCAGCTCCCGAATTGGAAGTAACGGCAAGCAATACCGTCCACTTATCCTTTATGTCCAGAAAAGGACGAACCGAGTCTTCACCCATATAAGGAGAAACGGTTACCGCGTCAAAACCGTAGGTTTCGAACCAGGCTCTTGCATACCTTTTGGAACTGTTTCCGATATCACCCCTCTTGGCATCAGCTATCAGGAGGATCCCGGGATCCTTCTTCCTGATATATTCAACAGTCTTTTCGAGACTCCATAATCCGCCTGAACCGGTTGACTCGTAGAAGGCAATATTTGGTTTATAGGCAACTGCAAGCTGATGCGTTGCATCTACAATCCTTTTGTTAAACTCATAAACCGGGTCGTCTGTTTCGAGTATCGATTCGGGGAATTTTGATATGTCAGGGTCGAGCCCGATACAAAGGAAACTCTGTTTTTCACGTATTTTCTGAAAAAGATCATCGGCTGTCATCAGTTTTGGGATTGAGTTTTACAACAACCCGAACGGGCAATCAAATTGCACTGGCCTTAAGCCTCTCGGCATTTTCGGCCATCTGCAGTTTGTCGGTTATTTCATCCAGGTCGCCATCGAGTATGGCGGCCAGGTTATACAATGTCAGGTTTATCCGGTGATCGGTTACCCGTCCCTGCTGGTAATTGTAGGTCCTGATCTTGGCTGACCTGTCACCTGTCGACACCATGGTCTTTCTTTTTGAGGCTATATCATCAATATACTTCTGGTATTCGAGGTTATAAAGCCTCGTCCGCAATTCCGCCATCGCCTTGTCGAGATTCTTCAGCTGGGACTTCTGATCCTGGCAGGTGACAACAATTCCACTCGGTATATGGGTCAGCCTGATTGCCGAATATGTGGTATTGACCGACTGCCCTCCCGGGCCCGATGAACAATAAGTGTCCTTCCTTATGTCATCGGGCCTGAGGTCAATATCAAACTCCTCTGCCTCTGGCAATACTGCGACCGTGGCAGCAGATGTGTGCACCCTGCCCTGTGTTTCTGTCTGCGGCACCCTCTGTACCCGGTGCACCCCCGATTCGTACTTCAGTACACCGTAAACACCCTGACCGTTCACATTAAAAACTACCTCCTTATAACCTCCTGCTGTTCCCTCGCTGTAGTGTGTGACCTCTATCTTCCACTTTTTCGCTTCACAGAATTTATTATACATCCTGAACAGATCGCCGGCAAAAATACTGGCCTCGTCACCTCCTGTCCCCGCCCTTATCTCGACGATCGCATTTTTCTCATCTTCAGGGTCTGCAGGCAGAAGTAAAAACCGTATTTTCTCCTCCATCGGTTCCAAACGTTCCTGCAGTTCCTCCAGCTCCATCCGTGCCATCTCTTTCAGTTCAATATCTTTCTCGGTTGCCAGTATCTCCTTTGCAGAGTCTATGTTACTCAGGATATTGCTGTACTCCCTGTAAGCTTTTACAACCGGCTCAAGGTCACGGTATTCCTTATTAAGCTTTATGTAACGCTGCATATCGTTTGCAACGGCAGGATCAGTAAGCATCTGTTCCACCTCCTCAAACCTCAGCCTAACTCCCTCGAGTTTTTCAAGTATATTATTGCCTGCCATAACTGAAATTGTGATTTCCTGCAAAATTAGTAAATAATCACAGGCTTTGTATACATTTCAGTACAGATTGTCATAAACCTGCATATAAGATTTGACCACCAATGTTAGTGAGGTTAAATGCTTTTGTACCTCAGATATTATTTATTAGTTTTAGGGCTTCCCAAAAAGATCACATAAAATGTGCAAAGAGAAACCAATAACGTTATTACTCCTGTTCTACCTGATCATTATGCCGGTTTGCGGACAAACCGGTCCTTCGCATCCCGGACAGGACACACTTCTGATATTTTCAGGTTCAGGCGGGAACCAGATACTGATACATCATCTTGATACCACCACCTTTGAAATAGCAGTAAATTCAGAAGATCCCGAAATTCTAACCGTAAAAGATGTGATATATGTTACGGGGCAGACCTTTGCCATTGTCATGGTTGAAGAAAAGGGGGAAGTGGGACGGGTGAGCCTTGAAATCAATATAGACGGCAGTATATGGTACCTGGAAGTTCATATTGTCAACTATCCGGCACGGGGAGTCAATTATGAGATACACGACATTGTCTTCTGGCAGACGGCAGTCCCCCTGGGGGAGGTTCCGATATTTGATACAATACTGGAATATGCAAGGAACCCCCATTTTGATCTGAACTGGGAAGAGATCCCTATAACGGTTAACATGGACTGTACTGCTCCCGTTTGCTGGGGTTATGATTTCTATACAGGTTTTTACACAGGATATCTTATAGCACCGGAAACAGGCACGTACAATTTCTATATGCAGTCGGCAGACAATACAGCCCTGTGGCTAAGCGACGGAACTGACATGAATAATGCCGGTGTAATTATTGACAGGGGCGAAAGCATTGGAACCAGTGCGGGTCAGAACAGGATCAGGTCAGAACCCATTGAACTGGTAAAGGGTAGTATATATGCATTCTATGCAACACAATGGATAATCCACAACCCCGCGGGGGGCATACTGCTTGAGGGCCCCCATAATGACCAGCCGGAATATCTTGGAGGGGGCCTGGTCATGCCGCTGTATGATGTTGAGAAACCGACACCCCCTGAAAATCTTGAACTTGCATGGCGTGCAACAGAAAAGGCTTCTTTAAGCTGGGAGGCTTCAACAGATAACTACCGGGTTGCCGGTTACAACCTTTACCTGAACGGACTTGCAATTAATGACGGGTTGATTCAGGGGACTTCCTTTGTGGCTGACAACCTGATCGAAAACACTATATACTATGCGCTTGTAACTGCTGTTGATGATGCGGGCAACGAATCTTTTGTCAGCAATACGCTTAAATTCAAGACACATCCCGAAGATACCATCCCTCCTTCCCCGCCCGCCGGCATTGAGCTGCTTCAGGCTACAGGCCTTGCAATGCATGTACAATGGACTGGTGGTGAGGACGGGGAGACAGAGGTGATCGCCTACAATCTCTATGTTGACAACAACCTTTATAATGCAGCAGGCTATATTTATGACACCAGCATTATTATTAAGGGCCTCAGACCTGTCACCTCCTATGAGATCACTGTGGAATCGGTAGATGCCGGTTTTAATGTATCTCAACCGGGTGATGTGTTTGTCTTTTCTACGACTGAGTACGACCCGCTCGACCCCGACAAACTGGGGATTAACAGCGGCAGGGTTGTCATCCATAATCAGAACATCTCGCGAAATGAGGGTTTTGGCATCAATGGCCCCTATGAAAACAGCGAAATGGTTGACAAGGCAGAGATAAGAGAACTCCTGAGGGAATTGCAGCCTGGTGCGATCCGGTGGGGGGCCATTACTGCCAACAGTAAATCTTTTGCTGCTCATACCGGCACAGGCCATAACAATAACACCTACGGGCGGGTGATGAATTTTGCCAATGAACTTGGTGCCTGGTTTGCCCTTACTGTTGGAGTGCAGGATGAAGTGGATTACAGGAAAGAAGCCGAAACATTCCTTCGCCTGATGGAGTATCTTGGAGGGCCCGCTGACACGCCGGGTGGTGAGAGAAGGGTTGCGGAAGGTTTCACCGAGCCTCTGCTTGACAACAGCAAGGGTGTTATGATTGAGTTTGGAAACGAGGTTTGGGGAGCATCGGTCCATGACGCGGAGATAGGATCAGACTATAAGGTTTACCGTGAATGGGCAAGGGAGATGGCAGGGGTTATCCGTTCTTCGCCATATTATGACCCTGAAAAGATAACCATGGTATACAGCGGGAGAAACCCGGAACCCTGGTACGGGGTAAACCGTTCGGTACTTGAGGGAGACCGCGGGGAGGTGGAATGCCTGGGCGTATCGGGCTACCTTGGCGGCAATCTGAATTATGATCCTGCAATTCCACGTGGAGACAGCGAGCTCGATTATTATAACAGCGGTATTGCACTTGCCAGCAGCAAATTATCAGGGATGCAGCAGACCATGGACAATATGATGCGCCTCACCGGCACACTTAAATCTTTCTACCTGTATGAGTCAAATATGACCAGAACCAATTATAACGGCCGGTTCGGACAGGCGATCGTGATGACCGATTATCTTGCTGCCGGCATGGAATACGGCTCAATTGTACCCAGCCTCTTCCACCTGACGGGCGGACAGTGGCGCATTACAAGGCCAACTGAGAATTACCGCCCACTTCCGCTGTTCATAACCGGAAAATATTTCAACAGGTTCTGCAAGGGGCATAACATGAAATCCGAATTCCTCACGGCAAACAGGTTAACCCACAGAGACGGAAGATCAATTAACCGGGAACCGGTTGGAACCTATGCCTACAACCGCGGCGAAAATTTTTCCATTTTGCTTATCAACAGGGATTTCACTGAAGATTATACGGTCCAGATCAGTCTGCCCGAAGAGATTACATTCTCTTCAGATGCCATGATGTATACAATCTGGGAAGATGATTTCAGTTCCTTTGATTTTAATATTGATTCGGTCAGTATAGCTTTGACTGACGGCATGTTTGTTGAAATTCCACGTCATGCAATGATAATCATTGCTGCTACAGGAGACGATCCAGGCTATGAAGAACTGCCGCTCGGATACTATAACCGGATAAGGCCCGACAGCATATATGTCCGCACTGATGGTGACGGACATATATCGGCTGACCAAAAGATCTTAAATATTTATGCCACGGTATTCCCTGAAAACGCCCGATTCAGGAAGGCGAACTTTGAAGTGCTTGAGAATACAACAGAGACCTCGAAAACAGATTTCACAACAAACCGGGTGATGTTCAGCGGATCCGGCAACCCGGAGGATGAAGGCCATATAATGCTGCGTGTATATGCGGCTGACAACCCTGATATTTCTGACACACTGGTGATCAATGTCAGCAACCAGGAACCTGTAAATGTTGAGGAAGCAACACCTGGAGTAAATAATCAATTCTTCTACCCAAATCCGGCTGGAGAGATACTTTACCTTCAGGAAGGCGTTGAAGCAGGATCAATGGTCGGAATATTCGACACCGCCGGCCGCCCTGTAATGCAACAGAACCTGGCTGACAGGCATCTTCTGCAGGTAGGTCACCTGAAACCGGGCAATTATATTATCAGGATAAAGTGCCCTGACGGTAAAGTTTACAGGGGTATATTCACCAGGAAATAAAGAGGGGTTCTGTCATTCGTATACAAATTCGCCGGCAAATGATCTTATGGAGAGTTTCCTGCCGGATGATTCTTCACAATGCCCCACTATCTTCGCATCAACTCCCAGGCTTTGGGAAATAGCAATTATTTCGCCTGCTATCCCGGGTGGTACATAAAGTTCAAAGCGGTGCCCCATGTTAAAGACCCTGTACATTTCATCCCACGGGGTACCTGACTGATCCTTGATCAGGCTGAAAAGCGGGGGTATATCAAACATATTATCCTTCACAACGTGAAGCTTATCAATGAAATTCAGCACCTTGGTCTGTCCGCCCCCGCTGCAGTGAACCATTCCATGTATCTCCCTGCGAAAATTATTGAGTACCCTTGCAATGACCGGTGCATATGTGCGGGTGGGCGACAGCACAAGCCTTCCTGCATCCAGCCCGGTTCCCTCCACCAGATCAGTCAGCTTCAGTGAACCGCTGTAAACAAGATCGGACGGCATGCCCGGATCAAAACTATCAGGGTATTTTTCTGCCAGGTATGACCCGAACAGATCATGGCGGGCAGAGGTAAGACCATTGCTTCCAATACCGCCGTTGTATTCCTTCTCGTAGGCAGCCCTGCCAAATGAGGAAAGCCCCACAATAACATCACCTGCCGTAATACGATCATTTGTAATCACCTTATCCCTTTTCATCCTGCAGGTTACAGTTGAATCTACTATAACGGACCTTACCAGGTCACCCACATCGGCAGTCTCTCCCCCTGTCGAGTATATCCCTATGCCCAGGTCACGCATTTCATTCAGGAACTCTTCAGTGCCATTGATTATTGCAGAAACAACCTCACCGGGCACAAGATTCCTGTTACGTCCGATGGTTGATGAAAGAATGATATTGCCTGTTGCGCCCACACACAGAAGGTCGTCCAGGTTCATAACTATCGCATCCTGGGCTATCCCCTTCCATACATTCATATTGCCTGTCTCCTTCCAGTAAACCCAGGCCAGTGACGACTTGGTACCGGCACCGTCTGCATGCATGATATTGCAGTAATCTGGGTCACCCCCCAGGATATCGGGAATGACCTTGCAGAACGCATTAGTGAAGAGTCCTTTATCTATTCCGCTGATAGCTTTGTGAACATCTTCTTTCGAGGCAGATACGCCCCTTCTGCCATATCTCGATTTTTCACCCATGCTCCTCTTTTTGGGTTTCGCTAACCCGGTCCGTTGCCTGGCTCTTCCTGTTCCACTGCAACGAATACAGGTCGGTGCGGCGGTCCTTCAGATTCCTTACCGACCCGTTCACATGCAGCTCCTTCAGCAGGTCCAGGTTGACATCAACAATAAGTGTCATCTCAGTATTCGGGGTTGCCTCACTAACTATTGTGTTTGTGGGAAATGCAAAATCAGAGGGGGAGAATACAGCCGATTGCGCATACTGAATATCCATATTGTTAACGCGTGGCAGGTTGCCTACGCTTCCTGCAATGGCAACGTAGCATTCATTCTCGATTGCCCGGGCCTGGGCACAGTGCCTGACCCGGTTATACCCATTCTGCGTATCAGTCAGGAACGGTACAAAAAGTATCTCCAGTCCCTGCTCTGCCATAATCCGTCCAAGCTCAGGAAATTCAACATCATAACAGATCAGCACGCCTATCCTTCCGGAATCGGTTTCAAACACCTTTATCGAATCTCCACCGGTCAATCCCCAGCTTGTCAGCTCGCTCGGGGTAATATGTATTTTGTACTGCATGTCCCACGAACCGTCCCGGCGGCACAAATAGGCTACGTTATACAATTTCTCATCTTCATACACGGGCAGGCTTCCGCATATAATGTTGACATTGTAACTGATGGCAAACTCAACGAATTTGCTCCTTATAGGTTCGGAATAGTTTGCCAGAGCCCTTATAGCATCCGATTCGGCCAGATGATTATACTTAGCCATCAGAGGGGCATTAAAGAATTCAGGGAACAAAATAAAGTCGCTCTGGTAATCACTTACTGCATCTATGAAGAATTCCATCTGCTCGATAAGTGCATCGACAGAAGCCAGGTGCCTCATCTGCCACTGAACCAGTCCGAGTCTCACAACAGACTTTTTCCTTCCGATGGCCCTCTCCTTCTCCTCATAGTAGATATTGTTCCACTCAATGAGCGTGGCAAATGTTTTTGATTCATTGTCAATAGGGAGATAGTTGCGTAATATCTTCTTGACATGAAAATTGTTTGAGATCTGGAAAGTGAGAATCTGGTCATATATCTCCTTCATCTCCACCTTCTCAATATACTGCTTAGGTGTAAGTTCTCCTGAATAGTCACTGTAGCCGGGAATCCTTCCTCCGGCAATAATGGCACGCAGGTTAAGGTTTTCGCACAGCTCCTTGCGTGCATCGTAAAGGCGCCTTCCAAGTCTCATATTCCTGAACCCTGGATGAACGAAGACATCTATTCCATACAAAACATCACCCTCAGGATCATGGGTTCCAAACCGGTAATTACCTGTTATCTGCTCATAAGTGTGGGAATCGCCGAACTGACTGTAATCTACAATGATCGACAGAGCGCAGGCCACTACTTTCCCGTTTACTTCGACACAGATCTGTCCTTCAGGGAACAGGTTCATCAGTTTCTTCAGTTGGGAGTACTTCCATACTGCGCCTCCGATACCCGAATATGCAACCTTCATCGCCTCGGCTATATCGTCATAATCCTTGAGGGACAAGTTTCTCAGTATTACAGTGGTGTCTTTGCTCATAATTCAGCAAATATACAAAAATGATCAAATTATATCAGGCCGGCAGCAAAAGCGCGCGGCAGAGGTCCAATCCGGCTAAACTATACTCCTGTCAAATATCCGGGTGAGCCGGATTGCTAAATTAACATTCATTTATCTCTTTTACTTTGATATTTATTTGAGCATTCAGTTATTTTGCTTTTATTTGCAGGCCTTTATATTTGCCTAAATTTATCGTGCCATGAAGAATAAGTATGTTGATCTGATAGAGCAGACATTTGAATTTCCGCAAGAGGAGTTCAAAGTAGAGGAAAATGAACTCTACTTTAACGATATTCCGCTGATGGATGTTATCAAACAGTACGGAACACCGCTTAAGATTACATATCTTCCCAGGATCAGCGAAAAGATCCAGCAGGCGAAGAAATGGTTCAATGTTGCCATTGCCAAGGCCGATTATAACGGTGACTACCATTACTGTTACTGCACAAAAAGTTCGCATTTCTCCTTCGTTCTGGAAAAGGTACTCGAAAACGACGTTCACCTGGAAACATCATCGGCATTTGACCTGAACATCATTGAGGAGCTTTATCAGACCGGACTTATAAACAAGGATATATATATCGTATGCAACGGTTTCAAAAGGCCCCAGTACATAGAAAACATAGCCGGATTTATCAACAGTGGTTTCTCCAATACAATTCCTGTACTCGATAATATGTTTGAGCTCGACCAGCTCAACAAACTGACAAACACCAAATACAAAGTAGGAATAAGGATTGCCTCAGAGGAGGAGCCCAAATTTGAGTTCTACACATCAAGGCTGGGTATCAGGTATAATGACATAGTCTCATTCTACCAGGAAAAGATAAAGCCCAACCCCAATCTTGAACTGAAGATGCTGCATTTCTTCATTAACACGGGCATATCAGACAATGCCTATTACTGGAACGAGCTTTCGAAGTGCGTCAATGTTTATTGTGACCTCAAGAAGATCTGCCCTGAATTGGACTCACTGAACATAGGCGGCGGCTTCCCAATTAAAAATTCATTATCGTTTGATTACGATTATGAGTATATGGCCGAAGAGATCATTGCCCAGATCAAGAACATATGTGAACGGAATGAAATACCCGAACCGGACATTTTTACCGAATTCGGGTCATACACGGTAGCCGAAAGCAGCGCAGTTCTATATTCTGTACTCGGACAAAAAAGACAGAATGACCGTGAAATATGGAACATGATAGACTCCTCCTTCATGACCACATTGCCTGATACATGGGCCCTGAACAAGAGGTTTATTCTTCTGGCGGTAAACAACTGGGATGAGGAGTATGAAAGGGTGTTTCTCGGGGGACTTACCTGTGACAGTGAAGATTATTATAATTCGGAAGCCCACGCGAACGCCATCTTCCTGCCAAAGATCAGAAACGGGGAGCCTCAGTATATAGGGCTTTTCCACACCGGTGCATACCAGGAATCGATCGGAGGCTACGGGGGAATCCAGCATTGCCTGATCCCCGCCCCGAAACATATAATTATTGACCTCGATGAAGAGGAAGAGATTACAACAAAACTTTTTGCCAAGGAACAAAGCCATAAATCGATGCTTAAAATTCTTGGCTATTAGTGCTATTTTAAAATTCATCAATTATGACTAATTTCGGGGGGCTCCCTGAGGAGTTTTCAAAAGAGGAGACTTCAGCAATAGTTATCCTGCCAGTCCCGTATGACGGAACAAGCACCTGGATAAAGGGGGCTGACAAAGGTCCGCAGGCTATCAATGAAGCTTCTTCAAACATGGAACTCTACGATATTGAAACCGATAGCGAGGTCTATCTCAGGGGCATCCATACATCTGCACCGGTAACCGAGACCTCAGGGCCGGAGATGATGTCAGCTGCTGTTTACGAAAGAGCGGGACATTACCTTGACAGGGGAAAATACCTGGTTGTAACAGGCGGGGAACATTCTGTATCAATAGGCAGCATGAAGGCCTTTGCTGAAAGATACAATGAACTTACGTTCCTTCAGATCGATGCTCACAGCGATATGAGGAATGAATACGAAGGGTCAGGACATAATCATGCCTGTGTCATGGCCAGAGCCAGCGAGATGGCACCGGTGGTACAGGTAGGTATCAGGGCTGTCGATTCGGCTGAGTTAAGCCTTATCAACACTGAGAAGGTATTTTTCGCCCACCAGATACATGACAACGATAAATGGATGGACAAGGCTGTCAGCATGCTCACTGAAAATGTATACCTTACAATAGATCTCGATGCTCTCGACCCGTCAATAATGCCCTCAACCGGCACTCCCGAGCCGGGCGGTATGGGATGGTATCAGACACTTGAATTCATCAGGAAGGTAATTGCTGCCAGGAACCTTGCAGGGTTCGATGTTGTCGAACTTTGCCCGTCCAAAGATAACAAGGCCCCGGATTTTCTGGCGGCAAAGCTTATCTATATGATATTAAGCATGCAGTTTGCAAAAAAAAGAACATAAATCAAAAGATAATATAAAATGGGAAAAAAAGATTTTCTGAAAGACCCGGTAAAGCACATCGACATCAAGGCATTCGATGCTACAGCCATTATCGATTCAATGCGTGACATGTCTTTCACATCGCGCGACACTGCGTCTGCAGCCGACATATATACCAGGATGCTCAAGGAGGACGGCTGCTCGGTAATTCTGACCCTTGCCGGAAGCACAAGCGCAGGAGGCTGCATGCAGGTATACGTTGATATGGTAAAAAGCAATATGGTAGACGCCATTGTGGCCACAGGTGCGTCAATTGTGGATATGGACTTTTTCGAGGCACTGGGCTTTAAACATTACAAGGGCTCACCGGATGCCGATGACAAAAAGCTCCGGGAATTTTATATTGACAGGATATACGACACCTACATTGATGAGGAGGAGTTGCAGATATGCGACCACACGATAAAGGAGATTGCGGGCCGCATGGAGCCCGGAGCATATTCATCAAGGGAGTTTATCAGGGAGATGGGCAGATACCTTGTTGACAACTCAAAGAAAAAAGATTCTCTTGTACAGGTATGTTTTGAAATGAATGTGCCGATATTCTGCCCGGCTTTTACAGACAGCAGTGCAGGATTTGGCCTGGTGAAGCATCTATGGGACAATCCGGACAGGCACATAGCAATTGATTCTGTCAAAGACTTCCTGGAACTTACAAGAATAAAGATGGCCGCACCCACTACCGGTCTCTTTATGATCGGTGGAGGGGTGCCTAAAAACTTTACACAGGATACCGTGATCTGTGCCGAAATACTCGGCAAGGATGTAGAAATGCACAAATATGCAATCCAGATTACGGTTGCAGATGCAAGAGACGGCGCATGCTCAAGTTCTACACTCAAGGAAGCCTCCTCCTGGGGTAAGGTTGACACTCTATATGAACAGATGGTATATGCCGAAGCAACATCGGTACTTCCATTGATAGCAAGCTACCTTTATCACAAAGGCGACTGGAGGGCACGCACCAGAAAAGAGTGGTCAAAAATGCTCGATAAAATTCCTGCCATGAACAAGGGGTAAAAACACCTGCCGGCCACAAACACACATGACCGCCACAAAAACAGCTGCCCGCCCTTTTAAGAGCGGGCAGTAATAATTTTAATCCAGCCGTATTGATCCGAAAGCGGATTATTGATAATCTGTTGAAAGTACCTCAAACTCCGTGCGCCGGTTTATCTGGTGTGCAGTTTCTCTCATTTCTTCGGATTCGAGCGACTCTATAAATTCTTCGGTAAGTACTGTACCTTCCGGCAGGAATGAGTAGACCTCAGCCAGGCGCTCATCCACGACCCGGGGACGGGATTTGCCGTATCCTGCAGCCACCAGCCTGTCTGCTTCTATCCCGTTTTCGATAAGGTAATCTACTACCGACTGTGCGCGCCTTTGCGAGAGATTTATGTTGAAATCGGCGCCGCCCCTCGAATCGGTATGTGATGCAAGTTCAATAGTAATGTGGGGATTGTCGTTGAGGATTTCGACCAGCCTGTCCAGGGCAACCATCGATTCAGGACGGAGGTCCCACCTGGCAAAATCATAGAAAATATCGGTAAGCTCAATTGGCCTGGCAAACGACTGGATATCAATTGCAACAGAAAAATCCTCGCTGCGATCAAGTCCCCGTGTCGAAACCCCGGCTTTATCAGTGAGATACCCCTCATAAGATGCGAGAAACACATAATCGGCTCCCGGCCGGAGCATAAACCTGAATTCTCCATTATCACCGGTGGTTACACGCAGTATGGAACCGTCACTGCCAACCATCTGAACCCTTGCCCCCGGCATCTCCTCGCCGGATTCAATGTCCCTTACAACACCGGACACATTGAAACTGAGCGGCGGCATATAAAATGAGAAGATATTGTCAACACTGCGCCTGCCCCTGTTTGAACTGAAATATCCTCTCTCAGTATTCCTTTCGAACACTATTCCAAAATCATCAGAAGGAGAGTTAATGGGATACCCCATGTTGTAAACACTCCAGCCTCCTTCTTCATTACTGACTGCCCTGAAAATATCCAGCCCACCCATTCCGGGATGTCCGTTCGACGAGAAATAGAGTGAGCCGTCATGGTGGACATAGGGAAACACTTCATCTCCTTCAGTATTAATATCCGGCCCCAGGTTCAGGGGATCGCCCCAGGGGGCATTTTCACCATCCCGGGTTACTTTCCAGATATCCTTTCCTCCTATTCCTCCGGGCATATCCGAAACAAAATAGAGTGTCAGTCCGTCCGGTGATATGGCCGGATGAGCAGCAACAAGTGTATCGGGGGCCAGGTTCAGCACTTCAGGCCTGACCCAGCCACCGCCACTGCGTCTAGCATGATAGATCTGGCAGCCATTGTTCCTTCTGCGAACAGCCTTGCAACTGGTGAAGTACATCTCCAGGTAATCTCTTGTGAATGAAGGAGTGCCTTCATCAAAATCCGAATTGATACCTTCAACGGGTGACGGGCTGCTCCAGATACCCTGCCGGTCCTTCCTTGATTCATAAATGTTGGCAAAATATTCACCTGTAGCTCCGTGCCTGTGACCGTCCTCGCCCTTTCTTGCCGATGTGAAATATACCAGAGTGTAATCTTCGCTTGCAAATGCAGGAGAATAATCACTCTCCCTGGAATTGAAAAAATTTACCTCATCAATTTCATAGGGAGATGGATTCTCAATCCAGTACATAGCCAGTTCTGACGATTTTATCCCGGCCTCCCCCCTGGGATCACCCGGAACCAGCTCACTGAATATCCTGAACTGTTCAATGGCCTCCTCATACTTCTCATTCATCTTCAGGGCCTCGGCATAGTACCAGTGTACCTCCGGGTTATCGTAATTCCGGTTTATTGCCCTTCTGAACCAGTTTTCTGCCAGCCGGGCCTCTGAAAGTTTCAGGTAGCACCGGGCTATCTTGAATACTATCTCGGTTCGCAAATCCCGGTCATTTATGGCTGAATATGCATTCCTGTACAAATCAACTGCCTCATAATACTCACCCGCTGCATATGCACTTTCAGCCCGGTCCAGGCGCCTTGACTGCCCTGACATATCAAAACAGATCAGAAGACCGGCAAAGACAAGCAGCATGAAACATGATCTCATACCAGGAAGCTTTTTTGTGTTAACATGTAAAAGTAGAAATTTTTCTTTAATCCCAACATGGGGGTTTAATGGAATCAAACTATCTTTCCCGCTTTGTTTCAATACCAGTTTATATAACAAAACCGGGACACAAAATATTGTCCCGGTTTGCACACTTATGAAAATACAACCTACCCTTCACTCTTTACCTGATGAAAAGCAGCTCCCTGTATTTGGGCAGCGGCCATATCTCATCATCAACTATCATTTCCAGGTGATCTATCTGGTAACGTATCTCATCGAGGTACGGTTTAACATTATCGGCATACATCCTTGCTTTCTCCCCGACATCATCGATAACATTTGACTTCCTTCGTTCGTCAATCATATTGTTAACCTTGATATTCACCATAGCGGCACGGCTTGAGATCTCCCGGATTGATGCAAGCTGGGTGCCCGCGAGTTTTTCAAAATCTTTCTCTGCAAAGAGTTCCTTCAAACCTTTTACGTTCTCTATCAGAACATTCTGGTACTTGTAAACAGTTGGAAGAATATGATTGATCGACAGGTCTCCGAGGACTCTTGCCTCTATCTGCAGTTTCTTGGTGTATTTCTCAATGTCAATTTCAAGCCGCGCATCAAGCTCACGGGGAGTTAAAACATTCATTTCTGAAAAAAGTGCCTTTGATTTATCAGCAACCATGGCAGAAAGAGCGTCAAGAACATCATTCACATTGGAAAGGCCCCTCTTCTCAGCCTCTTTTTTCCATTCATCAGAGTAGTTATTCCCGTCAAACCTGACCTTCTTTGATGAAACAATGAACTGCTTGATGACCTGGAAGACAGCCTCATCTTTTTTCACACCCTTTTCAATCAGTTTATCAACCTCATTTTTAAACTCCTTAAGCTGGCTGGCAACTATGGTGTTGAGAGCTATCATCGGGGATGCAACATTTGTTGATGCGCCTACCGCCCTGAACTCAAACCGGTTACCCGTAAATGCAAATGGCGAGGTACGGTTGCGGTCAGTGTTGTCGGGCATTATCTCCGGTATCTTTCCCACATCGAGTTTCAGCTCGGTTTTTTCATCGGGGCTCATCTTCTTTCCGGATACCCTTGCCTCAAGCTCATCCAGTATCTTGTTCATCTCGCTTCCGAGGAAAACAGACATTATTGCCGGTGGTGCCTCGGCTGCCCCAAGTCTGTGCTCATTACCGAGGGAAACTATACTTGACCTGAGCAGATCCTGATATTCGAACACCCCCTTGATTACAGAAATGAAAAATGTGAGAAACAGCATATTGGTCCTGGGAGTCTTACCCGGCGCGAACAGATTTGTGCCGCTGTCGGTAATAATCGACCAGTTACAGTGCTTGCCCGACCCATTGACATCCTTGTAGGGCTTTTCATGGAAAAGCACCTTGAAGTTATGCCGTTTTGCCACACGCTTCATTATTGTCATAAGAAGCTGGTTGTGGTCAACCGCAAGATTTACCTCCTCAAAGACCGGGGCGCATTCGTACTGGTTTGGTGCAACTTCATTATGACGGGTTTTGACAGGTATACCGAGTTTATAAGCCTCAATCTCAAACTCACGCATGAACGCCGACACCCTCATCGGTATGTAACCGAAATAATGGTCAGCGAGCTGCTGGTCCTTTGCAGAAGAGTGTCCCATAAGAGTCCTGTCAGTAAGCTTGAGGTCCGGCCTTGCATTAAAAAGGGCATCATCGACAAGAAAATATTCCTGCTCACAACCAAGGCCGATATAAACCTTTGACACACTTTTGTCAAAATAGTTGCACAGTTCAACAGCGGCCCGGTCAACCGCCTCTATTGATTTAAGCAACGGTGTCTTATAGTCAAGCGAATCCCCTTTGAAAGAAATGTAAACAGAAGGGATGCAAAAGGTACTGCCCATTACAAAAGCGGGCGAGGACGGGTCCCACGCCGTATAACCACGGGCCTCAAAGGTGTTTCTCATTCCGCCGCTTGGAAGGCTGGATGCATCAGGCTCCTGCTGCACAAGGTTACCGCCGTCAAAATTCTCTATCACAGAAACATCTGAAGAAGGCTCAAAAAATGCATCGTGTTTCTCTGCAGTGGCACCAGTCAGGGGATGGAACCAGTGTGTGTAGTGCGTAGCACCGCGGTCAACTGCCCAGGCTTTCATGCCGGAAGCAATCTGGTTTGAGACCTTCCGGTCCACCTTTGTACCCCTGTCAATTGCTTCAATAACACTGGCAAAAGCCTCCTGCGAGAGATATTCCTGCATTTTCCTCTTGCTGAAGACATTAACACCAAAATATTCTGAGGTCTTGCCGGCAGGAAACTTAACTTCCTGCGGATACCGGGAGTTTGCTTTTTCCACGGCACTGAAACGGAGTGTACCCATTAGCGGTTGTTTTTTAAATTATACTAATATTCAAAATTGCTTTTCGGGTCAAATATAATATTTTTTCCTTACCCCCCCTATTATTTTCTCTTTTTTCTTTTTTTATTGCCTTTTTTATGTCCTTCCCCCCCTCTTTTCTGCATCCTATTGCACTTTTTTTAGCTTTTTTCAGGCATCCCGAGAATTTACGTCAATAACAACAACTTAAATTTGCAGGGCCAAAAAAAGCCGGTACCTTCGATCCGGTACCGGCTGTAATCCTGCAATAGCCTTATTATAACTATTTCACTACCTCCTGGATATAATATTTATAGAACAGGGGAATGGTCTCAATCCCTTTGTAAAAATTCCAAAGGGGGTAATTTTCGTTGGGGGAGTGTATTGCATCGCTCTCAAGTCCGAATCCCATCAGGATAGACTTTACCCCGAGAACCTTCTCAAAAAGACTGATTATAGGTATGCTGCCACCGCTTCTAAAAGGAATCGGCTTTTTCCCAAAGGTATCTTCGTAAGCCTGGCTTGCCGCCCGGTAGGCCGGATGATCAACAGGAGAAACATAACCCTGTCCCCCATGCAGAAGCCTTGCATTTACCCTTACACCCGGCGGTGCAACTGACTCAAAGTGGGCTTTGAACATCTCATCAACCTTTCGGTAGTCCTGGTCGGGCACAAGCCTCATTGAGATCTTTGCATATGCTTTTGAGGGCAGGATGGTTTTTGCTCCTTCGCCCGTATATCCTCCCCAGATACCGTTAACATCAAGTGACGGCCTTGTGCCGGTACGTTCCATTGTCGAGTAACCTGCTTCCCCGCCAAGCTCATCCACATCGATCTCCTTTTTGTACTGCTCTTCATCGAAAGGAGCTTCTGCCATTCCCTTTCGCTCCTCTTCACTGGCTTCAATAACGTCGTCATAGAATCCGGGAATGGTTATCCGGTTATTCTCATCGGTAAGTGAGGCTATCATTTTGGCAAGGGTATTTACCGGATTTACGACAGCTCCGCCATAAAGACCGGAATGAAGATCACGGTTCGGGCCTGTTACTTCTACTTCCATATAACTCAACCCCCTCAACCCGGTGGTAATTGAAGGCACTTCCCGTCCGATCATGCTTGTATCGGATACAAGGATGACATCGGACTTCAGTTTCCCGGCATTCGCTTCACAAAATTTGCCCAGGCTTGGAGAACCGATCTCCTCCTCGCCTTCGATCATGAATTTCACGTTGCTGGGCAATATCCCGTTGCTCACCATGTATTCAAATGCCTTTACATGCATGAACAACTGGCCCTTGTCATCATCTGCACCTCTTCCCCATATCCTGCCGTCACGTATCTCCGGTTCGAATGGAGGAGATTTCCAGAGATCGAGAGGTTCTGCCGGCTGGACATCATAGTGCCCGTAGACCATGACCACAGGCAGTGAAGGGTCTATGATCTTTTCTGCATAGACAACCGGGTGTCCGTCCGTAGAAATTACCTCGGCTACATCGGCTCCGGCCTCCAGCAGCGAGTTTTTGATATATTCGGTCGCACGTTGCATGTCAGGTTTATTCTCACTTTTTGAGCTCACCGAGGGGATCCTGATCAGCCCGAACAGCTCCTCAAGAAACCGGTCCCTGTTCTTTTCAATAAAATCATTAATATTTTCCATGGTATTTATATGAGTTTAGGTCAAAGATAACCAAACCACCTTAAAAAGCCGACCATAAAACCATCATTCGCCTTCTCCGGCAAAAGTGGCAGCGGCTATTTCAAGTTCACGGTAAAAACCCGACCCGAACCTGCGTAAAAGACCTTCTTTGCAAAAAACAAAAACCGGGACTCCAAGTATTTTACCATTGGCGATCGCAGGCTTACAAACCGGCCATCGGTCGTGGTTAACAGCGGTAAAACTCTCATACTCCTTAACCCTTAAAGGATATAGATGGCATGATACGGGTTTGCGGAAGGGAACAGCACCCTCCGACCAGGCCTTCTCAATCGCACACCTGGCAATCCCGTTATCGAAAACAGCATAAACACACTCTTTCCCGCCAAGAAGAGGCGTTACCTTCTCACCGTCACTCTCGTCAGTCACATAGGTCCCTTCAGATTCTATAGCAGCCGCTGATTCAGACCGCAAATAGGGTTTAAGCACCGGGAAAATACCGTCAAGAAGGGGCAACTCCTCCTCCAGCAGGGGAGCTCCGGCATCTCCCTGCACACAACATGCTCCCCGGCATTTTTCAAGATCACATACAAATTTTTCTTCAAGCAATGAGAGTGCCAGTACCTTATCACCTATCTGCAGCATGCCGGTCATTTCACAAGAATCTTTCCGGTCATCTCCCCGGATGCAGTCAAACCCATCATATACAGCAGGGTGGGAGCGACGTCTGCAAGTATCCCGTCTTCAACCGATTTGAACCTGTCAGATACAACAATGCAGGGCACCGGGTTCAGAGAATGGGCCGTGTTGACCGATCCGTCATGGTTAAGAGCATAGTCGGCATTTCCGTGGTCGGCTATGATCATACATTCGTAGCCGTTATCAGCGGCAGCCTTTACCACACTGCCGACACAACGGTCTACTGTTTCGACCGCCTTGCGGATAGACTCATAGACGCCCGAATGACCGACCATATCGCAGTTTGCAAAATTGAGACAGATAAAATCAAACTTCTTTTTGTTAAGCCCGTCAACAACAGCATCAGTAACCTCAGGGGCGCTCATCTCAGGTTTGAGATCATAGGTGGCTACTTTTGGCGAAGGGATAAGTATTCTCTCCTCATTCTCAAACTCCTCTTCACGCCCGCCGGAGAAGAAGAAGGTAACGTGGCCGTATTTTTCGGTTTCAGCTATCCGCAATTGCTTCAGACCAGCCGCCGAAACTATCTCACCCATGGTATTGGTAAGGTTTTCCTTGTCAAACATTATCTTCACACCCTTGAAGGTATCATCATACCTGGTCATTGTAACATAGTGAAGTGGCATGGTCTTCATATTGTGATCGGGAAAGTCCTTCTGCGTAAGCGCCATTGTCATTTCCCTGAGCCTGTCGGTGCGGAAATTAAAGCATATTACAACATCATCAGGCCTGATACTGCCTAAGGGATCGCCTGACTCATCTACCATAACTATCGGTTTGATGAACTCATCTGTTACGTTTTCGTCATAGGACTCCCTGATGGACCTCAGGATATCAGTCGATTCTTTACCTTTACCGTGAACAAGCAGGTCATAGGCCTCCCTGACCCTCTCCCATCTCTTGTCCCTGTCCATCGCATAATACCTGCCTACCAACGAGGCTATCCTGCCGTTTGATTTTCCCAGGTGATCCTGAAGGTTTTTCACGAACCCGCATCCGCTCTGCGGATCCGTATCGCGACCGTCGGTAAAGGCATGTATATAGACCTTGTCAAGCCCGTATTCACCGGTAATATCACAAAGCTTGTACAGGTGCCTGTCGGATGAATGCACTCCCCCATCACTTACCAGTCCCAGAAAATGTACTGCCTTGTCATTATCCTTTGCATATGTCATAGCCTCTTTGAGCACCGGATTATCAGATATGCTGTTATCCTCAATTGCAAGGTTTATCTTGACCAGGTCCTGGTATACTTTCCTGCCTGCTCCGATATTGAGATGCCCGACTTCTGAGTTACCCATCTGGCCTTCAGGCAGACCAACATTCTCGCCTGATGCATGCAGGCTTGAAAAAGGGTACTTTGCGGAAAGGCGGTCCATTACAGGAGTGTCGGAGTTATATATCAGGTCAGATCGCGACTTGTCGCCGATACCCCATCCGTCAAGTATAATCAGTATTGTTCTTTTGTTTTCCATAATTTATTATTTGCTCTCGTTAAAAAATATCCTGCAAAATTATTCTTTTTAATTCAGGTAAAAAACCGCAGACAAAATAATTTTACGGCCCTGCGGCATGGGCCATGACAGCAATGCTCCGGCAACGAATGACCGGACTGACATAATATAGCAGTGATCCCGGGACGCGAACGGTCAGGCGCTGTTATCCCAATCTGATCACTATTTTTTGATCGTTGAAAAGGTTTAATTACTTTTGATCCCGTTTTCATTCAGACCTTAAAGGAACTGCAGATCAATGCGTGTTATGCCGGAGAATAAAAAACCAGGAATTGAACAGCTCCAGGACGACAAAACCTATTGTCTTGTAAAATCGCTCAAACATGACGAAATTGTGGAATTTGTCACCGGAGAACTGAAAAAGCTCAGGTGGCCGATTGTCACGTTCTACATCTTCAATTCTGTCCTTCTGCTGCTTATAACTGCTGTTACGGCAGCCAATGTATTTTATGAGCTGATGCCCTGGCGGGTTCATCTTACGGGCCTGTTCGCCGGCACAGCAGCTGGCATACTGCTGGTCATCCCTTTTCATGAGGGGCTGCACGGACTGGCATACCGGATAGCAGGTGCAAGAAAGATCAGGTATGGAATGGATCTCCGGCAGATGCTGTTTTATGCCAGTGCACCGGGTTTTGTAGCCGGAAGGAATGATTTTATGGTTGTGGCATTTCTACCCTTTACTGTTATCAACCTCTTCTTTATTGCAATTATCATAACCGGCCAGCAGTTCATGCAATGGACATCCCTGGTGGCTCTGTTCATGCACAGCACCATGTGCATTGGTGATTTTGCAATGATAAATTTTATGGCACGGTTCTCCGGAAAAGATATTTACACCTATGATGATCCCGGGTCAGAAACAAGTTACTTTTATATCCGCAGCTGGGGTTTAAGTCAGTATTTTTATTAGATTTGCAAATCCCGCCCTGGTTAACTTAGCACTGAAGTTAATGAGAGTCCCCTTTAATCTGGCGACCCTGTTGCTGCTGTTAGTTCCATTATTCGCAGAACAGGGTGCCGGACAGACCCTGAGGCAGGAACCTCTCCGGCTGGATGAGTTAATAATCCTGCTTGAAAAAAAACACTCAACCAGGATATTTTACAGGCAGGAATGGCTGCAGGAAAGTGCAGCCGGACCAGAAATCCTTGACATGCCGCTCGAGAGAGCAATATCACTTCTTTCCCGGAGCAACAACCTCTCAGTTTACCGGATTGACAACTACTATGTTCTTGCACCAGGCAGTGACCCGGCATCGCGTTACAGCACCCCCGATGAAACCACCGTGGCGATTGGTGATCCTCTCGAATACGGGCGCTATCCAATTGTAACCCTGTCTGGTACCATATCTGACGGACAGACCGGCGAATCTCTTGCCGGAGCTGTCATATACAGTCAAAGAACAGGAACGGGAGTGCCGGCAGGACCGGACGGACACTTCTCCCTGAACCTCCCTCCCGGTGAACACCGGGTCAGTATCAGCTTTGTAGGTTATGAGACATCCGGTCGCAGGATCTACCTTTACAGTCCGGGAGAATTTGATTTCGAATTATTTGAGGAGACCTTGCAACTTGATGAGGTTACAATAATGGCACAGAGGGCAGAGGCAAATATCACACGCACCAGGATGAGCATGATAAGCCTGGACTCAAGAATGCTGAGGGAGCTGCCGGGAAGCATGGGAGAGCAGGACATTATCAGGAGTATGAGCCTGCTGCCCGGTATATCAACCGTAGGTGAATTCGGCACCGGGTTTCATGTACGCGGGGGAAGTGCCGACCAGAACCTGGTACTGCTGGAAGAGGTTCCCCTGTTCAATTCCTCCCATCTCTTCGGACTTACATCGGTAGTGAACCCCGATATGGTAACCGGTGTGACAATGACCAAGGCAGGTATCCCTGCCAGGTACGGAGAAAGGGCTGCATCAGTCATGGATATAAGGATCAGGCCGGAAGAGGTTACCAGCACCAGCCTTACCGGTGGAATCGGACTGCTGAACAGCAGGGCCCATCTTAAAACCCCCGTATTCTCTGAAAAGATCATCTTTTCTGCAGGAGCACGCACCTCCTGGTCAGACTGGCTCCTGGGCAGAATACCCGACGAGGACCTCATGAACAGTTCAGCAGGGTTTTACGATCTTACCGGCACACTGACCTTTTCAATCAATCCGAAGAATACAATCACAATTTTCGGGTACAACAGCGCCGACCGTTTCGCATTCGCAGGTAACAGTGATCATGCCTACGGCAATACACTCGGGTCGGTAAGGCTTAACTCGATTGCCGGGGAGAAATTTTCCTTCAGCATCAATGCAGGTTTCAGCAACTACAACTACGAGGTTATTGAAAGCGATGAGCTGAGGCCATCGGCGGCTTACCGCCTGAATTCGGCTATCAATTACCGGAGTCTTAAAAGCAATTTCATGTACTTTCCCGATCCCGACCACAACATAGAATTCGGTTTCAATGCAATCCATTATGATACCGATCCCGGCAACCTCACCCCGTACGGTCCCGGGTCGGATATCATACCCGTGGCAATTGATAGCGGGCAGGCTGTCGAACTGGCAGCTTACGTGAGCGATAATTTCGCACTTACACCATCAGTCAGCATTGAAGCCGGTCTGAGGTACTCCCGTTACTTCAGGCTGGGTGAGGCAACAGTCTACATTTATGAACAGGGGATGCCCCGGAGTGCAGCTTCAATAACCGACACATTGCATTTTGGCGCCAACGAGATCGTAAAAAGTTACGGCGGCCCTGAACCGAGGCTGGGTATCCGATATATTCTTGACGGGGAAAGCTCGGTTAAGGCAAGCTACAACAGAATTCACCAGTATATAAACCTGATTTCGAATACATCGGTAATTATACCCTCCGATACCTGGAGTTTAAGTGACACACATCTCAAACCCCTTAAAAGCGACCATTATGCGGTAGGATACTTCAGGAATTTCAGCAACAACAGTGTTGAGACCTCCGTCGAGCTGTACTATAAAAGGCTTTACAATGTAACTGAGTACAAAGAAGGTGCGCAGATCATACTGAACGAAAGACCCGAGGCCGACCTGATAAATGCAAAAGGGCACAATTACGGTATCGAAGTCTATGCAAGAAAGAACAGCGGGAGACTGACAGGATGGGCCAGTTACACACTTTCAGCCTCGATCAGAAGGTCGGGTGAAGAGCACCCTGAAAACAAAATAAACCGCAACGAGTATTTTCCTTCAAACTATGACAAGCCACACGACTTCTCTGCAAATCTTAATTACAATATAACCAGGAGGTGGATCCTGGGCGGCACCTTTGCCTACAGCTCGGGAAGGCCGGTCACCCTGCCCGAGCTATATTTCTATCATGGAAACACCATGCTGGTGCGCTATTCAGACCGCAACGCCTACAGGCTGCCGGACTACCACAGGCTTGACCTGTCGCTGACCCTGCTGGAGAACCTGAGGACCGACAGGCGGGGCAAGGGACACTGGACATTTTCTGTTATCAACGTTTACGGCAGGAAGAATGCCTATTCGGTCTTTTATGAAAAAAATGACAGGACTGCAGGAACAAGGTCAAGCCTGTTCAGCCTGTACAAGCTTTATATAATCGGGCGGCCGCTGCCAACCCTCACCTATAATTTCACCTTCTGATGAAGAGACATATTATATATATAACCTCAATTGCCGTTATACTCCTGCAGTCGGTCCTGCCGTCCTGCCGCGAGATATACAGGCATGAGCCAAACATCGCTGAAGATGTGATAGTTGTGGACGGGCTTTTGTCAGACCGTCCCGGTCCACATCTCATCAGGCTAACCGGCATTCAGATGATCGAGACAAGTGATCCGGACAACCCTCATTCGCCAGTAAACGAAGGCATCCCTGATTATATCAGGGGAGCTTCTGTGATCGTTGCTGATGATGCCGGCAATCAGTTCATATTTAACGAAGAGTCGCCGGGGCATTACTATTCAGACAGCACGCTGAGGGCCGTTGAAGGGAGGAGTTACAGCCTTCATATAATCACTTCCAATGGTCATGTGTACCTCTCTTCTCCCCAGCAACTACCGGGACCTGTTAACCTGGATACCCTGATCGCAATGAATACATACAGGGAAAGGCTTATGCTGTCAACCCAGGGGACATATTTCAACGAAAGGGTCCACGGTCTCGAAATAGTCGCCAACATCCGTGGCAGCGGCAAAAACAGGCCGCTGTTCAGGCTTGTTCCCCAGTACCTTCTGCTATATACCCAGACCTTTGCCAATCATCAGAATTTTCACTGGAAAAAGCTGTACATGCCCGACAACATTAACATTAACATGGAGGCCTACGAAAAGGTGTCTGCCACGGTAAGGAACCATGAAGTTACCTTCATGTCGTTAAGGGAACAGGATCTTTATATCGACAGGGAAGATGATTTTAACCCGCACAGGAGAATACTGCTTCTGAGCCTTTTTTCCCTAAATGAAGAATCCTGGAATTTTTACAGTTCGGCGCACGAACAGATCCATTCGGAGGGCAGGCTTTTTGACCCGATGGCAAAGCAGCTTCCTTCCAATATATATTGCGATTCTGATCCCGGAAGGCTGGCCCTGGGTCTATTTGAAGTATCCCGGGTCACAAAGAGGACCTTCGTGGTTGTCGAAACACCATGGGAGGATTTCTACCCTTTGAAGGAGACAGAGGATCTGCATCATATACCCGATTTCGGGAAGACTTTCATTGACCCTCCCGGTTTCTGGGTTGACCGATAAACCTTGCAAAAATGGTGATAAAAACGATTTTCTGTATTCTCTTTTTACCCTTTGTAATACTTGCCGAAGGAAGAGCAGATGCACCTCCATCTCCGCTGATCTCTCCGTGCGGCAGCGAAAATTCGAAGGAGATCCCTTCACACATTCCTGTCCCGGTTTTGTATACTGACAGGGACATATACATTGCCGGTGAATACCTGTACTTTTCAGCAAAACTTCCGGGTCCCGTAACGCCGGGCGAGACCGGCAGGCTGGCCTTTATAACACTCAGGTGCTCCGGAGGCAATACCGTTAAAAAAGGCATAGCAGCGATAGACAGGGGATATGCCTGGGGAGGGATCTACCTGGATGACACCCTGTCAACCGGCATCTACCGGATTTCCTGTTTTGAAGGCACGGCATCAGCCGGAGTCAGCCCCATACCGGCAGGAAAAGAGGTGATGGTTGCAAACCGCTTTGACAGTGACCTGGATGAGTTCATAAAACCCTTCGGTTATTTACAGGGGAATGAAAGAAGAAGTCACGATACTGAATATACCTCTGAAGAACCCAATATAAGGATCAGCAGCGACAGAAAACGTTACGGAACAAGGGAGCCGGTAATAATCAGCCTTGAGACGGAGTCTCACATTGAGTACCCGGTATGGGCAGCCCTGAGTGCAGCGAGAGAGGAAACCCTCCTTTGGTGCCTCGATGGTATTTTTGCAGGTGAACCTGACAGACCGGAATGGAGAGAAAACAGCTCTACCCGCCACCAGCAAAACACAATACGGGGGGGGCTGCAAATAAGTGGCGTGGCAAGGTCGAATGAAACCGGAGCCCCAATGCCCGGTTTAGGACTGTTTCTAACTATGGCAGGAGAGGTGATCAACCTCTACCACACAACAACATGTTCGAACGGAACATTCAGCTTTCTGCTGAATGACTACCATGAGACAAACCAGGTGCATATAAGCCCCCAAAACCCTGAAATGTCAGGCATAAGCTCCATTACACTGAATGATATGTTTGATGCCGTCCCTCTTTACATCCCCGGAAGGGATATCGGAACTCCTCCGTCAACGGAAACAATAAAAAAGAGCCAGGATATCGCGACGATCAACAAACTGTTCGGCATATCATTCCACCATGAAAAGCCCGGCCCGGATCCATGGCAGTTTCGCAGGCCTCTGCTGTACTCAAGGCCGGCCAACAGGGTGTTCCCTGAGAACTTCATTCCGCTTGACAATCTGATGGAGATCGCCCGGGAGCTGGTGCCCCAGTGGCAGATACGCGAGAGAGGGGGCAGACTTGTGTCACGACTGGTAAATTCCCGGACCGGAACCTATTTTGACGATGCCCCGGCCATATTTCTGGATGGGGTTCACATCATGAGGCCCGAGGAAATTGTCCACCTTGGGTCGGAAGATATAGGGGTCATCGAGGTGCACAACTATCCCTGGAGATACGGAGATGCAGAATTTTCGGGGATCATCTCCATAAAAAGCACCAATGAGGCATACCGTGATGTCACTGCCTCAGGCCCCTATGTAATTGCAGATATTCCTGAAGTGATACCCCGGTCAACTCTCATGCCCCCGGCCTATGAGGAAGACCGTAAAATGAATGATCCTGATTTCAGGCAAACGCTCTACTGGAAACCTGAAATCATATTCAGATCCAGGGAGGAAAAAAAGGAGATAAGATTTTACTCAGGAGATCTTGCCGGAACCTATATAGTTAAAGTTGAAGGAGTTACCAGTTCCGGAAATTCTTTTAGCGAATATTTAAGAATAGTTGTAGAATAAATTGTTTCACTGATGTCATACATTAAAATAACAGCCCCGGTAATCGCACTTTTGTTTTTTGCCGTATTGGTATCGGGCCAGGATCCCGCTGTGCCTCTCCCGGGAGAGATAATGCGTCCCGGGGGAATGTTCAGGGGAAACCCGTATTTAATTGATGAGTGGCTGGATGGTGAATTAATACTCAGCAACGGCAGCATTGTTAGCAACATAAAACTGAAGTACGACGGTTACCGGGATGATGTTCTCTGGCTCCATGAAAGAAACATGCAGCACATAATACTTGACCGCAGCCAGCTGATAAAATTCACACTTACCATTCCCGGGACCGGGGAAAAACTGCAATTCAGGAAGATTGAACGGGCAGCACTTGGATTGCCGGGCATGGGAGACCTGTTCGTTGAGGAGCTGTTCAGCGATACTGTTTGCCTCTATGCCCACAGGAGAATAGTTAAGATCAGGGACGTCTACGAGAGAAGGGGGCGCTCAAGATATATCTTCGCCGAAATTGAGCCAGATCCTGTTTATTACTTTTTGCTTCCGGGAAACACTGCGATAAGGCTTGACAAGATAAACAGGAGATCTCTTTACAGGGCATTTCCGGAAAAGAGAAATGAACTTCGGCAACTTCTGCGCAGGAGCCGGAGGATATGGAATGACGAACAGGCACTGGTAGAAACAGCCATCTACCTCAACAATTTATTGGGGAAGTGAACAAAGGCAGCCTTCGGGCTGCCTCTTGAAGTGGTACCACCTGGAATCGAACCAGGGACACACGGATTTTCAGTCCGTTGCTCTACCAACTGAGCTATGGTACCTTTTGGGGACTGCAAATATATTAAAAAAATCATTTTGTAAAATAATTTTACAATCGAACCCCCATTATTTAGACGCGGTAAAAATTATTCGGTCACTATAACCAGGTCAGGATCCGCACCCCTAGTGTGCATCTATTCCGTGGTACATAAAGAGGAGGTGGTCCATCGTCTTCACTATCTCTGTCATGTACTCGTTTACTGCCTTAACGCTTCCGGGAAGGGTGTAGACAAAGGCAGACCCCATAAGTCCGGCTACCCCCCTGCTGAGAAGCGCATTGGGCTTACCGGCGCCGTATTTCACCCTGATCATCTCCATAATACCAGGTATCTCCTTGTCAAGCATCGGCCTGACGACATCCGGACAGACATCCCGCACGCCGACACCAGTGCCGCCTGTGGTAATTATAAAGTCATACTGCCCCGTGCAGGACTTCTCAAGCAGGTCGCGCAGCTGCACCTCATCATCGGGCATGATAACATTATCAGTCTGTATTCCTCTTTTAAGCGGCCCAAAATGCTCCTCCAGAAACCTGTTTATGGCGGGACCGCTCCTGTCTTCATATTCGCCGCTGCTGGCCCTGTCGCTCAGGGTGATCACCAGGAAACGGTATAGCCGGGGCACATATTCCATACGATCGCCAGCCTTCAGCCTTCCTCCCCTGATAACCCTGGCGAACACCCCCTCCTTTGGCATCACACAATTGCCGGTCTCGTTATAAATGGCGCAACCCGTACCGTGGCATTTCTTACCGATCTGGGTTATCTCCAGCCCGGCATTTTCTGATACGAACCTGTCGAAGGGCAATGTGTCTTTAAGCTCCAGACCTCTGGTGGTAATGTTTTCTGCAAACTCGCCCGGCCCGGGCAACCTGCCCAGCTCCTTTCCAAACCTCTTTACACTCTCCTCTCCCAGCAGGCTCACCTGCCTGTGCCATGATCCTGCATGAGCATCACCGTCTACTCCTTTGTCAACCAGCCGGATAAAAGGGACAGGTTTCTTAACAGTGCCCTTGGCTTCTGATATATTCACAGAAACTACTGTAAGTGCTTTTCTCTCCATGATATGTATAAGTTCAGAACCTCCTTACTTCCCACTTTTTAATCTCATTCAATGCAACATCGCCGTCACCCATTGCACGTAACTGCCTGACCCCCTCCCCTTTGCAAGAGCTGAACCAACTGACAATGATATCTACAATACCGGGATAATTATCAAACAGTTCCTCGTATGTAACCGCCTGTATGACGCGCTGCCTTTTGCTTGCCGGTACGGCTAAAACAACCGGATCAGTCAGCCGGTTGCGCGGACCCTGTTCTTCGTCGAAATAGAGTACCAGGACAGGCACAACCTCTGTCAGTGTGCCCGTAGGAAGTGACTCACAAATTACCATTATTGCTACCGGCCGGCCGTCTCCACCCAGAACCGGATCGGTAAATGTTCCGGGTACAAAGCCATAGTTGGCAGGAAAAGGCAGAAAATCAACCATCTCCCTGCCGGTAATCTCCTGCTGCCCGGTAAGGAATTCACGCTGTTCGGGGTCCCAGGTTATAATCCGGTTTGTTCCTGCGGGTATCTCTATTACAGCGTTTACATTATCGCCTGAAAAAGATGGTGTCCTGCTGAAATCATATGTCTTCCGGCTGCCACAACCGCACAACACCCATATAAGGATGACCGGTAACAGAACCATGAGCGTTGATGACGGGGTAAATGATTTTACCATTACTGAATCTCCTTTTTTGATTTTCCGGTCAGCGATATTCCCTCTATCACCATTGTTTTGTCGGCCGATTTGCACATGTCGTATATGGTAAGCAAGGCAACACCGGCAGCGGTCAGCGCCTCCATTTCAACACCGGTTCTGCCCGTACACCTGCATTCTGTCTTTACCTCAATGCCGTCATCCATTATTGTAGCTGTAACATTTACCTGCGACAATTCCAGGTTATGACACAGTGGGATAAGGGCAGATGTCTGTTTGGCCGCCTGAATTCCGGCAATTTCCGAAACCTTCAGAACATCACCCTTTTTTATACTGTTCCGGCGTACAAGCTCAACTGTCGGGGGCTGCATCCTTATATACCCCTGTGCCGTTGCAATTCGCAGTTGTTCGGGTTTATGGCCGACATCAACCATCGTGGCCTTGCCCTTGTTGTCGGTATGGGTCAGTTTCCTATCCATTTTGGTCATCCTCCGATATTATAAAAATGATCTTTACTGCATGCGGTTCCATGCTCAGGTTTGTATGTCACCGCTGCAAGCAGGGCATTCCTTGCCCCGAGGGTACGCACATCAAAGGCTATATCGCTGAAAAGGCATGGCTTGACTTTCCCGCTGGCAGTCAGCCTCAGCCGGTTGCACCGGGGGCAGTCGCCTCCTTCTCCTCCTTCGACGATTGAAAACTCACCACCGTCGAGGTCCATCTGGCGTATGAATCTGACCTGAAGACCCCTGTTATCAGCAAACTCCTTTACATCCCCGGCGCCGGACGAACCGGACGAACCGGATGAACCGGACGAGCCGGCAACCACACAGTTTATCTTAACCGGGGTAAGCCCGGCCGACAGAGCCGCATCAATACCCCTTATCACATCGTCAATATTACCGCCCGAGGTCAGTTCACTGAATCTTGACCTGTCCATTGTGTCAAGGCTTACATTCACCCTCATCAGTCCTGCCTCGCGAAGGGGGCGGGCAAATTTTTCCAGCAAGACCCCGTTGGTGGTCATTGCAAGATCATTTACACCCCTTACGGAAGCGATCATACCGGTGAGCTTAACTATATCCCTCCTTACCAGTGGCTCTCCGCCGGTTATCCGCACCCTGTCAATTCCCATGGCAACTCCTTCGCGCACTACCTCAACTATCTCCCGGAACCTCAATATATCTTCATGCCTGAGCATCACAAAATCACCGCAGGGCATGCAATACCGGCACCGCAGGTTGCACCTGTCGGTTACCGAAACACGCAGATAGTTAATCCTCCTGTTAAATCTGTCTAACATCAACCAAATCTCCTTTTTTGTATGAAAAGACACCTGCCGGCATTGCCATCAGTCCCCATGCATCAGTCAGGGCATGTATATGGGCCGAACCGTGATATTCCACGGGCACCACTCCGCCCCTTTCAGTTACAATAACCGGCGACCACGCCACCCTGTCAGCCTTCTTCCTGCTGTAGTCAACTGCTATTGGAAACCGCAATGCCGGCGAACGGTAATCATGACCGCTCATCCGGTAAAGCAGGGGCTTAACCAAAAGCTCAAATATGGTGAATGATGAAACGGGGTTGCCCGGCAGTCCGAAAACAAAAACATTGTCCCTGCGCCCGAATACTGTCGGACGACCCGGTTTTACCGCCACCTTTTCAAAAAACAGCGTAAATCCGGCTTCTTTGAGCACATGGGGGACAAAGTCAAAATCGCCCATCGACACCCCGCCGGTAATAAGCAGAACATCATTTTCCTCCACAGCAGCTGTAACGGCTCCCATTGTTTCGGCAATGCTGTCGCCTGCAATGCCCCTGTAATCGCCAACACAGCCTGCGGCAGCCACCTGGGCCATCAACTGGCTCCCGTTGCTGTTGCGTATAGAGGTGCCCTCCGGTTTAATATCCGGTTCAACGATCTCGTCGCCCGTTGTCAGCACCGCGACGCGGGGTTGCCTGTATACAACGGGGCGGGCACAGCCTGCCGAAGCAAGAATTGCTATATGCTGCGGCCTTAGAAGAATCCCTTTCTCAAGGGCAGCGCTGCCCTCCCTCAGATCCTCACCTTTGAATGCAATGTTCACGGCTGTTTTGACCCCTGTAAACCTAATATGGTCTTCTCCGTCATTCCCGGTATGCTCAACCATTATAACACAGTCCGCTCCCTCAGGCACACGTGCACCTGTCATTATCCGCGCACACTGACCCGGTCCGATCCGCTCCTGAGGTATATCACCTGCCTTTATTGTTCCGGTAACCCTGAGCCTGCCCCCGAGGTCTGCACGCCTGCAGGCAAAACCGTCCATTGCCGATTTGTTAAACGGCGGCATATCGGTATCTGATATGACATCCTCTGCAAGCACCCTGCCTGCAGCTTCGCTGAGATGGACCATTTCATCCTGCAGTTTGTCGGCAGCACCTTCAACCACCCTGAGGGCTTCGTCGAACGACATCATAGATATTATATTTTCACAGGTTAACATCACACAAAAATAAGCAATTATCCGCACCTTACCTTGCTGTTCCGGCCGGAGCTCAAGCACCGTCAGTATGCCAACCCCTTTTATCCAGTGCGATCCTTTCAGGCGGCGGGTCAAAGGAGGCGCCGTCTGAACTGACTGTAACATCTGCCAGGTGGATAAGATCTGCAACGCTCTTCTTCGTGTTCTCATCACCCTCTCTCCTGACCAATATGAACAGGCCGGGGCGGACTATCTTTCTCAGCCTTGCAGATTCGGCTATAATAACAGCATGCCGGTCGACAACCCTGAAAAAGTGGTCCAGCCCCTCTTCCAGGAACTCATCCTTTGTCCGAAGATAAAAAGCCCGGAAAGCTCCGGCCAACAGCATCTTAGAGCTGTCCTTCACCCCGTCACGGCAGGTCTCCTCGAGTAGCCGGAATTTTTCGGGCGGAGGGGCATGCCGGCCGTGATACTGGTCATTACCGGGTTTTATTCCGGATATTTTCAGGGTAATGATCTCCTTATCGCACGACAGCCTCCTGATGATGCGGCACAGATACTCTGTTTTCCCGGCATTGCGTCCTGTACCGCCTGCTATAAGCATGTTCTTCAACACCCTCATCTTCTTATGTATTTAATTGCTGATGCCTTCAGGCTGACCCACACCTTTTTTTCCGGTACGAGCCTCAGAGATGCCACCGACTCTTCCGACACCAGCGCACCCAGCTCCATGCCTATATCAACCATCACCTCGGTCCCGATACGCGCGGGCTGAACGGACTTAACCATTCCCAAAAAATTATTCACGGCCGAAGTGGATGGTTTTGAGACCGAAATAACAATATCTTCAGCCCTTACCACAACAAAGCCTTCACCAGCAGGCTCATCGCTCAGCAGGGTAAACCTGATGCCTCCTGCAATGAAGTTTCTCAGTGTTCCTGTATCACCGCCGAGGGCACCGCAAAAAATATTCCTGATACCTACAAACCGGGCAACAAATTCGGAACCTGGATTCAAAAACACCTCAGCCGGAGTGCCGGTCTGCACCACCGTGCCGTTCTCAATCACGCCTATCCGACCGGCCAGCATTGCAGCCTCCTCGTAATCATGTGTTACATGAATGATAGTCTGTCCACTGCCGTTTATCTCTCTCAGCAAAGCCCTGAGGTCGGACCGTAGCTGAACGTCAAGCGAAGAGAGCGGCTCATCGAGCAGCAGAAGCTCAGGCTCCGGAGCAAGGGCACGTGCCAGGGCAACCCTTTGCTGTTCGCCCCCGCTAAGGTTGCGGGGTGAACGTTTCAGCAGGTGACCCACCCTCGTTATCTCCGCAAGCTGACCTACCCGCCGGAGCACCTCCTTGCTTACCATCCCCGCCGATACCAGCGGGTATGCAATATTGCCGTAAACACTCATATGAGGAAAAAGGGTCGAATCCTGGAAGACCAGTCCCACTCCCCGCTTCTGTATCTTTTGGTGTGTTATATCCCTGCCGCCCAGGATCACGCGTCCACCGTCAGGCCGTATCAGTCCCCCCACAACCTGCAGCACTACACTCTTCCCGGCACCCGACATACCAAGGAGTACGAAGTACCCGCCCGGGTCAGCTTCAAAGCTGACATCCCTCAGCTCAAATTTGCCGAGCCTGACTGATATGTTTTCAACTTTCAGCATTGTCATATTTTGATGAAAGCATGCGCAGCAGCACAAAAAAGGCCAGGCAGACGCAGATGAACACAACCGCTACGGGCCGTGCATATGCAAGTCCGAATGCCCCGAAGCGTTCATAGATAAGCACCGGGGTGATCATCGGATGGTACGCAACTATCACTACGGCACCGAACTCGCTCATGCCCCGGGCCCACATCATTATCATTCCCGATACTATTGACCTCCATGCAAGAGGCAGGCTTACCGTGAAAAAGACACGTGCCGGAGAGGCGCCCAGAACCAGAGCGGCCTTTTCAAGCCTTTCGGGAACCGCTGCAAAGCCGTCCCTTGCCGCGTTGACCAGGAACGGGATGCTTACAAATGCCATCGCCAGTATAATGCCGGGTGCGCTTCCCACGAAGTTCAGTCCCACACTCTCCCCCAGTCTCCCTACCACGGTATCTCTCGATACGAAACCCAGTATTGCTATACCTGCTGCCGAGTGCGGTATGACAACCGGAACGTCTATAATGGCGGAGACCAGCTTCTTTAAAGGAAAATTCTTCCTGGCCAGAACCCAGGCGAACGGTATGGCGGCAATCCCGAATATAATGGTGGCCAGCATCGAGGTCCACAATGTAAGCCCTATGCTTCGCGCCACTTCCCTGTCGGCAGCCGTCTCAAAAAATTCTGCCGGTGAGGTGGCAATGAACATCCCGGCAAGAGGCGCTATTATGAAAAGCAGCACCAATCCCCCAAGCAGGACAAACACCAGTCTCATCGTATCAAACCCTTTCATATTGCTCGCACATGATAACAATTTCCGGACGTTTTCCGGCCGAAATTTATGCTTTTTCAAAAGAGTACAACAGCCAAATACCACCAAACTCCTCTTTCTCCCCAACCTGCCCGTTCCTGTTCACTCTGCCATCACGAACTGCCTGAGGCTTTCGGGCACCATCCCGTATGTTGAAGATACTGCCGGCACAATACTGTTCTGGCCGTTGCGCTCCATGATTGCCTGTCCCTCCCCCGAAAGAAAAAATTTAACAAACTCCTCTGCCATTAAACTATTCCGGGTTTTATTCGGAATGGTGATGCCGTAAATCATCGCCTCACCGGTCTCCGTCATCGTCTCTCCCGGACGGGTTCCCCTGACCTCAACGCTCGCCCTGGCGTACCAGTCATTCAGTCCGGGATCCTTCAGGTTCAGCTCGCCGGGAAGCACCACGAACTGTAGTCGGTGCTGCTCGGCCACCGAACGGTACAGGAATATATAGTCGAGTGCGTTCTTCTCAAGCAATGCGAGCAGATCGGTCTCCTTGGGCCTTATCATGTTGCGGTGGCGGGAAAGGAGCCTTTCAGAGAGTCCCGGCTCACCGTAATATATCTCAGCAAGACGGGTAACAAATACCGACCTCACCCCGCACGGGTCCGAATCGGGATCCGACCTGCCATAGACAACATCATCCCTCAGCAGCACACGGTACCAGTTGTCTGCATCAATCTCATCACTGTAGCGCGACCCATGATTGTATACAATTGCCATCTCGTTACCCGCAAAGGGGATGTTCCAGGAAGCATGGTCAGGCACCAGTAATATGTCAATCACCCTGTAATCGGCCGATATAAATACATCACACGGCACATCCAGGTCGCTTATCCTCCTCGCTCCCGCCTTGCTGCCCCAGGCCTCGGTCAGGACTCTCGCTCCCGGGTTGCGGGCCTCGAATGAGTCGGCTGCTTCGCGTACCGGTACCGAGAGGCTGCCCGCATGGATGATCCGCAGTGTCTCTGAAGGGTCGCCGCAGGAATGCAGTACCCCGACCAGGCAGGATAATATTAATAACGGAAAAAACATCGCACACCTGAACATAGTCAAAAGCGACAAATATGATAAAAAAAGCCCGGAAGGAACCCCTGCCAGGCTTTTGAATAAAGCAATAAACTTTTTAGTCCTCCTGGTGGTCCTTAACCATCTCTATCAGTTCTGGCAGGTCCATCCCCAGCTTTTTAAGGTGCTCTATCTTCGGAACACCGTTCTTTGTCCATCCCCTTCTCTGGTATACCGCATCTACCAGTTGCTGATAACGGTCTTCGCGGTATTTCCGGTGGAGGGCTATCTTCTCTTCAGTTGATTTTCCTGCCGGATCAATGTTCATAATCTCCTTGAGCTGCTTGTCATATCTCTCCTGCCTCGATTCATACTCCTCTACCGTTACCGGTCCGGCAGCCCTGTATGGCTGTGCATCATGCTCCCTTGTGCCAAATCCCCGGCGGAGGTTGAATATCCGCTGAAAGTTGTAAACCCGCTCCGACTGCCGGATAAGCTCTTCCTTGTCAAAGGGCTTGCCGGTAACCGCCTTGTAAATGGTAACGTAGTTGTCGACATGCTCAGGCACCTTGGCAGGCTCATCGGCCTCTGCATTGCCCTCGGGCTCAACATCGTTCCACGGAAGCTTGCACAGCCCGACAAGTCCGAACCATGTACGGAACATCGGGAAGTAGTGCAGCGCCTCTGCCTTGTCCTCGAAAGTGGGTATCTGGTTATTGACCATGTCCATGAATATCAGCCACGCCTCATCGTGCTGCGGGCCCTTGTTGGTCATAGCGTAACCGCCCTGCTGGGCAAGAGATTCCTTCGACATGTACTGGGAGTATTCAAGCCCCTTGTTCTCCATTGCAATATCCTGGAGGAAGGCAGCATCGCCCCATCCTTCATTGGCGAACAACTCCTTCATCTTCCGCACTCCAAGCCCGGCAATATTGCCGAAACCTTCGCCCCTCGCAAGCATGTGAAGCAGTTCCATGGCCGAGTCGGCATTGCCGAAGTTCAGTTTCAGTCCCCCTGTCCTCTCGTCATTAAGTATGCCGCTCTCATAGCAGTCCATTACAAACCCTACCACGGTGCCCCATGTGATGGTGCATATGCCGTATGTGTCGCAGTAGAAGTTGGCCTCCAGGGTAAAATCGGGATTAAAGATGCCCAGGTTGGATCCCAGTGAAGCAGCCGTTTCATATTCGGGTCCGTCAACTATCACCTTCTCTCCCTTATAGGGACCTGTACGCAGTTCGTAGTTATCAACTCCCTTTGCGCACGACATGTTGCAACCGATCCAGCAACCGTCGGGTACTCCCTGGGTGAAGAGCGACTTGTACACGTCTGAGTGAATATTGCCCGCGTCGGGGTGTGAGCCGAACTTGAAATTGTTTACCGGTATCAGGTCATAATCGTTCATTACATTTGTCAGGTGAGCTGTACCCTTGGTGCGCATCTCGGCCTGCTCGTCGTCAAAGCGGCGCATCTCCTCATTAAAGCGCTTACCCCGTTCGCGTATCGCCGCCAGGTCAACCACGTTATTGGCATTGCCCTTGATCCCCCCGACTTTTGCAACAATTGCTTTTACACGCTTATCGCGGAAAACAGTGCCGATACCTCCGCGTCCTGCCTGCTTCAGCCTGATCTTTTTTCTCTTGGGGTCATAAAAGGTGAAGTTGAGCATGCCGATGAGAGAATGATCTGCCGCAGCTCCGGTCGATACGATGCCTATGTTTTTCTTGTCCCTCTCATCGTCGGCAAACATCTCGGTAAGCTGCTCAGTTATTACATGGGAATCCAGGGCCTCTTTCGGGGCCTCGAATATCTCCACCCTGCCTTTTACCCCGTCGATGTAAATAATAACGTCATTTTCAGCCTTTCCCTGCAGCTCGAAGGCATCGAAGCCCGAAAATTTCAGGAAGGGGCCGAAGAAGCCGCCTACATTGCTGTCCATTACCGAGCCGGTCTGCGGCGACAGTGACACCACGAGCGATTTGCCCGCACCCGAATACTGTGTGATCCCGCAGATCGGGCCGCCGCTTATTATGATCTCGTTCTCCGGGTCGTTCCATCTGGTTTCGGGGGTGGTGGCATCCCATAAAAGCTTCAGTCCGTATCCCCTGCCGCCGACAAATTTCTCCTTCATAAGCGGGTCCACATCCTTTTCCTTTATCTCGTTACCGCTCAGGTTCACATACAGGATCTTGTCGGTATAGCCCCTGTCAACGGGCGTTATCCTGTAATCATATCCTGCAAGCAGCTTGTGGCTTTGTTTCAGTTCCTGAACATCCATACCGGTTGGTTTTTGAGTTTGAACTTGGTTTGGGTTTTTACTGGTTTGTGTTTCATTTTGGATTGCTAAAATTAGATCAATGGCCTTAGCTTTCAAATGACTATTATCATACCCCTACCAGTCACTCTGGCATCAATTTTTTATGCCTTCATGTTAGGGTTGTTCGAGGTAATTGTTATTTTTGAAACGGGCATGTAAAATACAAAATACGGCTGACAACGTCATAATATAATACATGCAAATGCAGAAAAAATCTTTTGAAGAGATCAGAACAATCCTTGCCTGCAAAACAGTGGGCATTGCAGGTGCCGGCGGACTGGGTTCCAACTGTGCCGTAGCGCTTGCCAGGGTGGGGATGGGACGTATCATAACGGCTGATTTTGATACAGTAAGCGAAAGCAACCTTAACCGGCAATACTTCTTCAAAGACCAGGTGGGGATGAAGAAGGTCCTCGCCCTGAAGGAGAACATCGCAAGGATAAATCCTGAAGTCATGGTTGAGGCTTTTGACATAAAGCTGGATCCGCTTAATATTCCGCAGATTTTTGGTGATTGCGACGTGATTGTCGAGGCCTTCGATCTGGCCGCCATGAAGCTGATGATCGCCGAAACGGTGCTGGAAAGGATGCCCGGCAGGATACTTGTTATGGGCAGTGGCGTTGCAGGATACGGCAACAACGATGCAATAAAAACCGTTAAATCAGGAAACATTTTTATTTGCGGCGACCAGGAGAATGAGACCGGCGAAAACCTGCCGCCGCTCGCCCCCAGAGTGGGTATTGTGGCCGGTATGCAAGCCAACCTGGTCATGGAGATCCTGCTGGGATAACCCGGGGGAGATGGGAAAAAACATAATAAAAGCTTTAAGTCATGCAAATTACGCTCAATAACAGGAAAGAGGAGTTTGACAGGAGTACAATGACGGTACGCGAGCTGCTGGATGAGAAGAATTTCACATTCAAGATGCTCGTCGTAAAGATAAACGGCCAGCTCGTCAGAAAAGAGGATTACGAAAAGGCTGTTATAAGCGAGGGCGATGATGTAAGCGTAATTCACCTGATATCGGGAGGCTGACCGGTCCATACACCTGATGACCTGGGGGGCATGATCATCAGGGTACCCAATGTGCCTGTTTTCGTAAGGGTCTGGCAGGAGCTTGGAGCCAAACCCACACCAATGACCTTCTCGGAGGTGTTCACAGCTCTTCAGCAGGGAACGGTCGATGCACAGGAAAATCCTTTCGCACTTATATACAGCGCCGGGTTCCATGAGGTGCAGAGATACCTGAACCTTACCGGGCACGTTACCGGTTGGACCTATGTGGTAATAGGGGAGGCACAGTTCAGGAAGCTTCCCTTCGACCTAAGGAATAAGGTGCTTGAAGCAGGCAGGCTTATGCAGATCTATCATGAGCGGGAATTTGAAAAACAGGAGGAGTTCCTCAGGAAGGAACAGGAACAGCGCATATAATATACAGACTTTTCAGAGCGGGGGCGGTTATCAGCCTGGTTTCTATGATCACGGTGGTTGCCGTGCAGGTTTTCTCCAGGTCATTTCTGGAAACAACACCCCACTGGACAGAGGAAGCGGCAAGGATATTTTTCATATACTCGGTGGGTTTCGGAACAGCTATCGGCGTAAAAAGAGGAGACTTTATACATCTCGACCTGATTGGCAAATACCTCTCCCTGAAAGCCGGCCGGGTTCTTCACCCCCACCGAAGCCTCGGTGGGGGCAGTTCTGTATGCGCTTTTAATAGGTTTGCTTGTTTACCGTACACTTTCGTGGAAGAGCATAACAGGGGTTATGACCAACTCGGCTGGAACCACCGCGTCGCTGATGGTACTGGTGGGATTTACCAACCTTTTCGGATGGATACTGGTAAGCGAGCAGGTGCCCCAGTCGCTGGCGGAATGGCTGCTCACCATTACCGGCATCAAATATCTGCTCCTGCTGCTGGTTACATATATCCCTTCACTGTCGCTGTTCCTTCCCGGACTGGCTGAATAAGAACGGGAGAGACCCCCGGGTTTCAACAATTATACCCGGAATTTGTTATAGCTTCAGGGCACCGGCATATTAATACAGGCGGACGAACTTTCCTGTTAGGTAATTATTATTATTTGTTAAGTTGAAACATTAATCTATTATGCAGCAACAACTATATTCCGTTCCCGAAGCAGTCAACGAAACCCCAAATACGTATGCACCGGGAACACCCGAAAGAGAAGAACTTCAGAAAGAGATTGCGGGGGCAAGGTCAGGCATGGCAGATATCCCCATGTTCATAGGCGGCAGGGAGATAAGAACTGGTAAAAAAGTTGCCATGCATCCACCGCATGACCTTTCACATACACTGGGTCATTACCATCAGGGTGATGCAGAACATGTATCAATGGCCATTGACGAGGCCCTCAAGGCGCGAAGGGCCTGGGCGAAGATGCCCTGGAGGGAGAGAGCCGCCATTTTTCTGAAGGCAGCCGCACTCATCTCAGGACCATACCGCTCAAAGATCAATGCCGCAACCATGCTTGGGCAATCCAAAACAGTATACCAGAGCGAGATTGATGCCGTATGTGAGCTCGCTGATTTTTTGAGGTACAATGTGCAGTACATGACACAGATTTTCACGCACCAGCCAAAATCAACACCCGAGGCCTGGAACCGCATAGAACAGCGTCCGCTGGAGGGTTTCGTTTTCGCTCTCAGCCCTTTCAACTTTACCGCCATAGCTGGCAACCTTCCAACAGCACCGGCAATGATGGGCAACGTGGTTGTGTGGAAACCGGCAAACACACAGATCTATTCGGCAAATGTCATTATGGAGGTGCTTCGTGAGGCCGGACTGCCTGACGGTGTTATCAATATGGTATTTGTCAGCGGTCCCGTTGCCGGCGACCTTATATTCTCACACAGGGATTTCGCAGGCATCCACTTTACGGGATCAACTGAAGTATTCAGGGAAATATGGAAAACCACCGGTAATAATATAGCCAGTTACCGGTCATATCCCCGCATCGTCGGGGAGACAGGGGGCAAGGATTTTGTGCTGGCCCATGCTTCGGCAAAACCCACCCAGGTTGCAACTGCCCTGTCACGCGGGGCGTTTGAATATCAGGGACAAAAATGTTCAGCTGCCTCAAGGGCCTATATCTCCAGGTCAATATGGGAGGATGTCAGGAAGCTGATGCTTGACCAGATCAGTTCATTCAGCATCGGTGGTCCCGAGGATTTCAGCAATTTCTTTACCGCCGTTATTGACGAAAAAGCCTTCAGCAAACTTACCCGGGTAATTGATAAAGTGAAAAAAGACGATTCGGTCACTATCATATCCGGAGGCGGCTACGACAAGTCAAAGGGGTATTTCATAGAGCCTACCGTCATACTCACGCCCGATCCCTGCTATTTCACGATGATTCATGAGCTTTTCGGACCAATACTGACCATTTACGTTTTTGAAGACGAAAAATATGAAGAGACCCTTGACCTGATAGACCGGACAAGCCTTTACGGTCTGACGGGGGCGGTTTTTGCCAGAGACAGGCATGCCGTAAACCAGGCCACCAGCAGGCTTGCAAATGCTGCCGGCAACTTCTACATAAATGACAAGCCGACCGGTGCTGTTGTCGGGCACCAGCCATTCGGAGGCTCCAGGGCATCAGGAACGAATGACAAAGCGGGATCCATTCTTAATCTCCATCGCTGGGTATCGCCCCGCACAATAAAAGAAACGTTCCTTCCGCCTGAAGATTACAGGTACCCCCACCAGGGTACCCTTTAACTGGTTGTTAAACCTATGTTTATAAATAAGGGGTAGTAAATCCAGGGTTATGCTATTTTTGTTATATTTTTGCCATGGCCGGCATTCTTAAAAAGACCCACCATGCAAACCCGAAGGAAAATATACCGGATACTGAGAAACAAGTACATTCTCAGCCTCGTGCTTTTTTCCCTCTGGTTGTTCTTTTTTGACCAGAACAATCTGGTTAACAGGTTTCAGGAGATGAGGCGGATTAATCAGCTGGAGGCCGACAAAGGGTATTTCAGGGAGAGAATAAGTGCTGATTCAGCAAGACTTAATGAACTTAAAACCGACCGTGAGAACCTCGAAAAGTTTGCACGGGAACAATACCTTATGAAACGGGAGAACGAGGAGATATTCATAATTGAATTCGACGACTAGCGCCAGATGATGGTCATCCTTCCCTGCCGCGGCCGCTCAGCATCTCCATACCGTTTCCTTCTGCAGTCTCCTGTAAATGTTGAGTAATTCCAGATTGCTGTTCGCCCCCGGCACCCCCAGCCTGTCAAGCATACCTGCTGATGCCGCGGTTACTGATATATCCCCCCGGCCGGTTCTGCGGGCATAATTCAGATAGCGAAGCATCATAAGTCCCCCGAACCACCTGAAGAACCTCTTCCTGAAAGCGGGATATGATGCGGAATTCAAGTTGATCTGGCTGACCTTATCAACAAAACGGTTGTCTGCCAGGTACTCGCGGAGCATCGGATGAAAGGTGGAGGCAATAACGGCCGCCTCCTTGCCGGATGCCCTGAAAAGCCGGGGCAGCGTCCTGAACAGTTCACCTGTTTCTTCAAATGACTTTACGGGCCACGTCATCAGGGGCCTTCGCTCCCCCCCAGATAGTTTCTTTACGGCAACGCCCGTCCCAAATGGCACCCTGTCAGATACCCGGGATGAAGGCAACACTGTGGTTGTATTAAGTTCTGTGAAATTACCCAGCGGAAAGATCTTATGCAGAAAATAGAAATCCTCACCCGCCTTCCTCCTGTTCATGCCGCCCTGTTTTACATAAGCAGCAGCAGTAACCGCGAAGCAGCTACCTATGGTATGGAAGGCCCAGGGAAAACCCGCATGCCTCATTGCCTGCACATAGTAGCGAAGGTAAAGTTCATAATCAACTATCACTCCGGGCTCTCCCCCGTCTTTTTCCAGAGGATGCTCAAAATAGATGGTACAGCCGCTAACATCCTGGCGGAAGCAATCCTCAATGGCTTCGAAATAGTTGTTGCCGCAAAGTGAATCAGCATCGAATGAGACTATGATGCCTTTTTCATTACCGGCCATGTTAAACCTTCTCACTGCTTCATCCATCCCGGTCTTGCGGGCCCACCCGGCACCGGCGTGCTTTGACGGGAACAGGGGTGCCTCAACTGTATGGAGGCTGAATCTTTCATGGTTGTTTGATCTCCCCCATTCCCGTAATTGCGCAATTGTACGTTTGTTCTGCTCAAGACCTTCGACGGGAGCATTTTCGGGTGCATTAACCACCATTATTACCTCAACAGGGAATGAAGGATGAAATGCACCGGCAAGAGAATTTACTGCACTGATGGCATCAGGCTCATTATAGCATGGTATCACGACAATGATCCCGGTGCCGTCAACCGGCACACCGGGAACGAAGGGATCAAAATATGCATGTTTCCGGAGATAGGAAGAAGCAAAGCCCATGACCGGCAAAAGTAATTACCTTCTCCTCGATTCGCCGTACCTGCGGTTCAGCCCCTCAATAACCTCACGGGTAACATCAAGGTTCTTATCAACGTACAGGAGTGGCCCGCCAAAGGAATGACTGAGCACATACTGGTAATTATGCATCCTGTTGAATTCTTCCAGGAATTCATAGATACTGTGCTGAAGCTGCCTGTTCATCACCTGTTCCTCTTCCCTCAGCTCTATTGAGAACTGTTCACTCATCTGCATCAGCTCCTGCTGAACCTGCATCAGTTCGAGCTCTCTCTGCTGGGCCTGTGAACGTGTCATCAACCCTTTCTGGACCCTGTCCTGGAAATCGGCAACCTGCCTCTCATACCTTCGTGATCTGGTTGACAGATCACCTTCCAGTTTCTGCTGTTTTTCAAGGAATTCCCTCTGAAGGTCAAAAAACATATCATAATTCTCAAGCAGGGTGTCAAAATTAACATATACAATATCCAGTGAAGCCGGGAAAAACTCACCTCTCTCCTCATATTCAGCCCGGATCTCTTCAGGGATGCCCGGATCAGTAAAATGCAAAACAAAAAGGACTGCCACGGCAACACCCAGTATTACATTGATGACTAACGATAAATGTTTCATTTGCTATGCTCTTTTTATGCAACCAAGAAATTCAAAGTGTACAAATATACATTAAATTTTTTCTGCGTAAAATTACACACAGACGCATGAAAAAAATTGACTTCGTCGATTACATAGGCAGTGCTCAGTGCTTTAAAATATTTAGACAAATATGTAATTCATGTAAAAATGAAGTGTTTCCGGCTGTAAGTCAATTATAAAATCACACCCATAAAAATATAAAACCTCATATACGAAATGGAAAAAGCGGCAAAGAGAAATGTTTTCTGCTGCAGGCAGGATCAGAACTCAGGACAGGGGACCATCCTGGGTTTCCTGGGTACGCGGATTGAAGTCCATGAATAGGTGAGTGATATCTCGTGTGCCCCACCCGTGGAGCCCAGCAGGCGGGAAACAGGAAAGTCAAAACTGTAGCCGATATTGAACTGATCTATCTTGTAGCCGACAAGGAAGATGATAGCATCCTGGCCACCGCTGCTTATTCCGGGTAGTCCCCTGTACCAGGCACCTACAACAATAGGGCTCCTGTACCAGTACATTCCGATATCGAGCTGGTTGAACGGGCCCTGCTGCCTGTAAAGGAATGCAAGCTGCACGCTCTCCTCGAGACGGGTACGGACTCTTCCTCCGCGCGCAAACTTTGTCCCTCCGAAAACAGAATATTTTATAGGTATATATGCATTCTCGGCATCAGGGCCGTCAAACTCATAAAGGGAGTGATTGGGTCTGAGCAGGTGGTCAACCGCCAGGCCAAACCAGTAATCCTGAGAATATACCATTGCCGAAGTGGAAAAATCCACACCTCCTCTCCTGCTTAGTGGCGGGATCTCAATCGTTGTGGGGCGATCCCCCCCGGGAGATATCTGGTCTCCAAAGATAAGCTTGTCAAAATCAATCGCCCTCTCGGTATAAAAGAAGTGAACCCCTGGCCTCATGTGCCAATCCGGATGTATGGAAAAATCATACGAATACTGAAATCCCACATTGGTCGTCCGGAGGTTCCCGCTTCCTGCCATATCCTGCATGAACAGGATGCCGGCACCGCTGTTGTACTGGTCAAACCAGTGATCATAAGAAAAGGTGTAGGTCACAAATTTTCCGGGCAACTGGGGCCACTGGTTCCGGTAGTTCGCACCAATGCGGCTGCCGTCTGTCAATCCCGCAAAAGAAGGGGCCAGGTAAAGCGGGTTTGCATAGAATTGTGAAAACTGAGGGTCCTGTGCCCTGAGTTCACCATGCATTATATAAAAAAACAGGAAAAGGACGGTAATCCGCCAAATCTCCCTTATCCTGTATTTAACCTGCATAGTCATAAAGAAAGAGCAAAATAATGAAAAAATACTTAACCCAAATACTCAAATTAAAAAAACTTCTTTATTGCGTGTAACAGTCACCTGAATGAAGGTGCACAGTTCCTGCGTTTCCCATGGATAATCACGTTGTTCATGCTGCCAACCTTCCCAAAAAAAAATCCAAATCCGGTTCTACAGGCCCTGTGCAACATAATGGCCGGCGATATAACCGGATTATCCGTTTAAAAATACGTTCAATATACCCAACTGGTTACAATTTTAACTGTTTTTCCGTAAAATTAGAGGTTTACATGACAAATCATACTCTTTTGTGGGTTAATGAGATCATTGCAATCCAAAATCCCTGCTGCCGGATTGAACAAAAATGAATAGTACCTGTTATTTATAGTAAGTAAAAATAAGAAAAACTGCAATAAACATGGACAAAAGAAAATTTATCAAAAAGGGACTATTGGGCCTTGGCGGATTGATCGCCGCTCCGCTTCTGGCAAATGGAAAAGGAACTTACGCAGGTCATCCGTTAAGCAAAGAGGATGCAGCAGGCAGCAAATTCAGCCTTCCCTCCCTGCCATACTCATATGACGCTCTTGAGCCCCATATTGACGCACAAACCATGAATATCCACCACACCAGGCACCACCAGGCATATGTAAACAATCTCAATAATGCGCTTGAAGGAACAGGTTCAGAAGGGATGACGCTGGAGGATATAAACAGGAACATATCTTCCTTCAATATAGCTGTACGTAATAACGGTGGAGGGCATTTCAACCATAATCTCTTTTGGGAGGTCATGTCGCCGAACGGTGGCGACCGACCTGCAGGTGACCTGTTGTCGGCCATAAACGGTTCATTCGGGTCATTTGAAAAATTCCGCGAGTTATTCTCGAATGCAGCTGCCACAAGGTTCGGATCGGGCTGGGCGTGGCTTATTGCCAGCGAAGGAAGGCTTAAGGTAACATCAACACCCAACCAGGATAACCCGCTGATGGATATTACCCCTGCCGGGGAACAGGGTGTTCCCGTTCTTGGCATAGATGTATGGGAACATGCATATTATCTCAGGTACCAGAACCGCAGAGGCGACTATATATCAGCCTTCTGGGAGGTGATCGACTGGAATGCAGTTGCTGCAAAGCTCAGAAGCGCATAGAACACATTCTGGCAGGGGTCCGGAAAACGGGTCCCTGCGGTTTTTCCAGGGCAGATAACGCGACTGTCCAAAACCGGCCAACATCCGGCATTGAAACAATATTAGGAAAGCTATCACGGGCCGTGCTCTGCACCGGGCAAATCATACCTGCAGGTAACGGTTGCCCACCTTCTGCCAGTCCACTATCGTCCAGAAGGCTTTTATATAATCAGGCCTTCTGTTCTGATAATCCAGGTAATAGGCATGCTCCCATACATCAAGCGTTAAAACAGGAGTCAATCCCTTCCTCAGGGGATTGCCTGCGTTGCTCTCCTGAATGATGTCAAGCATGCCCGTTGCATTCTTCACAAGCCAAACCCATCCTGAACCGAAAAGTGTAGTCCCGGCCTTGCCGAACTCATCCCTGAATTTCTCAAAAGACCCGAAATTCCTGTCAATTGCCCTTGCAAGTTCCTCACCCGGCTCTCCCCTGCCACCCGGAGTTACAGATTCAAAAAAGAAGGTATGATTCCATACCTGGGCGGCATTATTGAAGATACCGCCCTCCGATTCCATCACAATATCATTAAGAGAGGCGTTTGCGAATCGTGTACCTTCGATCAAACTGTTAAGGTTGTTCACATATGCCTGGTGATGCTTCCCGTAATGAAACCCCATGGTTTTCTCTGACATAACGGGTTCAAGTCCTGACTGGCCATAAGGTAATGCCGGAAGTTCAAATGCCATCTTTCTTTTAGTTTAAGATTCAACATCCGAAAAATTTCATACAAGTTAGAAAAAAAACATGCAAAAAAAAAGTTGCCGGCACCATAAGCGCCGGCAACTTTTCACCAATTAACCTTAACCAACCTAACTAACTAAACCATATATTTTTACTGCCATGCATCATGGCAATTACATGTATTACATCAACCATGGAACTTTTCAGATACTGCATTCCAGTCCACTACATTCCAGAATGCTTCAATATAATCCGGGCGCCTGTTCTGGTAATTCAGGTAATATGCATGTTCCCATACATCTATGCCAAGTATTGGGGTTCCCTTTACATCGGCAATGTCCATCAGGGGATTGTCCTGATTAGGTGTGGAACTTACTACAAGTCCGTTATCCGTCCTGACAAGCCATGCCCAGCCCGATCCGAACCTGGTGGCAGCAGCCCTGCTGAATTCATCACTGAAAGCCCCGAATGACCCGAATGAGGAATTAATGGCATCGAGAAGTTCTCCTGCAGGCTTACCCCCACCGTCAGGCGACATGATCTCCCAGAAAAGGTTGTGATTGTAAAATCCGCCTCCGTTGTTCCTTACTGCAACAGGATATTTTGAGATACCTGCCATGATCTTTTCTATGCTCATACCCGCCATATCGCTATTCTCAATTGCCGCATTCAGATTGTTGGTATAGGCGGCATGATGTTTAGTATGGTGTATCTCCATGGTACGTGCATCTATATGCGGCTCAAGAGCATTATACTCATATTTAAGTGATGGAAGTTTAAATGACATAACTAAATTGTTTAAATATTCAACTTTATTTTTATTTGGACTTATTCCATTATACGAACAGCAATCTATCCATTTTGTTCAATCTGTCATCGGAAGGTTGTCAGCCGGCAGGCAGTGTCAGGCCATACGACGCTAGATCAGGTCTCCGCAATATCTCCCTTCAAGCAGGTATGACCTGACATATTCTTCTATGCCCTCCTCGAGCGAAGCAAACCGGTTTTTGTAGCCGGCAGCAAGGAGTTTTTCCATTGGAGCCTCTGTATAATACTGGTAATTATCCCTGATATCTCCAGGAGTATCTGTAAATTCGATATATTTTTCATTACCCATTGCCGCAAAGGTACTTGTGGCAAGGTCAAGAAATGTGCGGGCCCTGCCGGTTCCAAGATTGAAGATAGCGGAGCAGGGACGGTTTTGCAAAAGAAATATGATCACGTCTACAACATCCTTTACATAAATAAAGTCACGCATCTGTCCGCCATCACTGTAATCCGGATTGTGTGAGCGGAACAGCTTCATCCTGCCTGTATCAGAAATCTGCCTGTATGCTTGATAGATAACAGAGGCCATACGTCCCTTGTGATACTCGTTGGGACCATATACATTGAAAAATTTCAGTCCGGCCCAGAACCAGGGACGTTCATCGGTGGCAAGCACCCATTTGTCAAATTCGTTCTTGGATTCACCATAAGGATTTAACGGCTTAAGCATGGGAGGAACGGAGTGATCATCGCTAAAGCCATGTTCACCGGCACCGTATGTAGCAGCGGAGGAGGCATAGATAAGCGGTAACCCGTATTCACAGCACATCTCCCACAACTTCCTGGAATACCCGGTGTTAAACCGTTCAAAAACCTCATGTCTCATTTCTGCCGTATCGGTACGTGCTCCGAGGTGGCATACAAACTGGACCAGCATATGGTTGCCGCAGAGCCATTCAATGAACCTGTCCCTGTCAATCATGCGTGTCCATTCAAGGCCCTTAAGGTTCCGCAATTTTCCCTCCTTTTCAAAATTGTCGACAAGGACAAGGTCCCTGTATCCTGCCATGTTAAGGCCTGCAACAAGATTGCTGCCGATAAATCCGGCTGCCCCCGTAATTACAATCATGCTCCGGTTTTGAATTAATGCCCCAAAGTTAACTTTTTGGTTACATACCGGCAAGTCCGGCACATACCCGATCAAATTGACCTATCAGTATATCTGTTTAAGATTTAATAAATTTAAATAGTTTTGCTTAACTTTGCCTGTCACTCTGCCTGGCCTGTAAAGGTTATCCGGGCAGACATGTAATCAGGCACTGCCAATATGCTATACCTGACGCGTAAAGAAAACTTCAGTGCAGCTCACAGGCTCTTCAGGGAAGACTGGTCTGATGAAGAGAATGAAAGAGTTTTCGGCAAATGCTCCAACCCGGGGGGGCATGGCCACAACTATGTACTATACGTTACAGTGAAGGGAGAGATGAACCCTGAAACAGGTTTTGTGGTAAACCTCAAGACACTGAGCAGCATCATCAGAGACAATATAACCGGCAAGATTGACCATATGAACTTAAATACCCAGGTTGAATTCATGAATGGCAGGATGGCTTCGACCGAAAACCTGGCACTCGCCGTATGGGAAGAGCTTGATCCTCATATAAGGATGCTTGGGGTTGAGCTTCACTGTATCAAGATTGCCGAAACAGAAAATAACTATATCGAATATTATGGGAAATCGCAAACCTGACGTATCTGTAACTGACGGTGATATTATTGATAACGAAGAGTTTGGCTATTCAAAAATTGAACTGTTCCATCCCGGGGATACCAAAAAACTGGCCCATCATTACAGGGAGATCCTCAGTATACTCGGAGAAGATGTAACCCGTGAAGGGCTGCTGAAGACACCTGTCCGCATTGGCAATGCCATGCAGTTCCTGACCCATGGTTACAGCCTCAACCCCACGGAAATACTGAACTCGGCCAAATTCAGGGAAGATTACAAGCAGATGGTGCTCGTCAAGGATATTGAGCTTTACTCCATGTGCGAGCACCATATGATCCCTTTTTACGGAAAGGCTCATGTAGGCTATATACCAAACAGGCACATCACAGGTCTGAGCAAGATCGCCAGGGTGGTAGACGCCTTTTCAAGAAGGCTCCAGGTACAGGAGAGGCTTACTACCCAGATAAGGGACTGTATCCAGGAAGCTCTTGACCCGCTTGGTGTGGCGGTTGTAATTGAGGCTCACCACATGTGCATGCAGATGAGGGGTATCCAGAAGCAAAACTCTGTAACGACCACATCGGCATTTACTGGTGCATTCCTTAACCAGTCGCAGACCAGGGAAGAGTTCATTCACCTTATCAGTGCGAAGCTATATTGATCCCTCAGAAGAATAACCAAAATACGACACCATTATGAAGGCATATGTATTCCCGGGCCAGGGTGCCCAGTATCCCGGCATGGGAAAAGATCTGGCAGAAAGATTTCAGGTTGCAGAAAAGATGTTCGGGACATCAGACAATATACTCGGATTCGGCCTTACTAACCTTATGTTTGAAGGTACTGAGGACGACCTGCGACAGACAAGGGTAACACATCCGGCAATATTCGTTCATTCAGTCGTTCTGGCAACCGTGCTCGGCGACAGTTTCAGGCCGGATATGGTGGCAGGCCATTCCCTGGGCGAATTCTCGGCCCTCGTTGCCGCCGGGGCGCTTTCATTTGAAGACGGGCTGCAGCTGGTATCGGCAAGAGCAACTGCAATGCAGAAGGCCTGCGATGCTTCACCATCAACAATGGCCGCTGTTCTGGGACTTGACGACAAGGTTGTGGAAGATGTTTGCAAGGAGGTGGACGATGTTGTAGTGCCCGCCAATTATAACAGTACGGGACAGATAGTAATATCAGGGTCTGTCAGCGGGATTGATACTGCTGTCAAGAAGCTTCAGGAACTCGGAGCAAAGCGTGCGATAAAGCTTAGTGTTGGAGGGGCATTCCACTCCCCTCTGATGGAACCGGCCCGGTCTGAACTGGCCACAGCCATAGAAAAAACATCCTTCAGCCGGCCAAGGTGTCCGGTATACCAGAATGTGAACGCGTTGCCCGTAACCGACCCCGAAGAGATCAGGAAGAACCTGGTTGATCAGCTAACCTCACCGGTAAGGTGGACGCAGACAGTGCTCAATATGATAAATGACGGCGCTGTTCACTTTACCGAAGTCGGTCCCGGCAATGTACTGCAGGGCCTTGTCAAAAAGGCTGACAGGCAAATGGAGACCTCTTCGGCCGCTGATCTGATCAGATAAAGGTCTCTTCTCATTCAGACGGCTGACCGAAATGCATGGTCACAGTCTGTTTTAGGTCAGGATGCAGGCTCAGGGCAACGGGACAGGTTTCGGCAGCCTTTCTTATTATCCTCTTTTGTTTATCCGAATAGTTATCAGCCGGGAAAAAGAGCTCAATCTCTATCTCTGCCACCCGTCTCGGGTCTGAGGCCATATGCTTGGTGATCAGGGCACAGGTGCCCTCTATGCTGAACCCATGCTCACCAGCAGAGATCCCCATAATGGTCAGCATACAGCTACCGAGGGATGCCGACAGAAGGTCTGTCGGGGAAAAGGATTCGCCCCTGCCCCTGTTATCAACCGGGGCATCGGTTATTAGCACATTCCCTGAGGATACGTGCAGCGCCTGGGTCCGGAGTTCCCCGATGTAGTTTGTTCTAATGGTTTCCATCATTTCTGTTTGTTTAGTTCCCTGTTCCCCGGCAAAATGCCGGACATATCCTGATCTCCCTCTTTTAACGGTTGCGGCTTGAAAATAACCCCCCGGTTGTGACGGCCGTCGATCTGTATCTTGAAAGGAAACCCGAACCTCACATGACGCACATGTCTGTCCTCATAATATGCCGGCTGTTCATCCAGGAAATCCACGTCATATAACCCTTCCCTGAAATATGGGTTTATGGTAAAATAACCTACCCTGAATGAGGTTAAATTCTGGAAAAAATGAGTCCCCTGGCTCGGATCAATATGGTAGTTCTCCAGGCCCGATTCAATGATCACCCTGGCCATAGATATCTGGGGCCATTTTATCGGTATCCCCAGCCAGGGATCACTCGATCCCCACCGTCCCGGCCCGGTAAGCACATAGTTTCGCCCTTCTTTAACAAACCGTTCATTTATCCTTTCAATCTCCAGGGCAATCTCCTTGTTCTCAGATGGGTTGAACTTATCAGGCTTAACATATACGAAATCGGATATATTGGTAATCGTTCCGTAGCCAAGGGCCGATTCCGAGTAAACAATCGTATTGTTTTTGTCAATCCTGTCAAAATTGACATCCACCTTTTGCTCTCCGTGTACGATCGGTCTTATCTGGAGAAAGTAGAAAATCCCGGGCTCATCCTTTGGTGTGTCCAGATCGACCGCAAATTCTATCTCGATAGGATTATTCATTTCACGCTGCCCGGAATCAAGAAGCTCCTGCAATATTTCAGCCAGAAGAAATGTGTTGTGCGTAAGAACATTGGCAAATGTCACCACCTTTTTGCCCTGCTGGCCCATACCCTCCCTGAGCATATTGTACTCATAATCATATGTTGAGGCTGCGAACCTGAAAGAAGGATCATTTTCGGCATCCTTTATGCCAAGTTTCAGTATGTTAACGCCATCATCAGTAGAAGGTCTGAAACTGTCAACATTCAGATCAAGGGAGTAGAATTTCTTCTGGGTTTCCCTTAGCGCCTGGTCGGGAGAGGAGAGCTGCAGTATCTTTTTTGGATATTTCGGAGAAAACCTCAGCGAAATGCCTCCGTCTACTATAAGCTTGCCAAGGCCATAGGCAATGCTTGCTATGCCGTCCTCAGGCTTCTCGGGCGCGATGGGATAGAAATTGATCGAACGGGCAACACCTGAAATAGTCGGATAGAACCTGTTCCCGTTCCTGGTCCCGCATACCTCCTGAAGTATTATCCCCATCTTCTCCTCATCTATAACATTGGCGGTAGCGGTCATATAAGCCCTGCTGCTTTTGAAATAGACCGATGCATAAACAGACTTGATCGCATCGGTCAGCATACCTATCATCCTGGTGCTGTCTTCCACCCTGGGTATCATATATGTTGAATAGATCCCCGCAAACGGCTGGTAGTGGCTATCCTCAAGCTTACTGGACGAACGGATCGCAACCGGGTTGCGCACCACCGAGATAAAGGCATACAGATCCTGGTGCAGGCGTCCCGGGAGACTTGCATCGACAAACCGCTGCAGGATATCTTCATCCGAAGCACCTGATATTGCAAATCTGTAGAGGTCATTGGTCTCCATGAACTCATCAAAAATATCAGTGCTCAGAACCACTGTACGGGGTATGGTTACAATAGCCCCCGGGAATTTGGTAAAAAGACCATGCTCGTTAAGTATCGAATTAATAAATGCCAGTCCCCGCGCCTTACCACCAATAGACCCTTCACCTATGCGCGAGAACATCAGGTATTCATCAAAGCTGTTTTTGTCAAACTTGGCAATAACCCCGCGACCCTTGCTGGACCGGAAGCTTGATATGGCTGTATGGATATATTTCCTGACCTCCTCGATATTCCCGAAATCCTCAACCTTCAGATGTTTAAACATCCGCGCAATGGGAAACAGCGCCCTGGCATTCAGCCATTTGGAAAAATGATTATTGCTTGAATGGAAATAGAGGACCTTTTCGGGTATAGTAAGTATTGCCTGCTGCAGTGCCTGCAGATCGGCTGCCCGGCAGACCTCCTCCTGGGTATCGGGGTCCCTGAAAACAAACTCACCGAAAGAGAACTGCCTGATGACAAAGTTCCTCAGTTCAATTGAGAGGGTCTTGGAGTACTTGTGTATGAAACCTGCTTTCAGTTCCTCTGCCTGAGCATGGTTTTCCATGTCGGACGACTGAAGAAGGACCGGCATGTGGGGATCATCCGATTTAACCTTGCGGGCAAGCCGGATTCCGGCCTGCGGGTCGCGTTTGCCTTCACGGTTATAAGAAATGTCTGATATGACCCCGAGAAGGTTGTTCTTGTATTTTCCGTAAATTTCAATTGCCTCCTCGTAATTTGCGGCCAGAAGTATCTTGGGCCTTCCTCTCATCCGGAGGTTCTTCTGGTGTGCATTGAGTGCTTCCCTTGCAAAATCGCGCGACTGCTTCAGAATTATCTTGTATAGATTTGGCAGGTAGCTGGATGTATAACGGATTGAGTTCTCTACCAGCAATATCGTCTGGACCCCACCCGTGTCAACGTCATTTTCAGCATTCATCTTATCCTCTATCAGCTTGATGATGGCCAGAAGCAGATCGGCATTACCGAGCCAGCAGAATACATAGTCGATAGCAGATAGATCCTCATTCGCCAGTTTCATTGATACCTCACGGGAAAAATATGTCAGCACCACGATCGGTATGCCCGGATGTTCTGATTTAATCTGTTTGGCAAGCTGGAAGATGTCCGATTCCCCTCCGATACTGAACATGGAAACTATAAGATCAATCTTTTCCTCCTCAAGGATACTGAATGCATCAGACCCGCCGCTTGCCTTAAGGAACCTTGGCGGGGTACTCAGGTTAAGTGAAACATACTCATTGAATATCTGCTCATCTATCCGGCCGTCTTCCTCAAGCATGAATGCATCGTAGTTACTGCAAATGAGAAGGACGTTCTGTATACGTATCTGCATAAGGTTGCTGAACGAGGTGTGATGGAACTCATACTTGCCGGGATCAGCTATGTCTCTTACCTGTTTAATCATATTGATCATGGTTTTATTATCAGTGCGATCCCCTTTCTTCCGTCCATAAGCACATGTAACGGCTCCGGGAATCTCACATGCCTGAAAAATTCAGTTTCGTCAATGTTTTCACCTTCATCAAGCATCTCCTCTCTGAAAAAATCATCAGTGTCTGTATGATTTACTGAAAAATAGCCTACATTCATTGAAGTGAGGTTATGGAAAAAATGAGATCCGAGTGAGGCATCGAGCGGAAAACCTTCCAGGCTCATTTCAACTATCACTGCAGCATTTGATATCTGCGGCCATGTCACGGGAATCCCTATGAAGCGGTCCCTGGTTCCCCAGCGGCCGGGTCCTGTAAGTACGTATTTCCGCCCTTCTTTGATCATGGCTGAGTTTATCTTTTCAATCTCTGCAGCCATCTCCCTGGTTTTAAGTTTATCGAATTTATCTCTTTTAACAGATACGATATCCTGTATATTATCAATCTTGCCATTACCCATGCTTTTCCCCGAACTGAGTATTACTTTCCTTTTGTCAACCGTTTCCCTGTCAATGGCATAATCGCTCCTCCTGCCGAAGAGCGGCTTGATCTGCAGCAGGTAGAACGACGGCAGGCCCTTTTCATCTCTGTTCATATCAACTGCAAACTCTATTTCAACCGGGCATCCGAGCGCTTCTCTTACAACATCAAGGGTAACGTTTATAGTTTTTGCAAGAGGTATATAATCATATTTCAGGATATTGGAAAAATTGATTACCCTCGGGCCGGCAGTTTCAATACCGGGCACTATCCTGTCGCCGTCTGCATCATAGACAGAGGCACAGTGCTTAAGGTTGCCGTGTTTTTCAGCCTCTGAGATATCAAGCCTTATCAGTCCCGCATCCTCCCCCTCCAGAAGGTTTACCTCCGGCCTGGCCATGTTCACGGCATAAAACTGCAACTGGGAATTTTTATACTGGTCCCTGGACGAGGTGATCTCCAGGTTGGGATATACCGGAGAAAACCTCCATGCCTGCTCACCCCTTACAACATAATGTCCCAGACCGACTGCGATAACAGAGAAGCCTTCATCAGGTCTCATATGTGCTACCGGATAATAGTTATGGGACTGTGCCGTACCGCTGATATGGGGATAATAGCAGTCGCCAGACCTGTTGCCGACAACCTCCTGCAAAACAATAGCCATCTTCTCCTCTTCAATCCGGTTATTGATAGATTTAAAATATCTTTTGGAATCGTCTGAGAATATGGATGCGTATACCAGCTTGATGCCATCCATAGCCTGCTGAAGCCTTACATCAAAACTGGGATGATTGTTCGGAAGAAGCCACGTTCCGAAAACCCCGGAAAATGGTTGCATAAGTGAATCCTCGAAAAGGCTGGAAGACCTGATTGCAATTGGACGTTTTACCAGTTTCATGAATATCCTCAGCTTCTTTTCAAGGTTGTAGCTGAGATTTCCCTCAAGAAACAGTTTTCTTATCCTGTCATAACTCTCCTCTTTATATATTACATCATACAGTTTATTGATCTCCAGAAAAATATCAAACTCCTCGGTGCCAATTATACCGGTAATGGGAGTACGTACATTGATTCCCTCAATAAGTTCCGAGAACTTTAAACTGTATATCAGAGAATTTACAAATGCCAGTCCCCGTCCCTTTCCCCCCAGAGATCCGGCAGCAAAGGAGACAATATTCGATTCATCCAGAATGGCCGACTCCTCGAAATTGACAATCTTCCCCATATCCTGCTCATTGCGGTGCTTGGAGATAATGTTGACAAGAAACTCCCGCATCGCTGCCGGACTGCTGAAATCACTAATTTTAAGCGGATTGATGATACGGGCGATTTTAACCTCTCCCCTTGCCATCAGCCATAGCGAAAAATGGTTCTTAACAGCATGGTAGACAAGGGACTCTTCGGGTACCGTCTTCAGGTAGCTTTCAAACTCCCGCATTGACTTCGCCACGGCGATCTGCCGTCCCTCATTGTCACGGTACACAAAGTGCCCAAATCCCAGGAAATAGGTAATAAAGCTCTTCAGGTCCTGTAAAAGTGTTTCTGAGTTCTTGTTTATAAAACTGACCTTCAGCTCATGTGCCATTTTCTGATACTCGGGATCAGCCGATTGCAGCATGGATGGGAGGTTTTCAATCTGGCTCTTTACATATTTTATCAGTTCGACACCTGCCATGGGGTCGATCTTCCCCTTCCGGGGGATCCGGGCATCGGATATTACGCAAAGTACATATTCCCTGTAACGGTTAAATATGTCCATCGCCTCCTCCCAGGTAGATGCAAGAAGTATTTTGGGCCGCCCCCTCAGCTTCAGCACCTTGTAGAGCTCGTCGGTGTTTACATCTTCGATCAGGTGCCGGGTCTGTTCAAGCACGATCGAATAAATCATTGGCAGGTAACGGGAGTAATATTTTGGTGAATCCTCGACAAGAAGGATCACCTTGGTAAATCCCATTGCGGTATCATTCTCTACATTAACCTGGTCCTCCAGCAGTTTCACCATAGCGAAGAACATTTTCGAATCGCCGTTCCATACAAACACACGGTTCACAAAACCATACCTGCCGGGTGATTCCTCAAATATCTCAATATCCCTGTTATTGTTCAGGAGAAAAAATACGGGGATATATGAGAACTCCTCTTTCAGCTTTCTGCTGAGCATTAGCGGTGTCTCTTTGTCTATTCCCATCATTACGATCACCATATCATAATGCTTGTTGCGGAGTTCATCAAGCGCCTCCTCAAGCTTTGAGACACCTGTCACCCTTGGCAGGGAGGTGAGGTTGAGCTGGTGGTACTGTCCGAGCATATGGTCGGAAAAACGTCCTTCCTTCTCTATGCTATATGCATCGTACAGGGTGGAAACCAGAAGTATCTCCTTAACCTTAAACGGCATAAGGTCATGGAACAGGTCGCGCTCCGCATTATGCTTGTTAAGGAAACGTTGCAGAAGCTGCCGGCTGCTGCTTATCCTCTCCTTCTCTTCAGCCTGTTTTTTTTCCTGTCGCTCTTTTCTTTTAGCACGGAAAAGCAATGTCTTCGCTTTGTAGCTGTTTATGTAACCGGCCAGCAAACTGGCTATATTATCGATAAGATGACGTTCTTCTTCCAGGAACGGACCTTCGTCCATTTCGGAAAACTCCCTTGTATAGCATATCTCAATTATGCCCTCATTTCCGTCCAGTGCATTGAAGCTTTGTGATTGCAGCCATTGCGTTACACGGAAGCGGGGACTCCGGTACTCCTTACCTTCAAAAACAATCCGGACAACAGTGTACTCAGGATATTGCCATGCAGCAGGAAGTATGAGGGCAACCTGGTGGAGTGTCTCTTCTACAGGCTTACCTTGCTTGAGAATTGCTGTTGTCTGGTTGATGCACGCAAGTTCCTTCAGCCTTTCTCTCCTCTCTTCAAGCAACTTGTTGATGTTGCTATCGCCCCTGACCTTATTGTCTTCCATCCGGTTCTGGTTTTATTGCTTTGTGTTGGTTTAACACAAAATTTCACATCTTAAAATTACAAAATCCCTGTGGTATTGACATTGATTCATCTTTTATTTATCTTGACCCTGTTACCGGAATTAAGCAGTGATATGACAATTTCGGCATCTGTTTGTCAGTTTTATACCCCGGGACCGGTTTATTCCAATCTGCCCGGAAAAAACTTTAATCCGTAAACCATGAACAATAACGTCAAACAAAAGATCAACCGTATACTGGTGCCGGTAGACTTTTCCGGGTACTCGCTAAATGCATGCTACTTTGCAATGCACCTGGCTTCGCGCACGGGCGCCGGGCTGAGACTGTTTCATGCATTTTTCAATCCCATGATCGATGCCATGGCATTTCCCGATGCTTTCACATACCAGTCGAATATGGCCGAGATCTTTCGTGAGCTTGAGGAAAACTCAAAAAAGGAGATGAAAAAATTTGCCAAAAAACTTAATAAATATGCAAAAATCAAGGACCTCAAAGAGGTTAAGGTTGAGACCGGAGTGGTTGCCGGACAACCCGGTGAGGAGATTGAGAGCATAATCGGCACTTACGATCCTGATTTCATTGTGATCGGGACCAGAGGGCACGGTGAGCGGGCCAATGAGGTACTGGGATCGGTCGCTGCAAGGGTAATAGACATTTCAGGTATCCCGGTACTGCTGGTGACCAGGGACGCAAAGCTCAGGGAGGAAGGAGATGTCAGGCTGCTATATGCCACCGATTTTGACGATACTGATTACCAGGCCATTGGCAGCCTTTCTGCAATTATGTCGGGTTACCGCCTGAATATTTTCTGTGTCCATTTCGAGACAGGACCGGCAAAAGAAGATAAAGAGGGAAAGATGGCTGAGATGAAGAACAAACTTATAGAGAACGAAAAGGTAATGTCAATTGAATGCCACAATATCAGAAGTGACGATATTGTAACCGACCTGAACAGGTTTGTCGAAGCAAATGATATTGAGCTGATTGCGCTCACACATAAAAAAAGAAATATATTTTACAGGCTTTTTAATCCAAGTTTGGCAAAGAAATTGCTGTTTCAAACAAAGAAGCCTGTTTTTGTGTTTAATTAATTAATAGACAAATCAGATAAGGATTTTATAGTTCCTTTTAAAAAAAATACTATTTTAGCACCCTGTAAAATTTAACAGAACAAAACAAAACTCAAAGTTTATGAAGATCAGGTTAATGAAAAAACTTTTATTGTTGTCGCTGGTGTCCCTTTTTATCGGTTTCCAGGCAAACGGACAAACCCTGAAGGATGCCATAGATGCATACAATAACGGACTTGACCTTGTTGACAGTGACATGAGGGCAGCGATCGAAAGTTTTAAAAAGAGCTATGAGATTGCCAGCCTTTTAGGCGCAGAGGGAGAAGAGGTCAAAGAGCAGGCAGAGATACAGATACCGGGTCTCTATTTCGATCTGGCAATGGGTTATTACCGTGAACGGAACATACCCGACGCCATATCGGGATTTGAAGAGGCGATAGAAGTGGCCGGCGAATACAACGATCCCGGCACAAAGACCCGTTCTGAAAATGTGCTTCACCAGCTTTATGCGATGCAGGCGAATGCGCTGTTCAGGCAGGAAAGCTATGATGAAGCGCTCAGCATGTTTGACATGGCACTGGCCATCAATCCCCAGCATGCAAGATCCTACCTTGGAAAGGGACTTGTTTACAGGAGGCTGGAAGATGCGGCAAACTTCAGAGAAAGTATGGATATGGCCATTGAGACGGCCCTGATGACAGATGACGGACAGATTCTGCAGACAGCCGAGTCGACCGCACGTGATTTCTTCCTCGTACGCGCAGTCAGAGCCAAGGGAGAGGCCAACTATGACCAGGCCCTTGAATTTCTTACCACATCACTCGCGTATGACCAGGAGTTTCCCGAATCACATTTTCTTCTATCATCGGTATACAATGAGCAGAGAAGGTACCAGGACGCGGTGAACAGCGCACAAAGGGCGATCGAATTGTCTGCCGGCAGCCGGGAGGAAAAGGCCAAGATGTATTTTGAACTTGGCAAGGCATATGAAGGACTGGGCAACGCCACACAGGCATGCGAAGCTTACAGCAATGCTGCTTTCGGCAACTACGAAGCTTCTGCCAGATACCAGATGGAACATGTTCTGAAGTGCCAGTAACAGATCCGCGTACAAGACCAATACAGAAAACCACCCCCTGAGGGTGGTTTTCTGTTTTTGGTTCAGGCAGTGAGTGACAGGACCTATTCATGAGGCCACCTGCCGCGGGTGGTTTTCTGTTTTTGGTTCAGGCAGTGAGGGGCAGGTGCAAATTGCACGGGACATCCGCATGTTCAGGACCTCAGCAGTGCCGCGAACTCTTTAAGTTTGGAAGGATCCCTCTCAACTGAATTGCCAACCACTGCTATATCGGCACCGGCATCATAAACTTTCCGGAGATCATCTGCATCCCTAATGCCGCCACCCACCACCAGGGGCAGGCTGATATTCTTTCTTACCGCCTCAATCATGGCAGGTGGAATGATGCCGTTTGCCCCGCTTCCACCCTCCATGTAAATGAGTTTAAGTCCCAGTAACTCCCCGGCAATAGCCGTGGATACCGCAATATCAGGTTTGTTGCGGGGTATAGGAGTGGTATTGCTCATATAGCCTACTGAACTCAGCGCACCGTTCTCAATGAGCATGTAACCCGTTGGTATTACCTCGAGCCTGCTGTTCCTGATAAACCGTGCAGCCACAACATGGTTGCCGATAAGAAACTCCGGGTTTCTCCCCGATATGAGCGAAAGCAGCAATATTCCATCAGCCTTGCTGCTGAGCTGCCCGGGATTGCCCGGAAAAAGGAGTACCGGTATTGTTGAGATGCTCTTGATAGCTTCAACGACCGCATCAACGGGATTGCTTACAAGGCTTCCCCCGACAAGCACCAGGGAGACGCCCGAGGACGCAGCCATCTCCATCAGTCCGGTGAGTCTGTCAACCCCTGTCTCATCGGGATCAACCAACAGTGCAAGGATCTTTTTTTTCCCCGAAAGGGTAAGAATCGACTGGTATATCATAAATTGTTTACTTGCAACACCAAACAACGGTATATTTACGGTACTTGAAATAGTGCAGCACAAAATCCTCCCTTATCGCATCTGTATGGACCCGGCCCGTTAAGGTACCCGACTTTTCAGGAGTGAACGGATCAATAATGATATCCTCACGGAAGTTAATGTTCTGCTTGTCGCATATCTTGTAGAGCGTCTCCTTGGCACACCAGTATATGTAAACATGGTACCGCCTGTACCTCCGGCTTACCGACTCCTCTTCACCCGGAGTGAGAAATTTGCCGGCAAGTGAAGATATCTTTCCTGAAACATTTTCAAGGTCAACACCCACACGCCGTGTCCTGCTCAGGATTATGGAGGTCAGCCGGCCGGAGTGGGATATACTGATATGGAAATCCGGGTCGGTAAGGAAAGGTTTACGGTTGCCGTTATAATATATCTTTATGCCCGGCCCTACCATATCCAGCAGAAGAGCCCTGACACTCAGCCACTCCAGCTTCCTGCCGTAGCTTTTAAAGCTGTTCAGCGTATCTATCTCCCCCTCATTCAGATCCAGCCGGTCGTAAAGCGAGAAAAAATCCTCATCTATCTCCCACAAGCCCAGAAGAGTATCATCCTGCACATATTTTTTCATTACCAGTCCCATACCAAAGACTTTTTGCGTACCGCAAACGGCAAATATGAGAAATCATTTACTTCCAGGCAAAACTTTCCATCAGGTATATTATATCTTCTATGAAATAATCGATAACAGGATCGAGTGAATCCCTGTTGGGTGGCACGCTGAAATACAATGCACCACGAAAGAAATGGCTGGCTGAATCGGTCAGATAGAACTGAACTGCCGAAGCCGCATTCCCTTTGATATCATACAGTGTGCCGTACACATCATCAGCCCTGTTTATGAACATTCTCTCATCAATCGCATCAGCCTTGACCGTATGCCTGAATGCCAGTTTCCGCGCATCCTCAAGGTAATCAACGAGGTTATTGTCAATTTCGCTGTAACTGATATGCAGTCTCCCCCTGTAGCCGGGAAAATCTATATTAAACCAGCATGGATGCACCAGTCTGCCGTCATCGTCATTTATCTCAGCAAATGAAGGATAGCTGAATACAAAAGGGCAGTCCCCTTCATAGGTTATATATTCCCTTTCGGGGAAATCTATCCTGAAATAGCCCCTTGGCCTGGGTGAATAGTCGCCGGTGCAGGAAGCAAACGTCAAACCCGCTGCCAATATGATTGCAATAATTGTTTTCCGATGTTTCATAGCCTACTCCTTGCTCTTTTCCGTACCCTCTTCATCCGGTTTTGCCTCACCTGAAAGGCGGACCCTGATCTGTTTGATGCGCCGGTTATCGGCAGACTCTATCTTGAACTCGAATTGTCCGTACACTATTTTCTTGTTCTTGCCGGGAATCTCTCCTTCGTATTCAAGTATAAGCCCTGCCAGGGTGTCAGCATCCCCCCTAATATCATCAAAAACTCCGGGATTGAGGTTCAGTATCTTATAGAAGTCATTAAGCGGGGTCTTCCCTTCGAATATATAGGTGCCGTCGTCAAGTTTTGAAAAATAGAGCTCCTCAAGATCAAATTCATCACTGATCTCACCCACTATCTCCTCAAGTATGTCTTCCATGGTGACTATACCGGTGGTGCCTCCGTATTCATCAACAACTACGGCCATATGTATCTTCTGAAGCTGGAACTCCTTCAGCAGGTCATTTATTTTCTTTGTTTCAGGCACGAAATACGGAGGCCTTATCAAGGTCTGCCACCTGAAGGAATCTCCCTTCTGGTGGTGAGGCAGAAGGTCCTTAACATAAAGGATCCCTTTCACATCGTCAAATGTGCCTGTATATACCGGAATACGGGAGTAACCCGATTCAATAATTATTGAGATGAGGTTATTCATAACTGTCGATGTGTTAACAGCTACAACATCTATCCGGGGCTTCATTATCTCGGTAACTGCCTTATTGCCGAAATCGACTATACCCCTGAGTATCTTTTTATCCTCCTTCAGCGAAGGTGCCGCAAGGTCAAGCGCATGGCCAAGGTCATCGATAGACAGGTTGTCCCTGGTGCTGGTTACCTTTCTGTAGAAAAAAGCTCCCGACCTTATAAGGATCATACTTAGTGGCTTGAGCAGACTGCCGGTCAGAAGCAGGGGGTGGGCCATAAAGAGTGCAAACCTCAGGGGACTGTGATTGGCATACAGTTTAGGCAATATCTCGCCGAACAGCAGAAGAAGGAAAGTAATGACCACCACCATAATGAAGAAGCCAAGAGCAGGTGATGCTGAAAAGTCCATTAGAGATTCGGCAATGATCGTTGAGAGGATGACAATGGCAACATTTACAAAATTGTTTGATACCACAATGGTAGCCAGCAACCTCTCCTGGTCCTTCAGGAGCATTCTTGCCACACGGCTGGAATTGGTTTCCCCCTTCTCAACGGTGTTCAGATCTGCGGGTGACAATGAAAAAAAAGCCACCTCAGATCCGGAAATCAGGGCCGAAACAATCAGCAGCAAGGCAAGTCCGATAAGGCCTATGCCTATCCCGACTGTAAAAGGGTGGAAAACTAATTCTGTATTGGTGAAAAACCCTAAAAAATAATCACTCTCTTCCAAAGCAGTTAAGCAATCGTTTTACTTGTTTGTCCAGTTTCGGCATCCGTGCAAGGTGCAGGGGGGGGGCTCCACTGACCGACACTGCAAGTTAATAAATAAATTGCTGATATTAACAAACCGGTAACAATAAGAGGCATTAAGGATGCCCGGAAGCGTTCAGCCCCCGGGATCACAACAGCAATTTAACAGGCGGAAATGAGAACAGGCACGCGGTCATTGTAAGCTGCCCCGTCTCCTTCTGCTGAAGACAGCTGATCACAACCTGAAAGAGATCGGTCGTCCGGTCATTGTAAGCTGCCTGTGCAGATGTCAGAACGGCAGATCGTCCTGTTCGCCAGCATCGGTATCCGGACCATCATCCTGGATCTGTGACACAACCTCCTCCTGATCTTCGCCCGGGGCTGCAGGTTTCCTGCCAAGCATTTTCATTGCATCGGCAAAAACCTCTGTGGTATACCTTTTGTTGCCATCCTTGTCATCCCATGAGCGGGTACGCAACCTGCCTTCGATGTAAAGCAGCTCGCCCTTTTTCACATATTTTTCGACAACTTCGGCAAGTCCCCGCCACAGGACTATACGGTGCCACTCCGTCTGTGTAACCTTTTCACCGTTTTTGTCCTTGTAGGTCTCATTGGTGGCAAGGTTGAAATTTGCAACAGCGACACCCGATTCAAGGTGTCTTACTTCAGGATCCTGTCCTGCATTTCCTACTAATACTACTTTGTTGACCATAATAGATTATATTTTTTGGTTAGTACTATATTAAATTTAAGAAAATATCCTTTATAAAACAATATCCCGGCCCACCTTTTTTCTCTTTTCGAATGGAACCCGGCGATTGCAATTTACATATAAAAAGATGACAAAACAGACCTTCCCTGGGTGCAACTATTTGGCTAAACCTCAATTTTTTATTAAAAATCGCTATATTTACATCTGTCAGGGCAAATTTACCATATGATAGTTTTTTTTATTTGGCAAATAAATTTATATTTGCAGTCCGATAGTAAAACTATTCACTAATTAATTGATAACTAAAGATTTTAAAAATGACAAAGGCAGATATTGTTAACGAGATTTCCAAAAACACTGGAATTGAAAAAATAACTGTTCAGAAAACAGTTGAAGCTTTTATGGAAACTGTAAAGGACTCCCTCTCAAAGGACAAGAACGTGTACCTGAGGGGATTCGGCAGCTTTATTGTTAAGAAAAGGGCCAAGAAAACAGCCAGAAACATTTCCAAGAACACTACCATTATCATACCTGAACATTTCATTCCGGCCTTTAAGCCTTCCAAGACATTCGTAAACAAGGTCAAGACATACGTAAAGAAATAAGACCGGCTAATAATAATAATAATGCCAAGCGGAAAAAAGAGAAAAAGACATAAGATGGCTACCCATAAACGTAAAAAGCGTTTAAGGAAAAACCGCCATAAAAAGAGGAAATAGGCTATTATTAAGCTGACAGCAAATATGTAAGAACTAAACCTAAAGAAATCTTTTTCTTTAGGTTTATTAATATAAGTGTAACGTATCAATTTCATACTGCTGCCGTTACTTTGACGTTTCCGCTTTTGCCTCCTATAATCAATGAGGAACTGTGAGCAAAGAACTAGTTATAGATGCTAATGCTTCTGAGATATCAATTGCACTGCTTGACAACAAACAGCTTGTTGAGCTGAACAAACAGAAAAGCAACGTTCAGTTTACTGTGGGCAATATCTACCTGGGGAAGGTTAAGAAAATAATGCCCGGGCTGAATGCTGCATTTGTTGATGTAGGATATGAAAAAGATGCATTTCTGCATTACCTGGATCTGGGACCCCAGTTCCAGACCCTTAATAAATTTATTGCCCAGTTACAAAACCGGAAAAGCAAGAACCCGGTGCTTCAGAGATTCAAATCTGAGAATGATATAGCCAAGGACGGTAAAATCTCAAAAGTGCTGTCAAGCGGTCAGAATGTACTGGTGCAGATAGCCAAGGAACCTATATCAACCAAAGGGCCCCGGTTAAGCTCTGAGATATCGATCGCCGGCAGGAACCTGGTTCTGATGCCTTTTTCTGATAAGGTATCGGTGTCGCAAAAGATCGAATCGGCCGAAGAGAGGAACAGGCTCAAACGGCTTCTTCAGAGTATCAAGCCCAGAAATTACGGACTTATTGTCAGGACTGTCGCCGAAGGCAAAAGAGTCGCCGAACTGGATGCCGAACTCAAAAACCTTGTCAAAAAATGGGAATCCATCTATGACAAAATAAGTGGCGGTGCAGCCCCGAAGCTTGCACTTCAGGAGATGGACCGCACATCAACGATCCTGCGCGACCTTCTCAATGTAGACTTCAACAGCGTTTATGTAAACGACGAGATACTTGTAAGGGAGATAAAGCAATATGTCAGTACCATTGCTCCCGAAAAACAAAAAATTGTAAAATATTACTCCGGCAAGACGCCCATTTTTGATCATTTCGGTATTGAAAAACAGATCAAGTCACTGTTCGGCAAAACAGTATCCTGCCGTAACGGGGCCTACCTTATTATTGAACATACAGAAGCGCTTCATGTTATTGACATAAACAGCGGCAACAGGTCAAAATCAGGTGATAACCAGGAAGCAAATGCACTTGCAGTAAATATGATAGCGGCTCAGGAAGTTGCAAGACAGCTCCGACTGCGCGACATGGGCGGTATCATAGTTGTAGATTTCATTGATTTGCACTCCCAGGAGAACAAGCAGATGCTGTTTGACAAGATGAAGGAGTTCATGTCGGAAGACCGCACCAAGCACAACATACTACCTTTGAGTAAGTTCGGACTGATGCAGATCACCCGCCAGAGAGTCAGGCCCGAGATGAGCATCAAGACCATGGAGAACTGTCCCGCATGCCAGGGCACCGGCGAGATCAGTCCCAGCATCCTGCTTACCGACCAGATAGAAGACCATCTTGTTAGAATACTTGAAAGATCGGTGCAGGGAACCATCGTATTAAAAGTCCATCCGTATATAGAGGCCTTCATCAGGAAAGGTTTTCCTTCGTTGAGGCTGAAATGGATGCTTCGTTACAGGAAGTTTATCAGGGTAATGCCTGTGATGTCTTACCATTTTACCGAATACCGGTTCTTTACCACTGATGACGAAGACCTTGACGCCCTGCTCCAGTAGCAGTTGATTTAACTGACCGGGGACTTCATCTGCATATGGCGGCATGCATGACAACAGGCGTGGTTTTGTTTTTGCTGAACACTTTTTGAACAAATAGCAATGTTATCTGTATAAAATATTACTGATCCAAAAGAAAAGCAGATGCAAAAACCTATGATCACCATTGTCAGCCTGCTGCTGTTCGTCAGCGGGGCAGCGTCACAGATACTTGAGCCGGTAAAATGGCATTTTTCAAAGGAGCAGGTAAGTGCCCGCGAGGTACACCTGCACATAAATGCGGCTATAGACGATAACTGGTATCTGTACGGACAGGAGATTCCTGAAGGCGGACCAATACCAACCTTTTTCCATATTGACGTAAACCAGCATTTTGAGCTTATTGGTAAAGTGGAGGATCTGCTCGAACCGGAGATAAAATTTGATCCGTTTTTCAGCATGGATCTGCCTCTTTTCAGTAATGAGGCCCGCTTCAGGCAAAAAATCAGAATACTTTCAGAAAGTGAGTTTGTCATAACCGGCTTTGTTGAGTACATGAGCTGCGATGACGAACGCTGCCTGCCTCCCCAGGAGGTGGAATTTGAATTTGTTATAAATGAAGGTGTGGTTGCGGCACCGGGTCCTGCCGTCGAAGAAGAAACAGAGCCTGGCCAAACCGGGTACCCTGTAACCGGCACAAGTGCGGTGGCACCATCTCCGGCAGAAACAGCAACAGACAGCCGCAGTCTCTGGGTATTCTTCTTTATCGCATTTGCCGGGGGACTTGCTGGTTTGCTTACACCCTGCGTCTTCCCGATGATCCCGATGACGGTATCCTTTTTCATGCAGAAGCAGTCAGGCCGCCTCAATACCATTATCAACGCATTTGTGTTCGGAATTTCCATTATCGCGGTATACACCAGCCTCGGTCTCCTTGTATCGCTTACGAGCGTCGGAGCAGGGTTTGCTAACCAGCTCAGTTCACACTGGCTTCCCAACATGATATTCTTCCTGCTGTTCATTGCATTTGCCGCATCGTTTTTCGGACTTTTTGAGATAACCCTGCCCGGCAGCCTGGCAACAAAAGCAGATACGAAAGCAGAAAGTGGCGGTTACCTGGGTTCATTCTTCATGGCACTGACCCTGGTCATTGTTTCTCTCTCATGTGTCGGGCCTATCGTTGGTGCCCTGCTGGTGGAAGCGGCAACCGGTGCAGGGGCAAAACCGGTAATCGGCATGTTCGGGTTCTCGCTTGCCTTCGCCGTTCCATTCACCCTGCTTGCCATATTCCCCTCATGGCTAAACAAACTGCCCAAATCAGGGGGTTGGCTCAATTCTGTAAAGGTCGTGCTTGGCTTCATTGTCCTTGCCTTCAGCCTCAGATTCCTCATGGTGGTCGACCAGACATACCACTGGGGCATATTGACCCGGGACGTCTACCTTGCAATATGGATAGTGATATTTACACTTCTCGGATTCTACCTTTTGGGCAAGCTAAGACTTGCACATGACAGCAAGCTGGATCATGTGAGCGTACCAAGGCTTTTCATTGCTATAGCATCATTTGCCTTCGTGGTCTACCTGGTTCCTGGAATGTTCGGGGCACCGCTCAAATCAATATCATCACTGCTGCCTCCCCAGCACAGCCTCTCCTTTGACATAGGTGCTATTATAAGGGACAGCGGAACAGGCACAGCAGCAACGCCTTGGGAATTATGCGACGAACCGAGGTTTGCTGACTTCCTCACATTGCCGCACGGCCTCCAGGGATATTTTGACCTGGAGCAGGGCCTTGCCTGTGCACGTGAACTCAATAAGCCCGTATTCCTGAGCTTTACCGGCCACGCATGCTCAAACTGCAAGGAGATGGAGGCCAGAGTCTGGTCAGACCAGCGCGTACTGGAACGGCTTAGAAACGACTTTGTTATCATCTCACTTTACGTTGATGACCGGACAAGGCTCCCTGAAGATGAATGGATAACATCAGAGTTCGACGGAAGGGTAAAGAATACTATCGGGAGGAAAAACCTGGATTACCAGATATCGGCCTTCAATACAAACACGCAACCCTATTACGTGGTAATGGATGCCGGCGGCAATCTGCTTAACCAGCCACGCGGGTACAGCCTCAACAGGGATGCTTTTGCAGAATTCCTGGAAACAGCTGTCGGGAGCTTCGGCAAAACCCCTTAGCACCTTAACTTTTTCTCTTCCCGTTCACCAGGTAAACGCCTGCCAGGATCACCAGGGCCCAGAAGGCCTGAACAGGGAGGAAACTCTCGCCATCCATTATGCCCCAGAAAACGGCAAATATCGGAATTATATAAGTTACCGAGGCTGCAAAGAGCGTGGTGGTGAACTTTATCAGTAAATTCATCATAATGATGGCAATGAAGCTCGAGAAAAATGCCAGCGCAATAACGGCAAGAAGGCTGCCGGTCAATTCGGGCGACCCGGCAGCCATGCTGTAGTCCGTCAACAGAAGGTACAGTCCGGCGAAAGGTCCGATGAACAGGAACCCAAGGGAGGCAATAGCAACACCGTCAAGATCACGGAGCCTGAACTTGATCTCATTCACATTTATGCCGTAACATAGTGTTCCTGCCACGGCAAACAGACCATACCAGTTGTTTGAAGTCCCGATATCAAGATCATTTATACTGGTTATCAGGCCCACAGCACCGATCATTCCGAGAATCAGTCCCGCAACACTGAGCCACCGCACCTTATTGGCATATAAAAGCACACCTATTAAAAGTGTGAAAATGGGTGTAAGGGAATTTAGTATTCCCGCCACTGAGCTGCTTATCTCCGTCTGTGCCGTTGAAAACATAAAAGCGGGTATCGCGTTGCCGATAAACCCGACAATGAGCAGCGACTTGAGATTTGACCAGTTCAGTTTTTTAAGGTGCCTTATTATTAAGGGTATAAAAAAGACAAAAGAAAAGAATATCCGCATGGCGCCCACCTGCATATTGGTGAATGAAACAAGACCTCTTTTCATAAGGATGAACGAGGCCCCCCAGATAAAAGCAAGAAAGATCAGCATGATCCACTGCCACGGCCGTTTTTCCAGGTCAATTAACATTTCAGAAAAATAAGAGCGTAAAGATAATCAATTTTGCAGGCAGTAATTGAGGGGGAAATTGCATATTTTTGTGCTGTACCATTATTAATCCGGAAGTAAGGATCAGGTGCAGGAAATCGTAATATTGCTCATCAAGAGCCTGGCAATTGGACTGATAGCTTCAGTCCCCCTGGGGCCTGTCGGGGTACTCTGTATCCAGCGGACACTCAGCAGGGGATACCTGGCCGGGTTCGTATCAGGAATGGGAGCCGCCGTTGCCGATGCATTCTTTGCACTGGTAGCAATCCTGGGGCTTTCAGTGATCATCAATTTCATTGAAACACAACAGTTCCTGATGCGTGCTGCAGGCGGGCTGATATTGATATTTATTGGTGTCCGCATATTTATATCCAACCCGGTCAGGCTCATGTGGTCAGGGCGCAACAATAACCAAAACCATTTTTCCGATTTCATGTCGGTACTGCTTCTGATGCTGACCAATCCGCTTGCCATATTTCTTTTTCTGGCGGCTTTCGCAAGCCTTGAACTTGTAACCCCGAAGCCCGGTCTGCTTGCATCTTTTGCTATCGTTACCGGTATACTCGCCGGGGGTGCGCTTTACTGGCTCCTCCTGAGCAGTATCATAAACCAGTTCAGGAACAGGTTCCGGCTAAGGATCCTGTTCAGGATCAACCGGTCAGCCGGGGTGCTGATCGTCGTATTCGGCATAACAGCTTTATTAAGCTTACTAATCTGAAAATAAAACCGGCTATGCAACTAATAAAAACGGAGGATCTGCTCAGGTCAGGCAAAATGAACAAACTTGGAGGAGAAAGTATTGCCAGATTGCTTATGCTCCTGTTACGGTTCAACAGAATTAACAAAGTTTATTCAAAAACATGGGACAAGGATGGTATCAAGTTCATCGATGCACTGATCGGGGAGCTTGAGATAAACTATGAAGTAAGCGATGAAGAGCTTCAAAGGGTACCCGCCGGGGGACCGTTCATAACCGTATCAAACCACCCTTACGGGGGAATTGACGGACTTCTGCTGCTGCACGCGCTTTCAAAACGCCGTGCAGATTTCAGAATAATGGCAAATTTCCTTCTGCGCCGGATTGAACCTATAAAAGAACATATTATTGCCGACAACCCTTTTGAAAGACAAAAAGAGACCGGTTCAGGCATATCAGGAATAAAAGAGGCCCTGACCCATCTGCGGTCAGGATCTCCGTTAGGCATGTTCCCTGCCGGGGAGGTCTCTGCTTACAATGATGAATGGACAGACGTAACCGACCGGCAATGGCAGAGTTCAGCTATCAAATTCATAAAACGGGCGCAGGTTCCGGTAGTACCTGTATATTTCCAGGGAACCAACAGCAGGATCTTCCATCTGCTGGGAATGATCCATCCTGTGCTCAGGACCATAAAACTCCCATCAGAGCTTCTGAACAAGAAGAACAGGGTTATCAGGTTAAGGATCGGGAACCCTTTACCTGTCAAAGACCAGAATGAGTTTGCTGACATTTACAGGTACGGCCGCTATCTGAGGGCACGCACCTATTCTCTGGGTACCAGAATCGAGGTGAAAAAATTCTTCTCCTATACCATCCGTAGATCTGCCACTGAAGAGCCTGTAATAGATGCTGTTCCTGCCACAAAAATGCTGGATGAGATCACCAGGCTCTCAAATTTCCTGTTGTTCAAAAGCAAAAATTTTTCGGTTTATTGCGCACCATCAGTGATCATTCCCAATATCACCAACGAGATAGGCAGATTAAGGGAGATCACCTTCAGGGATGTGGGAGAAGGGACCAACCGTAATATCGATATAGACGAATTTGACCTTTACTATCACCAGCTGTTCATCTGGGACGAAGATGAGAACAGGATAGTAGGGGCATACAGGGCAGGCAAAGGCAAGGAGGTGATAGGCAGGTACGGACTACCGGGTCTTTATATTAATACCCTTTTCAAAATAGACAAAAGGTTAATTCCTGTCCTGGAACAGTGTATTGAACTGGGCCGGTCATTCATAGCCAAAGATTACCAGAAAAAACCGCTGCCTCTTTTCCTGCTGTGGAAAGGGATCCTCTATTTTCTTATTAAAAATCCCGATTACAGGTACCTCATAGGTCCCGTCAGCATCAGCAACCGGTTCTCACTCTTCTCAAAGGCAGTCATCATAAAATTCATTACCGATAATTATTTCAATCATGAATTTGCCAGGTATATCAAACCCAGGAACAAGTTCAGGGTCGACACCGGCAGTGTTGACACCGATATTATCCTGGGTAATTCAGACGACCTGAGCCGGCTGGACAAGTTCATACAGGACATTGACCCGAGTCACTATACAGTACCTGTACTTCTGAAAAAATATCTAAAACAGAGCGGCAAGATCATTGGTTTCAATATAGACCCCAAGTTCAACAACTCCCTTGACGGTCTGCTGATACTCGATCTGTATGATGTGCCACTCGAAACCATCACGGCACTGTCAAAAGAGATCAAAGACGAATCTTTGCTGCAGCGTTTCTACGGGACGGATACGAAACTGTAAAAAAACCTCGTTATTACATTCTGTAATCTCCTGCATATGTGGGGTATCCCGGATCTACAGGAGATTCAACGACAAACAGCCTGCAATCACTCTTTGCATTCATCTCAAGCTTTTCCTCTTCCTTTGCAATAAAAAAATCGTATTGGTCCAGATCACTTATTCTCAGTTCAAGGTCGCCTTCGAGAATAAACCCGGAAACAAAAACATTGCCGGGACAATTGTAGACATGTTTCCCCTCTGCCAGGGAAATTTCACAGATGGTAACACCGGGAGACTGCATTACTGCGCGTGAGCCTTCCCCCACATAAACCTTGGTGCTCCTCCCCTCTTCCATCCTGATCGGGAACCGGTCAGACGGAAAGTCACTGTAAGAAGAAGGCCGGTTCAGTGTTTTTTCAAGATCCGGATCAAACCAGATCTGCAGCACAGAGGTTGACGGCAAAAATCTTTCTGAATGGATATAGCCATTTCCGGCCATTATAATCTGCATATCACCCGCAGCCAGTCTTTTCCACCCCCTGTAACGGTTATCATAATGCTCAATCTCCCCGTTAAGCACGAAGGTCATTATCTCAAACCCCTTATGGGAGTGTTCCCCGGTATCAGCACCGTTACCGCTCGACATATGCGACCAGTATAAAATGTTTGAATAGGGGCTCAGCAGTCCTTCATCCTCATAGAACCCGACAGGCTTGCTCTCATGCAGATCCAGATTCCCGTGCATGCCTGCCGCCTGTTCCTCCCTTCTGTATGTCATTATTGCCATGTCAGGATAAATGAGTTAATACATTAACATGTCATAAAGATAATCAAAATAACGTTCAATATTTTTAAGGCTCCAAACCAGAATTATTACTATTTTAGTCCTCCTAACCAAAAAAGATATCCCATGGCCAATATGATAACTTCAGGATTACTGCTGGCAATAAGTATACTTATCCCGGGAACCATTGAACGTCAGAATAATGACATTGATGCTATAGCAGCAGAGATCCACTCGGAGGTCCTTACTCTAGACACCCATACAGACACACCACTGATGCTTGCAAGGGAAGGTTTTGAAATTGGGAGCAGGAACATGGCCGACCGCAGGGGCGGACAGGTTGATTTCCCGAGAATGTTTGAGGGGGGACTTGATGCGGCCTTCTTTGCAGTTTTTCTGGGACAGGGTGAGAGAACCCCTGAAGGGAACCGGACGGCAAAAGAGAGAGCATTGCAGATTTTTGAACTTATCCACCAGGCAATTGACGACCATCCCGGGATGGCCGCGCTTGCCCTGGAACCTGACGATGCATACAGACTTAAAGATGAGGGCAGGCTGGCCATCTACATAGGCCTGGAGAACGGCTACCCCATAGGACGCGACATAAACCTGGTTGATAAATATTATGATCTGGGAGCAAGATACATAACTCTCTCCCACTCCAGGAACAATGACATATGTGATTCATCTACCGATCCCAATGGTCCGGAACACAATGGTCTGTCGGATTTTGGCAGAAAGGTCGTCAGTCGGATGAATGACCTTGGCATGATCGTCGATGTAAGCCATATAAGTGACGAGGCCTTCTATGATGTGCTGGAAATATCCCGCGCCCCGGTTGTAGCCTCACACTCCAATGCAAGAGCTGTGTGCGATCACCCCCGCAATCTGGATGACGATATGCTGCTTGCCCTGAGAGATAACGGGGGTGTAATACAGGTATGCATACTGAGTTCCTATGTGAAAACACCGGAGCCAAATTCGGAAAGGGACGCAGCCAGGGAGACCGTCAGGCAAAGGTTCAATAACTTCGTCGACCTGACCGACGAAGAGATGGAGATGGCCAGGGAAGCCTGGTTTGAAGTAAATGAGAAATACCCGCAGCAGCTTGCCACCGTTGCCGATCTGGTTGACCATATAGATCATATAGTTGATCTTATTGGAATTGACTATGTGGGGATCGGCACTGATTTTGACGGGGGCGGCTCACTGGCCGACTGCAGGGATGTAACCGAAATAGGAAATATAACTCTCGAACTGGTCAGCCGCGATTATTCACGTGAAGATATAGAAAAGATCTGGGCAGGTAATTTCATGAGGGTATTCAGGGAAGCTGAGAATCGAAAGGCAGAAGAACAACCGGCAATTCAGACATCAGTCCCCGACGCCGCCATCAACAACTCTTTTGCGGGAAAAATGACCCGGTAAGGTCCCCGACGCCGCCATCAACAACTCTTTTGCGGGAAAAATGATCCGGTAAGGTCCCCGACGCGGGCGGATGATAAGGTTAGCATACAAAAAAGATCCCGCCAATGTGCGGGATCCTTTTTAAATATGGTGGTCTCAGCCTGCGGCCGTGCCTGGTGTGGGCGGAACTGCGGGAATATCAACCGAACCCATCTCAAGTGATTCGGGTCCCAGCTTCATCGACGAGTTCATCATCTCCTCCCATGTTACTTCACGGCCGGTGTATGCAGATACCCGGCCCATTAGCGCGGTCATACAGGCTTCTGATACATTCTGTGTCTCATTTATATAGTTTCCTGTACGGATTGCCGTTACAAGGTTTATTATCTCCTGGTCATACGGACTGACAGCGACGGTACCTGTCGGTTGTCCGTCATCCCCTATAGGATACTGGTATCCCCATATCACGTTGCCGTCATAGTCCCATATCGTATTCTGGGCATTGGTATAACCCTTGGTCCCGAATATGATCTCAGAAACGTTATTTGCACATCCGTTGATCTGCCGGCACATACTATGCATATGCCTGTTATCGTCGAAGGTGAAATCAACGCTGAAGAAATCATACTGGTCACCTGTCGGCCTCCTGTGCCTGCCGCCGAAACCGACACCTTTTACCGGGTGTTTCTCAAAGAACCAGTTGACAACATCGATATTGTGAACATGCTGTTCAACAATGTGATCGCCCGAGAGCCAGCACCAGTTGACCCAATCGCGAAGCATTGCCTCCATGTCGGTCCATCCCTCCTGTCGTCTTACAAACCAGAGAGAAGACTGGTTCCAGTAACAGTTCGCAGAGACCAGGTCGCCTATTGCCCCGTTCTTAACCATCTCAAATGTCTTTACATAATCACGCTGATGCCTTCTTTGTGTTCCTGTTACGACATTAAGTCCGGCCGATTCGGCCATCCTTCCGGCAGCCATTACCTGGCGTATGCCAACAGGGTCCACTCCGACAGGCTTCTCGGCAAAGATATGCTTACGGTTCTGAACAGCATATTCAAAGCTTTTGGGCCTGAAATTGGGGGGTTCGCAAAGCAGTACAACATCAACATCGGTATCGATCACCCTCCTGTAGGCGTCAAAGCCCGTAAAACACATATCATCGGGCACGTCAACGCTCCTCTTCTCCTTCAGCTCATTGCGGCATCTGTCCAGCCTGTGCTGAAACACATCGCCTAGTGCAGCTATTTCCAGATTTGGACCGCTGTTAAGAAAGTTCATGGCCGCACCGGTACCACGGCCTCCGCAACCGATAACACCGGCTCTCAATACCCTGCCATCAGGTGCCTGATCGGGGAATACGGGTGCAACATATGTTGGTCTCCTGCTGCATGATGAGACTACCGCACCAACCCCGAGTGCGCCAATTGCACCAATTGCTGCAGCATCGCCCAGAAATTTGCGACGGCTTAATGATTTTTTCTGATCCATGATTATGTAGTTTGATTAATAAATTATGAAAAATTGCAACTATCCAGATTATTGGTCGCCCGGCTCCCATTCCATAACCACCCTGAAGCCGACCTCACGGGTATCGGTATACCACCACTCGCTCTTTGGTATCTGCGGATCGGTCATCTGCCATGCCGCATGCCGGGTCTGACTCCTTGCGGCTACTCTAACATCCACTGCATCGGAGTTGAATGAACCGCCCCTTATAACCCTTTCAGTACCGGATTCAGGTCCAACCGGGTTCACTACGGGGCCTGCCGGATACAATGAATAGGCATCAGGCGCATACCAGTCCCCGGTAAACTCAAACACATTGCCGAGCATATGCTCAAGTCCGAATGGATTGGGCCTGACATATCCCGGAGGCTGGGTGCGTGCCTCACTGTTTTCCCTGTAGATAACATAGGAGCTGATCACTGCAGTGTCAGGACCAAAGATCCTGTTGCGCAAACTTTCACGGGTAAACCTCCGGGGGTCTCCCTCAAAGAAATAGGCCCCCTCAGTGCCACCACGTGCAGCATACTCCCATTCAGCCTCTGTCGGCAACCTGTATGTCCTGCCGGTCACTGCAGAGAGCCACCTGCAGTAGGTCTCTGCTGCATACCATGTCATCGTTATTGCTGGTCTGGAACCCATGCCCCATCCCTGGTCGGGCAGTCCCCAGGGGGGCGTGGGACCCGATATGGCATCAACCTCTCCGAGGTTGGTGGCATAGATATTATCCTGCCTGCCTTCAGCTGCAGTCGCATTGTAAAAGGCAAGGAACTCATCCCAGCTCACCTGGGCACGTCCCATAAAGAAAGAGCTAACCTCTACATCCCTGACAGGCCCCTCGTCATCCCTTCTGTAAGATTCGTCGGGAGGACTTCCCATTTTAAAGGTTCCACCGGGGATGGCTACCATCTCAAAGCCGACAGAAGAGCCCGGAATCTTTTCGGTAAAATTCACAAAATCTGCGACAACGGCCGGTTCGGTGAACACTTCCCTCTCAACTTCATCTGCAACCCCGAACTGAATACCCTCCTGCACAAGTTCGGAATAGTGTCCGACATAAAGGTGACAGTTCAGACAGCTCAGTTCGTCCTCATGCTGGCTGTAGTAAAGATGCGCCTGCTGTCCGTCCTGCGAAAGCTGCATAGGGAAAAGGTTCTGGTGACATTTGATACACGATTCGTCATATGTGTACCTGACAGCCTTTTCAACTGTCCGTTTCGCCTCCCAGTTGATCGACTCCGGATCCTTGAACAGCCAGCCGTAAACATCATTGGCTCCGTGCTTTGCCTTGGCAAGCAGGTATTTCAGGTTGCCGGGAGGTGGGAGGTGGCACTCCGCACACTGGACATAAATCCCGGATCGGTTATCGTAATGGTATGATCTCCTCCACGACTCCTCTGCATGCGGATGGCTGTGGCAGGCATAACAGAATTCGTTTGTAGAGGTGTAACGGACTATACGGTCACCCAGAAAAAGGAACAATGCGGTCAGTATAACGGGCAGTATTATAATGTACCTGCGCCCGCGCCTGGTGGATCTACTCTTGCTCATCAAACTAATAGAATTGAAATACGGGTCACTGACCCGGTGGCTAATAAGTCAGATTTTTTAACAGAAGCAAGTATACGCATATTTTTCAAAAATCCTAATGATATTATTATATATTTCTTGCGGTTTCTTGCCTGCAGGACCTCATTACCGGCTCCAATCTTCCAACAATGTCATCAGCAAGCTCTGTGACAGCTTTCTGATCATCAGGAGCAGATACCAGGGAACGGTAAACGGCGGTCATCCTGCCCGCCCTTTCCGAATACCTGTAACACCAGTGGGCAAGAAGTCCGGCAGCAGGCATGGCAACCAGGGCCAAAGCGGCAACACCCGCGGGAAGGATTAAAAAAAGGAGAATCCCTGCAATCAGGTAATTAAGGGGAACAAGAACTAAACCAAGGACATATTTGAAGGAGCTTATGAACTGCGGGTCCTTTAACTTCATCAATGCAAGCCTTATCAATGCAAGAGGCACCAGGTGGATGACCGCTCCTGCAAGGAAAACCGGATAGCACAGCAATCTCAGCATTTTGGCAGCCAGAACCCTTCCCCTTCCGGGCAACCGGACTGCCGTCAAATCAGCTCCATGCCTGTTAAGCAGTCCCAGCAGCCTGCCGCCCAGGTCACGCAGCTCTTCTGCAGCAGAAGGCTCACGGTCAAAATATTCGTACATTGCCTTTGAGAAAGCTTTCTGAATTAAAAACCGGCTACTGCATCCGGGGCCATCACCGGTCCCCTGCTTTTGAAGAGCCACTGCACCGGTCTCCATCAATAACCGGTCAATATCATAGTTCTCCTCATCCCTGATATTTATCACCAGGTCCTGCATTCTGGCAGACAGCTCATCCCTGATGGCATTGATACCTTTTTGAGGATGTTCCCTGTAAAGATCCATGTAGTCGGAAACAGAAACCGGGCTGCCGTAATTGACAACCAGCTCCTCACGGAAACGGTTGGTTTCGGTATAATCAAGTCCAACAGGCACTATCCTTACTCCGTGCCCGTTCCTGAAATCATCCATTGCCCTGAAAGCTATACGGAATACCCCCTTCTTAAGTATCCGCAACCGTTTCTGTTCACCGTGGTTGCCTTCCGGCATTATACCTATACAGCCCCCACCGGCAAGAACAGCTGATGTTTTTTCGAATGTCTCCTCATTCTGTCCCATTGATCCTACCCCGTCTCTGAAACGGTAAACCGGCACGATCTTTAAGAACCGGAGTATCATGGCAGCAAACCTGTTTCTGAATATATCGGCCCTTGCAAGGTAGACCGGCTGGTATTGATTCGTAAGCAGCACCGCCAGGGCGTCCATCAGTGCATTCCGGTGGTTTGCCGCAAAGATCAGTCCCCCGCCCCCGGGTATATCTTCCCGGCCGTATACATCTATCCTCCTGTAGAATATGTAAAATGCCGCCCTTGCAAGGTTTTTCAGGACGTGGTAACCTGTTGACCACCGGCCTGTATTTTTGTGCATCGCTTTTCCCATTTGACAGGCAAGATAACCATTATTTGAAAAAAACCAATCGTGTGGCTGCTCCCATATAATAAGGGAAAAGTTTATTTACATCAATAATTTGTAATTTAGCCGCCTGCATACTGGTTTGAACCGGGCACGATTTGAAGTATGAACGATAAAACTTTCAGAAACGAAGAAAACAATAAACTATTTGTGCTCTTTGACGGGCATTGTGTACTGTGCTCCCGGACGGTGCATTTTATCATTCGCAGGGACAAAAAGGATCTCTTCAGGTTTGCACCTTTGCAGGCATCGGGAATATCCGGGAGATTACCCGGGTCATGGATCCCGGAAAACAATGACAGTGTAATTCTGATTGAGAACGGCAGAGCCTGGTACAGGTCATCTGCAATATTAAGGATAATGCGCCGTCTTCCATTCGGCTGGCCGCTTCTTTACCTGCTGGTGGTCATACCGGTTCCGGTTCGTGACTTTTTTTATAAATTTGTCGCCGGCAGAAGGTACAAATGGTTCGGCAAATACGACAAGTGCCTGGTACCAGACGAAAGTATAAGAAATAAGTTTACAGATTATCACTTATCAGACTGATTAATAATAAAGACCTATGCGTTTAATAATAAAGCTTTTAATATTATCCCTGCTGTTTGTTTTTCTGGCAGCAGGCTTTCCGGGCACGGTCAATGCCAGGCATAAGAATGATGCAAATCACATGAGCCATGTTGAACACAATGCAGGCCTGAGCAAACTGACTGACACATTGCACCCTGCCGACACACTGCAGATTAATGACACATTGCAACTTAACGGCACTCTGCACCCAGGCGACACGCTGCAGATTAATGACACATTGCAACTTAACGGCACTCTGCACCCAGGCGACACACTGCAGATTAATGACACATTGCAACTTAACGGCACTCTGCACCCAGGCGACACGCTGCAGATCAACGATACGATCCCTGCAAAAGACGTTGCTCCTGATGAAGAGATTGCCGAAGAGCCCAGGCCTTCATACTGGGCCAAAGGGCTCCACACGGCTGCCAATTTTTCGCAGATATCGCTTTCAAACTGGACTACCGGGGGACAAAATTCGGTTTCACTTACATCCTTCTTAAATGCCTTCATAAACTACAAAACCCCCGATGACCGGTTTACCTGGGAAAACAGTCTGGACCTTGGATACGGCCTTATCAACCAGGAGCACAGGCGAACAGTAAAAAGTGACGACAAGATCGACTTTTCCACCAAGTTCGGCCGAAGAGCTTCAGAAACATGGTCATACAGCACACTGCTTAATTTCCGTACGCAGTTTGCTCCCGGGTTTAAGTCCCCCGGCGACACCCTGAAAATATCAAATTTCATGGCTCCGGGATATCTCAACCTCTCTTTTGGAATGAACCACCAGCTCGATCAGCACATCACCCTTTACATGTCGCCGCTGGCCGGCAGGATCGTTTATCTCTGGGACGAGGAGCTTGACGGCTCTTTCGGCGTAGAAGCCGGAGAGAACAAAAGGTATGAGTTCGGAGGCTTTATAAGGGTCCAGTTCAGGGCCAACCTGATGGATAATATAAGTGTTAACTCGAAGCTTGAATTGTTTTCCAATTACCTTGACAAGCCAAAAAATTTTGATGTCAACGCCGAGGCCAGGATAACCATGCAGATCACCCGCTTTATTGCTGCCAATATTTTGTTGCAGGCTGTTTACAATGAAAATGCCAGGGTAAAGCTGGCAGACGGCACTGAACTGGGACCGAGACTGCAGCTTAAACAGGTATTCGGGCTGGGCTTTTCATACAGATTCTGATATCTGCGAATATCACACATATGTGCCAGTTCTTATCCCCGAAAGGGGGAAAAATCTTAATTTCTGCCATACTTGCAATCCTTGTTGTTGCAAGAGCCTTTGCTTCGGCCGATACCATTCCTCCCAAAAACACAGACCGGAAAAGGTTATGCTTTACCCTTACAGCCACTGCCGCCGCCTGGGGAGGCGGGATGTTACTGCTGAACGAAGCCTGGTACAAAAACTACCCCAGGTCATCGTTCCACTTCTACAATGATATGGGACAGTGGTACGACATGGATAAGACCGGCCACCTTTTCTCTTCCTATACCTTAAGCCTTGCAGGTATGCACCTGATGAGACGGACCGGCATGGAAAGCCAAAAGGCGGCATGGATCGGGGGACTGTACGGGCCCGTTTTCCTTTCAACAATTGAGATACTCGACGGATTCTCAGAGGAGTGGGGATTCTCGGTGCCCGACATGGCTTTCAACATTGCAGGTTCGGCCATAGCGGTATCACAGGAGCTTTTGTTTGGCCGCCAGGTTGCAAGAATAAAGTATTCCTACCGTGAAAGCGGTCTGGCCCACTACCGTCCCGATGCACTCGGCAGTAACCTTCCCGGAAGGATGCTTAAAGATTATAACGGACAAACACACTGGCTGTCGGTCAGTCCCGGCCGGTTTCCGGGAGAGGGCACACCGATACCCCCGTGGCTGGGTATAGCAATTGGATACAGTGCACACGGATTGCTCGGAGGCAGCTCAAACCCGTCAGAATTTGACGGCCGTGAACTGCCTCATTATGAACGTTACAGGAGGTTCATCATCTCTCCCGATCTGGATCTTTCTGAAATTGAAACCGGCTCGGAGATCATTAACAGGGCGCTGCGGCTGCTGAATTTCCTGAAGGTTCCCGCCCCGGCTGTTGAATTCAACAGGGTTGACGGTATAAGGTTTCACATCCTGTTTTTCTGAAGCGGTCAGTCTTTGCCAGAAAGCCTGTCCAGAATCCTTCTCTCCTTTTTGGTGGGCCGGCCTGCTCCCCTGTCGCGGCGTACAAACATGACGAGATTGCGGTGCCTGGCCTTCTCTTTTTCTTCCTCCGTTGTCAGATCCTCGAGGTAGTTGGCGACCAGGCTGGCCGGCTGTCTCTTCCCGACCGTCTGCAACACCCTGTATGTGTATACTGACGGCTGACGCCTGAGATTAATCGTGTCTCCCTCCTTTACTGAACGTGAGGGTTTAACCGGAACATCATCCATAATTACACGTCCCGCGCGGCAGGCTTCGGTTGCAAGGCTCCGCGTCTTGAAAAGCCTTACGGCCCAAAGCCATTTATCGATCCTTACCCCGTCGTTTTCACCTTCACTTTTCACCATAACCGTTCAACAATTGCAGCCGGGGTCAGCCGGAACAAGCTGTAATACCCCTACCTTTTATTGTACAAGTTCATTGTGCGTTCAATGCCCACTGTTACAAAACTGTGAACCGCACCTATCACCTTCTCTATCCTTGCAGGGAGTATCTCCTGCTCCTGATCATCCATTTCTCCAAGAACATAGTCCACCTGTGATCCTCTGCCGTACTCTCCGCCTATCCCGAACCTCAACCTTGGATAATCCTGCCTGCCCAGCACCTGGTTTATGTTGTAAAGTCCGTTATGACCGCCGTCACCTCCTTTTGCCCTTATCCTTATCGTTCCAAAAGGAAGTGCAAGGTCATCAACAATAACGAACAGGTTCTCAACGGGTATTTTCTCTTTCTGCAGCCAGTAATTGACTGCGCGGCCGCTGAGGTTCATATAGGTGGTCGGTTTGAGAAGTATGCAGGTCCGTGCCCTGTACCTGTAACCGGCAACAAAGCCGTAACGGCGGTCCTCAAAAGAAATATTGGACACCCCTGCAAGAGTGTCCAATACCATAAATCCTATGTTATGCCTTGTACTGGCATACTTTTCACCAAAGTTTCCAAGTCCGGCAATCAGATACTTCATAGGCACCGGTTAAAATTCAGTGCATCAGCTTTCACCCTGGCCTTCCTCACCTGATCCTTCCGGCTTATCTCCTTCTCCTTCGCCAGCTTCTTCACCTTCGCCAGCTTCTTCACCTTCAGCTTCCTCTTCTTCATCTGTTACACCACGCGCAGCTCTTGTAAGCTTGACTGATGCTATCACAAGGTTGGGAGGATCGAGTAATTCCATTCCGTCAAATTCAAGTTCGCCCACTTTAACCGACTTGCCGAGCCCGATTTTGGTAACATCAACATTCAGAATGTCGGGCAGGTCTCCCGGCAGTGCCCTTACCCTTATCCTGCGGGTCTCAAGAGCAAGTTTCCCTCCCTCCTTTACACCTTCCGGCACTCCATGGAGCTCAACAGGCACATCAATTGAGACAAGCCTGTCTTCAAATACCTGGTAAAAATCCATATGCAGTATCCGGTCAGTTACCGGATGAAACTGAATATCCTGCAGAACCGCATCATAAACCTTACCCCCAATGTCAAGCTTCAGCAAAAAAACCCTGGAACTGTAAACCAGGTGCCTGAAATCATTTTCGGGTGCGGTAAAATGTATATTCTCACCTCCCCCGTAGAGCACACAGGGTACACTACCCTGTTTCCTGAGTTTCCTGGAATCCTTTTTGCCTACCGATTCGCGCAGGCTGCACTTAATCTCTAACAACTTCATCAATGAAAATTTAACTATTAATAATGGGTGCTACTTAGTTCCGGGATCACAGATGAAATATCGCGGACCTCCATCACACCATTGTCTGTAAATTTTGAGGTGCAAATATAGTAAACTTAGACGATAAATGTGGAACTGATTGACTGGTAATTGTAAACTTTGCCAATAACCTCGGCAAACAGGTCGGCCACTGTAAGAACCTTTATTTTGTCAGATTTTTGTTTCAGCGGTATTGTATCAGTCACTACAACCTCGCTGATGGCGGATTTCTCTATCTTGTCAACGGCCTGACCCGAAAGTACCGGATGTGTAGCAACTGCCCTCACCGAACGGGCTCCGCTCTGCATCATCAGGTCGGCAGCCAGCAGCATTGTTCCCGCCGTATCGATCATGTCGTCAACTATAACCACGTTCTTCTCCTTCACATCTCCTATTATGGTAATTTCATCAACAAAGTTGGCCTTTTTCCTGAGTTTGTAGCAGATGACCATCTCTGAATTCAGGAAACGTGAGTATGCATTTGCCCTTTTGGTCCCTCCCATATCGGGAGCCGCTATCACCAGGTTGTCAAGATGCATCTTCTTGATGTAGGGGACAAATATGGCGGAAGCATAAAGGTGGTCGACAGGCACATCGAAGAACCCCTGTATCTGGTCTGCATGCAGATCCATGGTCATTATCCTTGAGACCCCTGCCTTGGAGAGAAGGTCGGCAACCAGTTTGGCCCCTATCGAAACTCTCGGTTTATCTTTCCTGTCCTGCCGGGCAAACCCAAGGTAGGGAATTACAGCAACAACCTTGTAGGCAGATGCCCTTTTCGCAGCATCTATCATGAGCAGCAGCTCAAAAAGATTTTCCGTTGGCGGGAAGGTGGATTGTACGATGAATACCACACAACCTCTTACTGATTCATCAAAACATGGCTGAAACTCACCGTCGCTGAACTGGATCACTGATGACTTTCCGAGTTCCATGCCGTAACACTTGGCAATTTTGTCGGCAAGATACATTGAAGCCTTGCCTGAAAAGAATTTTATCGGAGCTTTATGAGGCATTTTACCTAAGATTATTATTTTGATGTCAGGGTTGCAAAATTAAATAATATCAGTAAATATTTCTAATTCCCGTTGGCAGTAAATTTAATGTTTGCCTTTTCAATATATCCCAGGATCTCCTCCCGGCCCCTGCGGTCGGTCACAGATGCACAAAACCAGGGAGGGGGTGTTTCCCACTCCTGTTCCAGACGTTTCAGATAATCAGCTACATTTCTCTGCAGGAGCGCAGGAGACAATTTGTCGCTTTTCGTGAATACAATAGCAAAAGGAACCCCGTTATAACCGAGTGAATTAATGAACGCCAAATCTGATACCTGCGGCTCATGCCTTGAATCAACCAGTACAAACATCGACAAAAGATTTTCACGTACCCTTAAATAACTTTCAATCAGCCTGCCGAAACCTTTTCTTTCACTGCGTGAAGTCCGGGCATAACCGTACCCCGGCAGATCGGCCAGGTACCAATGGTCATTGATAAGGAAATGATTCACAAGCTTTGTCTTTCCGGGAGTTGAGGAGGTCTTTGCCAGCCTCTTGTATCCTGTCAGCATGTTTATCAGCGAGGATTTACCGACATTTGACCTGCCTGTAAAAGCATATTCGGGCATGTCCGGTGGAGGAAACTGACCGGCAGCGGCCGAGCTTTTGACGAATTCTGCACTTCTTATAATCATGGACGGATTTTCCAGGTTTAATTTTTTATGTACACTTCAAGTATCTCTGTAATTCCGCTGGTTTCAAGCACCACCTCATCAAAAACGGCAGGTATCAGTACTGTTTCTCCCCGTGAAACTGCAACTCTATCCTTTACGCCGTTATAATATATATTATACCCACCCTTTGTGCAGATATGAATTACAAATGAATCAGCAAGGCTGTAATCACGTGGGAGTCTACGTTTGAACAAGAGGCGCTGTGTTGTGAACCATTGGCAGTCAGCCAGCAGTACAGGCACATCCTCCCTGTCGGGGACAACTGTCTTGTAATCATTATGCCATGTATAGTCGATCGCATCAAGCGCAAGATCGACATGAAGCTCCCGGGGCTTTCCTTCGGCATCAACCCTGTTCCAGTCATATACCCTGTAGGTAATATCTGAACACTGCTGTATCTCGGCAAGCACGATCCCTTTACCTATGGCATGAATTCTGCCGGCAGGCATAAAGAAAACATCACCCGGGGCAACCTTCTCAAAATTCAGCATTTCCGGTAGTTTGCCGACATTCAGTTTATCAAGGAAGAGACCGCGGCTCACCTCCGTATTGAAACCGGATATCAGTTCAGCGCCCGGCTCTGCGTCGAGAACATACCACATCTCTGTTTTGCCCCTTCCATTGTGACGGTTTTGGGCAAGCTCATCATCAGGGTGCACCTGTATGGAAAGGTTGTCATTGGCGTCAATAAGCTTGATCAACAGCGGGAATTCAATTCCGTAACGGTCGAAAACCTTTTCTCCGACAAGATCGCCCATGTAAACCTCTATTAGCTCCTCAATGGTGTTTCCCTGTAAAAAGCCGTTGGCTGCCACGGACAGTTTACCAGGATAACCCGAAATCTCCCAGCTTTCACCAATCCTGGCCTCCGGCGGGAAGCCCTTGTTGTAATTATGTTGCAGTTTGTTTCCTCCCCAGATCATTTCCCTGGGTATTGGAGTGAATTTAAGCGGGTATAATGTTCGCATCAGTTCACGGTTTTTGTTTTATGCCCCGGCAAGGCAGGGTTCAGGCAGCACAAACTCATCATCCTGCTGCCGGTAAAGTTTGCGGTCTTAAAATTAATTATATTTGGGGAAATATTACATATGTTGATTGTCGGTATTGCAGGTGGTTCAGGTTCAGGTAAAACAACGGTTGTAAGGAAGGTAATGGAAAGCCTCCCGGAGAATGAGGTGGTGCTGATACCCCAGGATTCATATTATCGTGACAACTCCCATCTGCCGCCCGCTGAGAGGCAGGAGATTAATTTTGACCATCCACGGGCGCTTGAGTTCAGTCTACTGATCAGGCATGTTAAAACGCTGCGGGAGGGAATGCCGGTAAAACAGCCCGTATATTCCTACCTTACCTGTGCACGATCGGACGAGACGATAGATATTATCCCGAAAAAGGTAGTGATAATAGAGGGTATCCTTATACTGACAAGCCGGCTGCTCAGGGAACTCATTGACATCAAGGTATTTGTCGACGCCGATGCCGATGACAGGCTTTCCAGGGTGATATCGAGAGACATCAGTGAGCGGGGCAGGTCAGTTGACAAAGTTCTTGACCGGTACCATAAAACAGTTAAGCCGATGCATCTTCAGTTTATCGAACCCACAAAAAGGTATGCAGATATCATTATTCCGCAGGGCGGAAACAACAAGGTGGGCATCAATATTCTGACCGAAATTATAAGAAGCAGCCTGAACGACCGCAACACATGATATATTAAGTCACTGCTTCAGCCTGCTGCGAATTCCCGCACAGTCTCAACAAATGCACCGGGTTGTTCGGCATGCAGCCAGTGCCCTGCACCCTGTATGGTAACAAGTTTTACTGAAGGGAAGATCCTTTCAATGACCTCCATGTCCTCATCAAGAACATACGCTGATTTCCCGCCCCTGATAAAAAGAACAGGAAACCCGGTCAGGGGAAATGCCGGATCAAAGCAATCGGAGCTAACCCCGTCCATTATATTGTCAAGCTCCTTTATAAGCACGTCAAGGTTAAGGGTCCAGCGGTACCTTCCGTCATCGCCCCTGTCAAGGTTTTTCATAAGGAAACCTCTGATCCTGGCCGACTTAATGGCAGCCTGCAGCATATCATCAACATCCCTGCGCGTACCTGCAGAAGAAGGATCTGCCTTCTTCATAGCCTGCAGTATATCGTGATGGTTTAACGGTTCTTCCCTGTAGAGGTCCTTGTAGGATTTGGGTGCAATATCTGCCACGATCAGCCGCTCAATCCGGTCGGGATGATGCTGCGCAAAACACATGGCAGCCTTGCCGCCCATAGAATGTCCGAGAATGACCGGTTTCATCAGACCGGCATCATCAATAAATTCCAGGATGTCATCCCTGATCATCTCATAGGTATGGTTTTCATCATGCGGTGACCTTCCGTGGTTCCTCAGATCGGGCAGCCAGACCTCAAAACGGTCGGACAGCGATCTTGCAACGCTCATCCAGTTATCTGACGAACCGTAAAGGCCGTGCAGTATTATCAATGGTATTCCCGACCCTGTTTTTCTGTGAAAAAGCTTCATGATAGAAGTGATTATTGTGTCCGGGTCATATACTGCCGGGTCCTGCACCCTTCAGCTCAAGTTGCCGAAGGTACATCTGGATCGCATTTTCAAGCCCGAAGTAAAGAGCATCAGAGATCAGGGCATGGCCTATGGATACCTCCAGAAGGCCGGGTACCCTGCCGGCAAAATAGCCGAGATTTTCAAGATTGAGATCATGCCCGGCATTTAGACCCAGTCCGGCTTCACCGGCCAGTTTTGCGGCAGCTGTAAAGGGCTCTGCCGCCCCTGCAGGATCTGCCGGGAAATGCCGGGCATAGGGTTCGGTGTAAAGCTCTATCCTGTCGGTGCCTGTCAATGCCGCATGTTCAATATGCCTCAGGTCTGTGCCGGTAAATATCGATGTCCTTATCCCATGTTCATGAAACCTGGTGATAACCTCGGTAAGGAAACCCTTATGCAATATGGTATCCCATCCCTCACTCGAGGTTATAGCATCGGGAGGGTCAGGCACCAGCGTTACCTGGTGGGGCATTACTGATAAGACAAGCTGAATAAAAGATTCAGACGGGTATCCCTCGATATTGAACTCGGTAGTGATCAGAGGCCTGATATCACGAACATCCTGGTACCTGATGTGCCGTTCATCGGGACGGGGATGTACCGTTATACCGTGTGCCCCGAAGTTCTGGCAATCCACCGCCGCTTTAAGTACATCAGGTATATTTCCGCCCCTGGCATTCCTTAATGTGGCAATTTTGTTTATATTTACGCTTAATCGGGTCATGGCACATTGTTTGTTCATACAAAACACAAAATTAGTGCTAATTTACAACAAATAAAACCGGGTATGCTTGCCAGGGAACTTGTATCAGATGTCATTCCGGCGCTTAGAACCTCCGACACCGGAGCCCGTGCACTCAGCTGGATGGAGATATTCAGGATCTCCCATCTTCCCATTGTCAATAACCTGGAGTTTCTCGGACTTATCTCCGATACCGATATATACGACCTGGGTATGACCGACGAACCTATCGGGAATCACAAGCTGTCGCTGTTCAGCCCGTTTGTGTATGATCACCAGCATATTTACGAAGTAATCGAGATTGCCTCCCGCCTCAGGCTGACTGTTATACCGGTTCTTGACGAAAAAAAGAACTATACAGGACTGATCGGGCAGAACGACCTGCTGGCCCATTTTGCAACTCTTACAGCTGTAAGTGAACCCGGGGGGCTCATCGTACTGGAGATGAACCACCACGACTACTCCATCAGCCAGATAAGCCAGATCGTTGAGAGCAACAACGCCAGGATACTGAGCCTCTATACACGGAACACGGAAGATAGTACCCTGATGGAAGTAGCGATCAAGATCAACCGGACCGACCTCGCACCGGTCATCAGGACATTCCAGCGTTATGACTATAACATCAAGGCATCATACATGGATGACGAAAACCTTGACAGTTTCTACAAAAACAGGTATGAACAGTTCATGCGTTATCTGAACGTATAATAATTTTCAGTCAATGCAGATATCTGTATACGGACGGCAATTCAACCCTCATTTCAATGATTATGCGAAGAGGTTGTTTACAAGACTCCGGGAGAACAGTCTCAGGATATCCTTATATGAACCTTTCTACAATTTCCTCGTCCGGGAAGCAGGTATTGACCCTGAGCCGGAAACCATTTTCAATTCACATAACGATCTTGACAGGTCAAGTGATTTTATCTTCACAATCGGCGGTGACGGCACAATACTGGAGACTATAGCACTGGTAAGGGATACCGGCATCCCGGTGCTCGGATTCAACAGCGGCAAACTGGGATTCCTTGCAAATATCTCAGGGAATGATATTGATGAGGCAATAGAGGCGGTAATGACAGGCAACTATACCACCGAAAAAAGGAGCCTGCTTCAATTGCAAAGCCCCGGCAAGGTATTCAGCGGATTTGACTGCGCACTGAATGAGTTCACCGTTCAGAAAAAAGATTCAACCATGATAACAATCCAGGCGTGGCTGAACGATCATCTCCTGAATTCCTACTGGGCAGACGGACTTATCATTTCAACACCAACAGGATCAACGGCTTATTCATTAAGCGCGGGGGGACCATTGCTGACACCTGATACCGGCGCCATTATTATTTCACCTATTGCTCCGCACAATCTTACCGTCAGGCCGGTTGTAGTTCCCGATAACAACACAATAAGGCTCAGGGTAACCGGAAACAGACCGAAGTTCCTGCTTTCGATGGATTCCAGGAGTACACTGGTCGCAATGGAGACTGAAATTGTGATCAGGAGACCGGGATACTATATAAATCTGATCAGGCTTAACAGCCAGGATTTCTACGCTACACTTCGCAATAAACTTATGTGGGGGGCTGATAAAAGGAACTGAAACAGATGACTGAATTCGCCTTTCTTCCCCGGTTGCCGGCAATAATTAAGATACTACTGATGTTTTATTACCACTTATTTTCATTAAATTTGCAGTCCTAAAAAACAGAAGATGCGCATCAGTATCCTGATCACCCTTCTATTCCTGGTTATCCCGGCATTACCTGCAGAGGGCCAGAGTTGGCGATCCAGGCCCTATGAGTTATACGCGGGGATCGGTCCGGCAAACTACTTTGGAGATATCGGAGGGACAGCAGATGAAAATAACTGGTTCGGCGTAAAAGACCTGGATATATTCAGGAGCAGGCCGGGTTTCATTGCCGGCCTCAGGTACATCCCGGGCAACTATATCGGCATAAACGGAAGTGCTGCACTGGGATGGCTCAGCGGTAACGATGCGGGCGGAAGGAACGAGGCAAGGGGATATGTTTTCAACACGACATTCCTTGAGCTGTCTGCCAGAGGCGAGTTCTTCCCCGTAAGGGACCTTAGGCTTCTCAGGGGAGTAGACAGAAGAGGGCTGGTCCGGAACTACGGAACTTTCTCTCTTTATCTTTTCGGCGGAGCAGGGGCAATAGTGTATTATGTAATGCCGAATGAAAGACTTGAAAACAGAAGGGAAAGGGACAACATAGACAACGGGATGGTTACCATGGTGCTGCCGGCCGGGATCGGTGCAAAACTTGGTGTCAGCAATCATATGGATATAGGTTTTGAGATCGGGGGGCGCTATTCACTGAATGATTACCTTGACGGTTTTACCAGTCCCACTGCAACCTCAAACGATATATATTACCTGACAACTGTACAGATTATTTACAGGTTGACCGGACTGATACCGGAATAATTATAAAAAATTACAGGAAATTATGATCAGAGCCGCTGCAATATGCTTAATGCTGATACTGAGCGCCGGCAAGGGTTTCTCCTCCGACGAGCTGGATGCCGGAATATTTGCAGGCACTTCCTATTACAGGGGAAACCTGAACCCCTCCCTTCATTTTCACAGGCCTTCACCTGCATTCGGAGCCCTGATGAGATACAATTTCAATGAACACTATGCCTTTAAGATGGGATTTAATTTCGGACAGATCAAAGCAGAAGACATTGATTTTGAATATCCGCTAAACCAGGCAAGACAGGCCGGGCTTGTTAACAATTTTTATGATTTCTCACTGACCGGTGAATTCAATTTCATGCCTTTCAAGGTCACCATATTCAGTAAACCAATAAGCACATATATAACAGCAGGGATAGCCTATACATTCGTTCCGGATGTTGATGGTCCGGCATCCAATTACCTTAACCTGCCTTTCGGCGGAGGTGTAAAATACGGCATTAGCAGAAGGCTGACAATCGGATTGGAATGGATTTTGAAGAAGAACTTCAGGGATGATATTGACGGAGTGAAAAGTTTCGGACAATTTGATTCTCCATCTTTTATTCATAACAATGATTGGGTATCTTTGGCCGGATTTTTCGTTACCATAAAACCCTTTGAGCGCAGGGGTGACTGTGCGGTTTACTGGTACTAAGCTTCAGGTTTATGACAGAAATGAAGGATAAAATAGACAAGAACAAACTCCCAGGCCATATTGCTATTATCATGGACGGTAACGGCAGGTGGGCCAAAGAGAGGGGCTCCCACAGGATATTCGGGCACCAGAACGGGATTACTGCCGTTAAGCAGGCCGTTGAGGGTGCCGGTGAGCTTGGCGTGAAATATCTGACACTGTATGCATTTTCCAAGGAAAACTGGTGCCGGCCCCAGGAAGAGATAGATGCCCTGCTGGATCTTATGGTATCATCCATTAATTCAGAAACCAAAGCACTAATTGAGAACAATGTCCGTTTATTGGTTATCGGCGACATGGATAGTCTGCCGCCGGCAATTGTTGACAAGCTTATTGACGTAATTGACAGGACAAAAGGGAACACCGGGCTGACACTTATTGTCGCGCTGAGTTACAGTGCACGGTGGGAGATCGCAAGGGCGGCACGGCTTATTGCAGATGATGTAAGGTCGGGCAAGATAGCCGGGGAGGATATTGATGAAGAAAAATTTGCCCATTACCTTGCCACGGCAGACGTACCTGACCCCGAACTTCTTATCAGAACAAGCGGGGAATACAGGCTCAGTAATTTTATGCTCTGGCAACTTGCATATACTGAAATGTATTTTACGCCCACGTTGTGGCCCGATTTCCGGAAAGAGCATTTGCACAGGGCAATTGTTGATTTTCAGAAGAGAGAGAGAAGATTTGGCAAAACAAGCGAACAATTAAACTGCGATTGATTTATGCTGACAAAAAAATTTGCATCTTTAGTTTGTTTCATACTTGCCCTGATTTGTCTGCTTCCTGACGGTAAAGCACAGACAGACTACGCAGCCTTGCCGGTTATGGATTACTCCAGGGCCAGGGAATATGTAATAAGGGAAGTTAGCGTATCCGGAATTCAGCATCTTGACCCGGCTGTTGTAGTAAGTGCAAGCGGCCTGGAAAGGGGCAGAAGGATCACTGTACCCGGAGATGACATCACTGAGGCGATCCGTAAACTATGGGATCAAAGGCTTTTCTCAGATGTAAAGATAACTGCCACCCGGGTTGAAGGCACAGAGATAGACCTTGATATCTGGCTCCAGGAACCCCCCCGGCTGTCGGCCCTGAATATCGAGGGACTTAGAAGAAGCGAGCTGAGGGATATTGAAGACAAGATAAGGCTGAGGACCGGCAGGCTCGTTGACGAAAATACGCTCAACAACACCAGGGATATTATTCAGAAGCACTTTGTCGAGAAAGGTTTCCTCAATACCGAGGTTGACATCCGGATGGAGGATGACCCGGTACACCCCAACAGGGCAAGATTGTACATTGATGTTGATAAAAATGACAGGGTCAGGATTTCTGACATCTATTTCGTTGGCAATGAGAATTTCACCGACCGCCGGCTCAGAAGGGTCATGAAGAACACAAACAAAAGAAACCTGAACATCTTCAGAACCTCAAAACTGGTAGCAGACGACTACAGGGAAGATAAACAGAACCTTATAACATTCTACAACGAACACGGATTCAGGGATGCTGTCATCGTTTCAGATACCATTTACCATACCGAGGATAACCGGATCAATGTCGGGATTGTAATTGAGGAGGGGAACCAATACTATTTCAGGGATATTGCATGGGTGGGCAACACCAAGTATCCTGCCGAATTCCTAACAGCCGTTCTTAACATTGAAAAAGGCGAGGTATACGACCAGACAAAGCTTTATAACAGGCTGCGGATGGATGATGATGCTGTAAGTTCCATCTATCTTGATGATGGTTACCTGTTCTTCCAGATCAATCCGGTTGAACTCCGGATCGAGAACGATTCGATCGACCTGGAAATGCGCGTTCGCGAGGGGGACCAGGCAAGGATAAACCGGGTGCTTATATCAGGGAACACAAAGACCAACGAGCACGTGATAAGACGGGAGATAAGAACCAAGCCCGGGCAGCTTTTCAGCAAGACCAACCTTATGCGTTCACACAGGGAAATATCCAGCCTCGGGCACTTTGATCCGGAAAGGCTGGAAATAAACCCTTTACCCAATCCGAATGACGGGACAGTTGACATAGAATATGTTGTAGAGGAGAGGGCAAATGACCAGCTCGAGATTTCAGGCGGCTGGGGCGCCGGCATGCTGATAGGCACCATCGGTGTTCGCTTCAATAATTTCTCTACAAGAAATATCTTTAACAGGGAGGCATGGAGGCCGCTTCCCTCAGGTGACGGACAGACACTGAGCATCCGGGCTCAGTCAAACGGCAGCTATTACCAGGCATACAACCTGACTTTCGTCGAACCTTATGTTGGAGGCACCAAGCCCAACTCACTCTCCTTCTCGGTCTATCATACCATTCAGACCAACAGGTTCAACCGCAGGATACAGGACTGGTCATCCATAAAGATCTCCGGGGCTTCACTGGGTATGGGAAGAAGGCTGGACTGGCCCGATGATTTCTTCACACTTTACAACGAGATCAGCTTTCAGAACTATGAACTGACTGACTGGTTCGGCCAGTTCCTTTTCCAGGACGGCAGTTCAAACAACCTCAGTGTAAGAACATCTTTCGGGAGGAACTCAGTCGACCAGCCGATATATCCGCGCCGTGGAAATTCCTTCAACCTTTCGCTGCAGATAACTCCACCATATTCACTTCTGAGCGACAAGGATTTTTCATCTATGCCGGCCAGTGAAAAATACAAGTGGATAGAGTACCATAAATGGACATTCAAGAGCAACTGGTACACAGCACTGACCGGGGACCTCGTCCTGAGTGCAGGTGCCCAGTTCGGGATCCTGGGTTATTTCAACAGCGACATAGGGCCGTCACCCTTTGAGAGTTTTGACCTGGGTGGTGACGGCATGTCGGGGTATAACCTCTACGGCAGGGAGACCATCGGGCTGAGAGGTTATGAAAACGGTTCGCTTACCCCGATAGTAAGGGGACACAAGTCAGGTAACATCTACAACAAGTTCACTATGGAGCTGAGGTATCCTGTCTCAACCAATCCCAACGCATTCATATACCCTCTTATCTTCATTGAGGCGGGCAATGCCTGGTACGACTTCAAGGAGTTCAATCCGTTTGCTGTCAAGCGTTCGGCAGGTATCGGACTCAGGGCTTTCCTCCCGATGTTCGGCCTCCTTGGCATTGACTGGGCCTACGGGTTTGACGCGATACCCGGCAGGCCGGATGCCAGCGGCAGTCAGTTCCATTTTGTTCTCGGACAGCAATTTTAATAACCATTTAACTTTATACTCATGGACATTAAGCATATAAACATCGATACCCGCAAAGCTTTTGCAGGTAAACGGGCAATTTCCGGTCTTACATTCAGGCTGGCCCTATTGGCGACCCTGCTCTTGGGTATTACAGCACATACAGCTTCGGCACAGCGGTTTGCATGGGTTGACAGTGAATACATTCTCAGCAATATACCCGAATACAGGGCAGCACAGGAGCAGCTGGAAAAGCTTTCAGCCGGGTGGCAGAAAGAGATAGAGGAGAGATATGAGCAGGTTGAGGCTCTCTACAGAAGCTACCAGAATGACAGGGTCCTTATGAGCGAAGAGATGAGAAGAAAAAGGGAAGACGAGATAGTCACAATGGAGGCTGCAGCCGCCGAACTCCAGAGAAAATACTTCGGTCCGGAAGGGGAGCTTTTCAACAGCCAGGAGGAGTTGATCAGGCCCATTCAGGACAGGATATACAAAGCCGTGGAGAAAATGGCCCAGGAAGGTAACTACGCGGTGATATTCGATACCGCAAACTCATCTTCCATGCTCTATACAAATCCACGCAACGATCTCAGTGACGACATCCTTAGAATGCTCGGTTACAGGAACTGAGAGAGTAATTCGTAAAGACAGATCACAATAAAACCAATTACATAGAAAACGAGCTATATACAATGCCCCGAACTAAACCGGCTGATCATTGAATGGCGAGTTACATCTAAAAACTTAACCAAAAATTTGTACGCATGAAACATTTACTAAAAGCAATCCTTGTCACCACACTGCTGGCTGCCGGACCAATGGCAACCGCCCAGAACGTTAAGTTCGGACATATTAACTCATCACAGTTGCTCAGGATCATGCCCGAAAGGGAGGCTGCCCAGAGACAGCTTGAGCGTGAAGCCAGGAGCCTTGGTGAGGAGCTGGAGAAACTTCAGGTTGAATACAACAATAAGCTTCAGAACTATATTGAAGCACAGGATACACTCTCAAACGTGGTAAGGCAGCTTCGCGAACGCGAGCTAAGGGAGCTTCAGAACAGGATTCAGGAGTTCCAGGCGGGAGCACAGGAAGACCTGCAAATGAGGGAGATGGAGCTGATCCAGCCCATATTCGAAAAGATCGAAAAGGCCATATCAGAGGTTGCCCGGGAAAGAGGATATATTTATGTTTTTGACATAGATGCCAACGCCATTCTCTATTTCAGTGATGAAAGCGAGGATATCCTTCCCTATGTAAGGGAAAAGCTGGGTCTGTAGCAGCTATGACCAAACTGAAGACCGGTCCCATAGGCATTTTTGATTCGGGGGTTGGGGGGCTTACGGTGGCAGCGGCCGTAAAACAGATCCTGCCTGAAGAGACGATAATCTATTTCGGCGATACCGCTCACCTTCCGTACGGGGACAAATCGTCTGAAGCAATCCTGCATTACAGCAGGAAAATAACCGATTTTCTTCTAAGCCACAACTGCCGGGTCATACTCGCGGCGTGCAATACTGTTTCGGCCACGGTATGGAGTGAACTGGAAAACTACATTGGTGAGCGTGCAATAGCAGTGAATGTGATAGATCCCGTTGTAAACAGGCTGGCAAATACATTATCAGGATCTACCGTCGGCGTAATCGGAACGAAGAACACTGTAAATTCGGGAGCCTATCCCGAAAAGATCAAAAAGACACGTGAGGATGTCCGGGTCCACTCCCTTGCAACCCCCCTGCTGGTGCCGATGATAGAGGAGGGGTTCGTATATGATGACATAAGCAACGCGATAATCAGGACCTACCTTTCCGATTCACGCCTCAAAGGGATCGACACCCTGATCCTCGGTTGCACACATTACCCCATAATCAGGAACCAGATCAGGAAATTCTATGATTTCAAGGTTGATGTGATCGACTCGGCAATGATGGTGGCCGAAGAGCTCAGGGACCTGCTCGAAAAAAATGAAGGACGCATGAACGGGCATACTGCCGGCACCGGAGCAGCCGGCCGGGATACCGGCAATCAATTGTCCGGCGACACAAAGGATAACGCCCATATGCAGCCCGGCGATACACGGATTGCCGGCTGCGAACAGGCGGGCGATCCGGTAACCGGCGACAGGTTCTTCGTGTCAGACCACACCGAATACTTTTCGAGGATAGCGGCGATATTCTTTGAGAAGGAGATCATACTTGAGAAATACGACCTCTGGAAATAGATCACTCCCGGTACCAACCGGCGTAACCCAGATAGTTCCCGGAGTGCCTTTTTACCATTTCGGCAATCTGTTGCCTGTCAACTTCCTTGATGCGGCGGGCAGGAACCCCTCCGTAAATAGTGCCCGATTCAACCCGGGTCTTTTCAAGTACCACAGCTCCAGCAGCTATGATCGCATCCGGTTCAACAACCACGTCGTCCATCAGGACAGCACCCATCCCAACCAATACATTATCCCCTATATGGGCACCGTGAACAATCACATTGTGACCGATCGATACATTGTTGCCTACCACAATGGTGGTTTTTTCAAAGGTGCAGTGCATGACTGAATTGTCCTGTACATTTACCCTGTTGCCGATCCGGATTGAGTTTACATCTCCCCTGATGACCACGTTGAACCATATGCTGCAGTCATCTCCGGTAACAACATCACCTATAACAGTGCAATTATCGGCCAGGTAACAATTCCTGCCGAAACGGGGCGAGAACCCCCTTACTGATTTTATGAGCGACATATCTTTTTTATGCAAATCTGATAAATTTTAACCTGTCTGCCACCCGATTCATGCTGCAAAACATCCTCTGCCAATGATGATTTTAATCATACCAGACCGTATACATCTGTTTTACAAAGTCTTGAGGGTTTATTGCAGGGACCGTAACGATCAAAAAAAAACATATTTCATAACCTCATAATAGAGAAAATAGTATTTTTGCATTAAAGATTTACCCGTTTATTACCAAATATTTATCGCCTTTATTTAACAATCAGGTTCAGGTTTCCAGTATTTCCTAATTACAACACCGCATAATGACTAAAAAGGCAACTTTCAAAAACAAGGAATCGGTCGTAATAAAGTTCGTTGGCGACTCGGGTGACGGGATGCAGCTTGCAGGCACCCTTTTCTCAGACACCGCAGCAGTATTTGGAAATGATCTTTTTACATTCCCGGATTACCCTGCTGAGATAAGGGCACCCCACAATACCCTGGCAGGCGTATCAGGTTTCCAGGTTCAGATAGGGAGCGAAAAAATTTTTTCACCCGGTGACTTGTGCGACATCCTTGTTGCGATGAACCCTGCATCACTTAAAACAAATCTTAAATGGGTCAGGGCGGGTGGTATCATAGTGACCGATGCCGATGCATTCAACGAAAAGGCCCTTGAAAAATCAGGATATGAATCAAATCCGCTTGAAGACGGCAGTCTCGATGTATACAGACTCGTCAAGGCTCCGGTATCAAGCATGACCAGGAGCAGCCTTTCCCACCTTAAGGTGAGTGCCCGTATGGCCGAACGAAGCAGGAACATGATGGCACTGGGCATCGTCTCTTTTCTGCTTAACCAGGATCTGGATGCAACATTCAAGTTTCTTGAAGACAAATTCGGATCCAGGCCTCAGGTGCTTGAGTTAAACAAAACCGCCCTTTCGGCCGGCTACAATTTTGCCGAGACAATAGAGGCAATTGGCACAACATACAAAGTACCCAAAGCGTCTTTGAAGAAAGGAACATACCGCAATATCTCAGGAAATGTAGCAACGGCCTGGGGCTTTCTTGCCGCTTCAGAACGTTCGGGGAGGCCCCTCTTTTTGGGATCATACCCCATTACCCCGGCCACTGAAATACTTATTGAGCTGTCACAGCAAAAGGCCCTTGGCGTAAAGGTGTTCCAGGCTGAAGATGAGATAGCAGGCATCTGTTCTGCCATCGGTGCAAGTTATGCAGGCTCCCTCGCCATCACAACGACCTCGGGACCCGGGCTCTCTCTTAAGTCAGAGGCTATCGGACTGGCGGTAATGACTGAGCTGCCGCTGGTAATTGTTAATGTTCAACGGGCGGGGCCATCAACAGGCATGCCTACCAAATCGGAACAGTCTGACCTCCTCCAGGCACTGTACGGCCGGAACGGAGAATGCCCCGTGATCGTAATGGCAGCATCCACGCCGGCAAACTGCTTCTATTATGCCTATGAAGCCGCCAAGATAAGCATGGAGCACATGACCCCCGTTATTCTTCTTACCGACGGATACCTCGGCAACGGTTCGGAGCTTTTCAGGATACCGCAGGTGGCTGACCTGCCTCCCATCAACCCCCCGCTTGCAAAGGCAAACGATGAAAATTACAAACCCTACAGGCGGGATCCGGAGACGCTGGTAAGGCAATGGGCAATACCGGGAACAGAAGGGTTGAGACACCGGATCGGGGGACTTGAAAAGACGGATATTTACGGTACTGTATCGACCGATCCCCAGAATCACCAGATGATGATCGGAATTAGGGAAGAAAAGGTAAAGAAGATTGCCGAAAAGATTCCTCCCCAGAAGATAACGGGTGAAAAAACAGGCGACCTGCTCGTCGTAAGCTGGGGTGGAACAGAAGGATCTATACTGACACCCGTAAAAGCACTTCAGAAAGAGGGTAAAAAGATAGGGCATGCACACTTCAACCATATCATGCCACTGCCCATAAACACCAGGGAGGTGCTACAGGGTTACCGGAAAGTTATCGTATGTGAATTGAACAACGGCCAGTTTGTCAAATACCTGAAAACCGAATTTCCTGAGATCAAATATCTTCAGTATAATAAGATACAGGGGTTGCCATTCTTTACCGGCGAACTTACTGAACTGTTTAACAAACTAATTGAAACCGAACAGACATGATCAGCAACCGCATTTTGCAATCGGAGCAGGAACTCAGTAAAGAGGATTTTGTAAGCGACCAGATGGTTAAATGGTGCCCCGGATGCGGTGCGCATGCCATCCTGAAAGCTATTGAAAACGTGTTCCCGGAGATTGGTTACAAAAAGGAGAACTTCATGTTCGTATCTGGTATCGGATGCTCCTCCCGTTTTCCTTACTACGTAAACACCTATGGAATACATGGAATTCACGGCAGGGCCGCGGCCATAGCAACAGGGGTAAAGCTGGCCAATCCGGGACTGAGTGTGTGGATAGCAACGGGTGACGGCGATTCGATGGCTATCGGAGGAAACCACTTTATACACATCATCAGGAGGAACCTGGATGTGAATATCCTGCTCTTCAACAACCAGATCTACGGTCTGACAAAAGGTCAGTACTCTCCCACAACACCAATAGGAAGCATAACCCGGACATCGCCCCACGGAACCGTTGAACATCCTTTCGTAACAGCGGGTCTTGTTATGGGCGCACAGGGAACTTTCTTTGCACGGGTGCCGGACAACAATATCAAAATGATGACGGAGGTGATGTTTGAGGCTGCCAGGCATGACGGTACCGCAGTTATTGAGATATTGCAGAACTGTATAATCTTTGCTGACGGGACCCATTCACAGGTAACCGGCAAGGAGGTAAGGGACGACTACCAGCTTCACCTCAAACATGGTGAACCTATGCTATATGGCAAGAACAAGGAGAAGGGGATCCAGATGAAAGGACAAAAACTCCAGGGTGTTGTGGTAGGACTCAACGGGGTCGAGATGGAAGATATCCTGATCCATGACCGGTACGAGAAAAACCCCGGCATCCACAGGATGCTCGGCAAGATGGGACCTCCCGTCCTGCCTGTGGCCCTTGGAGTTATAAGGTCGGCAGAATTTGAGACCTACGATGACATGGTCGAGGTCCAGATAGAGTCGGCCCGGGAACAAACCGAAATAAAATCTGTTGACGACTTGCTTAAGAGCGGTGAAACTTTTAATGTCACATAATATGAGGGGCCTGACCTTATTGCTTTTAATCCTGGCTGCCCCGGCAATCATAATGCTGTCATGCCAGCGGAGAGTTACGGGTGTTTCCGAAACAAATGATACCGGTGAAATGAAGGAGATTGAAATAGCACATATAACCCGTGGTCCTTTTTGCGGTGTTGAACAGCAGCAAAACATCGCGGTAACCGACAACTCACACTGGAAGGAGCTCTGGACAACAGTGCAGCGCAACAGGCGTCCGGCTGATGATCTGCCGGAGATCGACTTCAGCAGGCAAACAGTAATTTGCGTCTTTTTGGGGACCAGGTCTACCGGAGGTTACAGTGTGGAGATACTGGGCGCATCATTGCACCGGGATACACTCACCGTCCTTTACAGTACAGAATCACCAGCACCCGGAGATATGGTCAGTATGGCCATTACCCAACCCTGCCATATAGTTAGTGTTGATGCGACCGCTGAACAAGTGGAGTTTATAAGGAAGGAACGTTAAAGCTGGTCAGGTATCACGTTCCTTTCAGCAGTTCAAATTCCCAAATCAACTCTCTCGGTAAACAAACCGGTTCATTTCTTTGTTTATGGCATACAATTTGGAGTTATTTTCAGTTATTAAAGTATATTGTGTTTTTTAACTTCCCCGGAAACGGGTTACAATAATACGGATCATGGTCAGATTCAGGAATTCATTTGCAGGAACGAACAGAATGAACTACAGCATGCTGTTATTGCTTGTTGTTTTCCTGTTTTCGGGAAGCGACCTGTATTCACAGGGTTTCGGGCGCACGAAACCCGGATACAAGACATTTGATTTCAAGGTCTACAAGACGCCCAACTTTGAAATATATCACTATTTTGAAAATGATTCCGTACTGCATGAGATCGCCATGATGAGTGAAAAGTGGTATTACCGGCATACCAGGGCGCTGGGTGATACCATCAAGGATAGAAACCCGCTTATAATCTATGAGAACCACCCCGACTTTCAGCAGACTACGGCAGTAGGCAGCCTGATAGGAATTGGCACCGGAGGAGTTACCGAATCACTCAAGAACAGGGTGGTGATGCCCATACTGGAGACCAGGGGGCAGACCGATCATGTACTGGGACACGAACTGGTTCATGCCTTCCACTTCAATGAACTGTTGCGAAACGATACAATGAATGTCTATTCAATAAGGAATCTGCCGCTATGGTTCATCGAGGGAATGGCCGAATACATGTCGATCGGAAGCGTAGACCCCAACACCGCTATGTGGATGCGCGATGCAATAATCAACGACGATTTTCCCACCCTCAAAGATATGACCACCAGTTACAAGTATTTTCCGTACCGGTTCGGGCACGCGTTCTGGGCTTTTGTAGCACGAACATGGGGAGACTCCATAATAACACCGCTTTTTCAACAGACAGCAAGATTTGGTTATGAGAGGGCAATTGAGAATGTGCTCGAGATGAGGGCCAACACCTTTTCCGATGTATGGCAGTCATCTTTCAGAATGCATTACGACGAGCTTATCAGAAACACCGACAGCGAGATGAGCGGCGAGAAGCTGATATTCGAGGAGACAGGCGGAAGGATGAATGTGTCACCGTCGGTAAGTCCTGACGGACAACACGTTGCATTCTATTCTGAAAAAAATGTGTTCACACTTGACCTTTTCATAGCGAGAACAGATGACGGCAGAATAGTAAGAACCCTCACAAGCTCAACACGGGATACCGATATTGATGGCTATAACTTCCTTGAGTCGATGGGAACATGGTCGCCCGACAGCCGGTATTTTGCCTATGTTGCCGTTAAAAAAGGAAAAAGTCACATTCTCATAACCGATATCAACAGGCCCCGCAGGACCAGGGAGATAAGCATACCCGGAGTTCCCTTCGTCAACAATCCCTCCTGGTCGCCCGACGGCAGGCATCTTGTAATGACCGGACTGGTTGGCGGTATCAACAACCTGTACCTTTATGACCTGGAAACCGGTGATGTTGAACAGATCACCAACGACCCCTACTCCTATGTTCATGCATCCTGGTCGCCCGACGGCAGGTACATTGCCTTTGCAACCGACATGAAGCAGCCCGCCGACACCAGCACCGCGGTAACTTACAGCCTTAACCTGGGTATAATCGACACTCATGACAACAACAGGCGCAGGGTGCTGCCGGTTTTCAGGGGTGCAAACAATATCAACCCGGTATTTTCGACTGACGGAAAATCTATCTATTTCCTGTCAGACAGCGACGGGTTCCGGAACCTGTACCGCTATAACATTGAAACAGGAGAGGTTTACAGGGCGACAAATTATCCCACAGGCATCAGCGGAATAACTTCTTTATCGCCGGCTATCAGCATTGCACGTGAAACAGGCCTTATCACATATTCCTACTACTTTGAGGGAAATCACACCATCTATTCAGCCATGCCTGAAGATTTCAGGGAAGAGCCTGCCGATCCTGAACATGTTGACATGCTTGCTGCAACCCTACCCCCCTTCCAGCGTGTGGCAACCAATATTGTCGACCGCCTCCTGGCCGACAATGACAGGTTTCCCAGGTTTCCTGAAGAAGAATTCCAGCACCAGAAGTATGAGCCCAGGTTCCAGCTTGATTACATAGGGAACACCGGCGTTGGAATTGCCGTTAACACCTATTACGGTACGGGCATGTCGGGAGGGGTACAGATGCTCTTCAGCGACATACTGGGTGACAACACCCTTTTCGGCGCCGTGGCCGTGAACGGTGAAATATATGACTTCGGCGGAATGTTCAGCTATATGAACCAGAAAAGGAAAATCAACTGGGGAGGTTCAATTTCTCATATACCGTACCGTACAGCAACCCTGGGTATCGAAGAAGAGAGGATATTCAACGAAGACAGCACGGCATACTATCTCCGCACCAATTTACAGCTATATAACATCAGGACCTTCGAAGATCAGCTATCCCTTTTTGTCTATTATCCCTTCTCGATGTCCAGGCGCCTGGAGGTAGGCGGATCAATGGCAAGGTATTACTACCGGATTGACAGGTGGAACCACTACTATGAAGGCGGTTTCTACCGGGGCGAATCACGTGAAAGGGTCGATGCCCCGCCCGGGTTTAACCTTGCAAGGCTGAATCTCGCATACGTGGGCGACAATTCGTATTTCGGGCTTGCTTCCCCTATGAGGGGATACAGGTACAGGATACAGGGGGACAAATACTTCGGAAGGCTTGAGTTTTATCAGTTACTGACCGATTACAGACAATACTATTTCCAGAACCCTCTCAGTTTTGCCTTCAGGTTCTATCATGCCGGCCGTTACGGCCCGACGGCCGAGAACAATCTCTTTTACCCCATGTACCTCGGATTCCCCGGGTTTGTAAGAGGTTACTCCTCGAGCCAGTTTTACCAGCTTCAGTCTTTTCAGAATATAGATTTCTCGATAAACGACCTGATCGGAAGCCGGATGGCCGTGACCAATTTTGAGATAAGACTACCCTTTACGGGCCCCGAACAGCTGGCAGTCATCCAGTCAGGTATCTTCTTTACCGAGCTTGCACTGTTCTTTGATGCAGGTGTGGCATGGACCACAGACACAAGGCCGACATTCGACATAGATGATATGTCGCCCGACCGCAGGTTCCCGTTCTTCAGTACAGGTCTGTCATTAAGGGTTAATCTTTTCGGCGCACTTATTATCGAACCCTACTATGCCTTCCCATTCCACAGGAATGGTATAAGTGAAGGCGTTCTCGGTCTGAACTTCATTCCAGGCTGGTAGTGCCGCAACCTCTGCAAGGTTACCGCACACCCCGGTAACCGCAAATATCAGCGAATGATTTCCAGCAAGGGTGAACCCGTTGAGTAAGCCGGCCGCGGTATATTCAGCAGTATTGACACTGTCGGGACAATATCCCTAACTGAAACCTCTCGCTTTATCTCATTATGCTCCATATTCCAGCCATAGAAAACCAGCGGCACATGTGGATCGTAATCAACAAGTTCAATGCCGTCGCCCGAAACACTCCTTTCATACCAGCCCTGGCGGAGATATATCATTATATCGCCCGAGCGCGCCCTGTGGAAGCCGGATTGCACCCTTGCGTTGATGCCTGAATTAAAAAAGTTCCTGCTCAGGACATCCTCACTCACTGCACCGGCCACACCCGAAAGCTGGACGAGGAACCTGGCGCCCCTCTCCTGAATCTCTGCCAGGGGGATATTGCTCCGCTCTATCAGGTCATGGTTCAGATAAACCATACCGGCATTATAGGCCTGGACCCAGTCTCCCTCACCATAGCTCACGTTCAGGTAGCTTCTTAGAAGTGTCATCGCTATTCCGGGACTGAATATTCCGGAGGGCTGCCGGGCCGTCTGCCGGTATGTTTCAGGGAAACCTGCCCCGCTGTCGGATGTAAGGAATACCAGAACGTTTGTCCTGCCCAGATGATCATCCAGGAAACGGAGGAGATGAGCTATATCACGGTCAAGCCTTATGTACGCATCCTGCAGTTCAGCAGAAAATGTCCCGTAATACCGGCCTATTTCAGCAGTTGCTGCAAATCCTATCATTATGACATCGGTACTGCCGCCTTTGCCAAGACCCTCATTAATGATAAGGTTTTGCACAAAATCCCCCGTAAAGGTATTTCCGTATGGTGTCCGCCTCATTAACCTGTAATCATCACCCCTCCTGCGCATGCGCCTGAGGTCGTGCCTGAAGGGCCCGGTACTTTTTCCTGTTACTTCAGGCCTGTATGACTGCCAGTGGGCGACAGGTTCCCATACCCTGCCAAGGTAGGTATCAGGAAGCATGGCGTTGTTGAACTCTTTAACCCATGAAGGAAGCGAATCGATATAAAAGGTGCTGGTCATCCAGGAACCGCTTACATTATCATACCACCATGAGGTGTTGGCAGAATAGCCTCCTGCCAGTATTGCGGCATCATCATTAAGTGATACCGAAAAAAAACGTGACCGGAAATCGGCCGACATCCGGAGCTCATCTCCAAAGGTACCAGACATCATAGACAGGGGTGATCTCATTCCGTTCTGGAATGTTCCTCCTACTGCAGCCCTCTGCCCGTCATAAACCGGGTTCCTGAGCTCGTTTCTCAGACGGTCATACCAGGTACCGGCAATGATCCCGTGAACCGACGGATCAGAACCGGTTACAATGGTGGCATAGCCTGAAGCGGACTGGTTGACCATGTGCGAATAACGGGCATTGGTGAAGGATATGCCGCCGGAGAAGAGCCTTTGAAAACCGTCGTCTCCGAACATGTCCCACATCCTGTCAACATAATCAAACCTCATCCTGTCAACAACAATACCTACAACAAGATCGGGCCTGTCACCCTCTCTCCCCTGGCCGCCATTTAGTTCCAATGCCCCGATTAAGCCGGTTAACATGAAAAAAACTACCCTATTCAACACAGACATACCTTTGATTAAATTAAACACTTAAAAATTAAAAATTACCCCCAACTGCTCAGTTTGTGATAAATATCTTCCGGCCAAGGAAGGAACCTCCGTAATCCATCCTTATGATATAAATACCCGGCCGTATACTGCCGGTATCAATCTTAAATATCTGCCTACCCGGACCGGCATGTCCCCTGTAAACATCCTTCAATTTTCTTCCCGCAGTGTCATAAAGGCCGATCATTACCGGCATCGCCGCGGGCAATACTGCTTCGGCATGTATCAGGCCGCCGGTGGCGGACCGGATCTCCAGGCTGGCATCAAATTCCCCATGCAGGTCGCGGGTATAGGTGGTAACCGGTTCGAGCTGCACTTTGAGAATGGTTGTATCACGGTTCCACACCTGCACATTGTCAAATTGCCTGCTGTGATAACCATCGGCAGAAAAAACAATGTCATAGGTCCCCTCAACAGCCAGCCGGAAATACCAGCCGGTAGAATCACAAGAGTATACATGTGATGAATCCCTGTCGTGACCCGGTATCTCTATCCTGGCTGCAACAGGGGAACCTGTTGCAGCATCTGTAACCTCTCCACGAAGCCCGAACATTGCCTGTTCCATGTAACCCAGAAGCGACCGCCAATTGTATTCCCAGTAATCCGGCAGCCTGCCGGGTGACGGATGCTTGGTGTCGCTGATCTCCATTGTAACCTCCCGGCCCCCGGTGTAGTAGGTGACAAAATCCTGCCTCCCACCGTTTATCTTGTACCAGCCGGCCCCGTGTGTAACCCCGCCGAGCAGGGTCATATATCCGGTCGGACTGTATTGCCAGGCTGTGTCAACGTATTCGCGGCATATGTAGTAAAACCATAAGTCGTCGGCATGGCGTCTGTCCCACGTATCCCACGGATAATTCATTACCTCGGCCCCTGTATGGATATTGGCCGACAACAAAAAATGCTTCTCCTCCATCAGGTCCACCATAACAACTGTTTCGGGCTGACGGCCTTCAGTGGAATATTCAGTTTGGCCTGCCAGCGGGAAGTTCCTGTTAAGGTCGATATTATTCGCATTTCTTCGCCTGGGAGAGACTATTGTATTGCTGTCACCACCATAGTAGGCACCGTCAGGATTGGCCAGGGGATTTATCCATATCTCAACATTGTCAAGCAACCTCTCAACTTGAGGGTCACCGGGATACCCCACGAGAAGATATTCAATAAGCCTGAGCATTAAAACGTATCCTACGGTCTCGTCACCGTGCATTGTCGATGAATACATCAAACGGGGCCTGGGATGATCATGTTTCCTGTTGCCGGTTAATACCAGGAACAGGATACTCCGTCCCTCAACAGTGCTGCCGGCATCAACCAGGGTACAGATATCCGGGTACTCTTCCGCCCATGATTCCATCATGTCAACATATTCTGAATAGAGCGGATAATAGTTCCATTCTCCCTTGACGGGGAAGAGAACGTCCTTGTCTGTTTCCCGCTCATCCTGCCAGTACCCCGCCGGCAGAATAACCGAAAACGGGATACCCTCTCCAAGGAATAATTCAAACTCGGTACTGCAGGCATTGGCAATTACCTTATCGCCCGAATAGCTGCAAACCGACATCATATTGCCCAGCCGGTTAACCTCTTCCGAAGTGGCAGCAAAGCTGAAATAGACTTCACCCCTCTCACTCAGCAATTGCCGGGCCATGACCGTATCATTTTCATGGACCTCCTGTGAATTGGCTACCTGTAATATTGTCAGCGCAGCCAGCAGGGCAATGAGCCGGCAGGATGCAGTGGGTCTCCTTATATAAGATTCCTGATCCATAACCCGGGAGTTTTATACGTTAAACCTTATATTGAGCAAGTCGCCGTCTTTTACCTCATAATTCCGGCCCTCGACCGAAAGCTTTCCCTTATCCCTGCATGCAGCCTCAGAGCCAAGTGAGACGAAATCATCATACGCGATCACCTCGGCCCTGATAAAGCCTCTCTCAAGGTCACTATGGATGACCCCCGCAGCCTGCTGGGCTGTCATACCCGCCCTGATGGTCCACGCCCTGACCTCTTTCGGACCTACAGTAAAGAATGTCCGCAGGTCAAGAAGCCTGTATGCCGCCCTTATTATACGGTTGACACCCGGTTCAGCCAGTCCCATATCCTGAAGAAACGCCTTGCGGTCCTCTTCGCTCTCAAGCTCGGCAATATCGGCTTCAACGGCTGCTGCCACGGTAAGCACCTCTGCATGTTCCCCTTCAAGAGCCTTTTCGACCTGCCGGGAATATCTGTTTCCGACTGCAGCAGAAGCCTCATCAACATTGCATATATAGATGACCGGCTTGTCCGACAACAGGAACAGATCGCCTGCATGCAGCCTCGCACCCGTATCAAGCGGTACGGTGCGTGCCGGTCTGAACGATTCCAGGTGTTCCCTGTAAACAGCCAGCACCCCTGCAGCCTTCCCGGCCTCCTTATCACCTATTCTGACAAGCTTTTCCACCTTCTCAAGCTTCCTGCCTGCAGATTCAAGGTCCTTAACCTGGAGTTCAAGGTTGACCGTCTCAATATCACGCACGGGGTCAACTGACCCTTCAACATGGGGAAGTGCATCGTCATCAAAACACCGTACCACATGCAACAGGGCATCGGTATTCCTTACATCGGCAAGAAACCTGCTACCCTGTCCGGCACCTCCTCCTTTTGCCAGACCCGGTATATCGACAAACTCGATGGTGGTATGTACGATCTTTTTGGTGGGCTGCAGCTCCGCAAGCCTGTAAAGCCGGCTGTCGGGCACATGCACCACTCCCAGGTTCGATCTTGTTGCGCTGAATGCCGCTGTCGACGATTCTGCCCTTGTGTTCGACATACAGTTGAACAGGGTGGTTTTACCTGAATTTGTAAGCCCTACGATTCCGCATTTTAAAGCCATCCTTGTCCTGCTGTTATTATTCCTTTCCACTACTTTATGATACTGTACTGAGTGACCGTATCATAGTACTAAATACTTCCCGGCAAATCATGTTCCAAATCAATGTATTCCGGCGCCAAGCGTTTGACACAACTGCTTTGCGACAATCGATCAGCAAAATTACTTTTTTATACCGTAATAATTTAAAAGGTGACCAAATTATTGGGGCAACAAAAAAAATTCTATTTTTACACACTTATCTGGCAAATCCAAAAAACCAACAAAACGAAATGGACAGAAAACTGACTGACAAGGCATCTGACAATATCCGCATACTCTCGGCGGCAATGGTCGAAAAGGCAAAATCAGGACATCCCGGCGGAGCTATGGGTGGAGCGGACTTTATCAATATTCTCTATTCGGAGTTCCTTCGTTTCGACCCCGACGACATGGAGTGGTTTCTGAGGGACAGATTTTTCCTTGACCCGGGCCATATGTCCCCCATGCTGTATTCTGCGCTGTGCCTTACCGGGCACTTCTCGACAGACGACCTGAAAAACTTCAGGCAGTGGGGCAGTCCTACCCCGGGCCATCCCGAAAAGGATCCTGCCAGGGGCATTGAGAACACTTCCGGGCCGCTCGGACAGGGGCACACAATAGCTGTCGGCGCTGCAATAGCAGAACGGTTCCTGGCTGCCCGTTTCGGCGAATGGATGGCTCATAAGATATATACTTTTATTTCCGACGGCGGCGTTCAGGAGGAGATATCCCAGGGTGCCGGGCGCATAGCCGGTTACCTGGGACTCAGCAACCTGATCATGTTCTATGATGCAAACGATATACAACTTTCCACAACCACCCGTGAGGTGACCAGCGAAGATACTGCAAAGAAGTATGAGGCATGGGGGTGGAAAGTGATCACCATTGACGGCAATAACCAGGATGAAATAAGGGATGCACTGAAAGCAGCCGGCCAGGAAGCCGGCAAGCCTGTGCTCATAATCGGGAAAACGGTCATGGGCAAGGGGTCGGTTACGGCCGACGGCAGCTCGTTCGAGGGAAAGCCGTCAACGCACGGACAGCCACTGTCAGCAGCGGGAGCCGATTTTGACAAGACCGTTATTAATCTTGGTGGAGATCCCTCTGATCCTGTCGCAGTATTCGACGAGGTCAAAGAGAATTACGCCGGGATGATGGACAAAAAGAGGGCTGAGGCCGCACGCAGGAAAAAGGAGCAGCAGGAGTGGGAAAAAGATAACCCGGAACTGGCAAAAAAACTTGAGCAGTTCCTCTCCGTCACCATCCCGCCGGTTGACTATGCCAAAATAACCCAGAAGCCTGATATATCGACCAGGGCTGCCTCCGGTACGGTGCTGGGGCATTTTGCCAAAAATATAGAGAACATCATAGTCGCTTCGGCAGACCTGGCAAACAGCGATAAGACCGACGGGTTCCTCAAGGCTTCAAAACCATTTACCAGGGGAGACTTCACCGGGGCGTTCCTCCATGCCGGGGTATCTGAACTGACCCTTGCCGCCCTCGCAAACGGTATGGCGTTGCACGGAGGCGTTATTCCTGCCATAGGCACCTTTTTTGTCTTTTCCGATTATATGAAACCGGCAGTCAGGCTTGCCGCGCTTATGGAACTACCGGTAAAATACATATGGACCCACGACGCCTTCAGGGTGGGTGAAGACGGTCCCACCCACCAGCCGGTTGAGCATGAGGCCCAGATCAGGTTGATGGAAGAGCTCAAAAACCATTCGGGAAAACCGAGTATGCTTGTCCTTCGCCCCGCCGACGCGGCAGAGACAACAGTTGCATGGAAAATGGCCATGGACAACACCGGCACACCCACCGCACTGATTCTCTCAAGGCAGAATATCAAAGATATTCCCGCTGCCGGAGATAAGGGGAGATACGAAGAGGCACTTGCCGCCTCCAAAGGAGCATATATTGTTACTGACGACGGGGGAACTCCCGACCTGATACTCGCTGGCAGCGGCTCGGAAGTTTCCACACTGGTGGGCGGAGCCGCACTGCTTCGCAGTGAAAAGGGGCTTAAGATAAGGGTGATCTCACTGATATCAGAGAGGCTCTTCCTCACCCAGGATGAGGAGTACAGGCACACTGTAATGCCCGGCGGTTTGCCGGTGTTCGGGCTGACGGCAGGACTGCCTTCGGTACTGAAAAATTTTACCGGACCGCGAGGGAAGGTATTCGGACTTGACCACTTCGGTTACTCGGCACCGGCAGGAGTGCTGGACGAAAAATTCGGGTTCACTCCCGAAAATGTCTTCAGGGAGGCAGTCCGCTACCTCGAAGAATATAAAAGCAAAAGCGGTACCGGCCGGTAGCTGGTCCGGCCCTTTAAACCTTTGACGGTTTTTCCGGTCAAAGCTGTAACATCAATAAACAGGCAATGCAGGAACACAGTGACAGCGAACTGATCTCCCTGTTTCGTGACCCGGACCGGAAAAATTATGCCTTCAATATGATAGTCAGGAAGTACCAGGAACGGCTTTACTGGCATATCAGGAAGATGGTTGTCGTACATGACGATGCCGACGATCTTCTCCAGAACAGCTTCATGAAAGCGTGGAAGGGCCTCGAAAATTTCAGGGAAGAATCGCAGCTTTACACATGGTTGTACAGGATTGCCACCAACGAGACCCTGTCATTCCTGAAAGAGAAGAAAAGGATATACTTCCTGCCTGTTGCCGATGTCGAAAATGAGTTGAGCTCCAAACTTGAGGGTGACGAGTATTTTGACGGCGATGATCTCCAGCTTAAATTGCAGAAAGCTATCCTCCTGCTTCCCAAAAAACAGAGGATAGTGTTCAATATGCGGTATTTTGACGAAATGAAATACGAGGACATGGCAGGAATACTGGATACATCGGTAGGCGCACTGAAGGCCTCCTACCATCATGCAGCAAAAAAAATCGAGAATATCATCAGGGGCGATTAAACCATAATGGACTCTTTATGTCAAATATTCAGTCATGGAAGGAAAAGACAAAATAGAAAATTTACCGGGCGGCAAAGGGAGGGATAATCCTTTCAGGGTGCCCGAAGGATACTTCGACAGTTTCCCGGCCAGGCTGGCAGAAAGGTTGCAGGATGAACAACCTTCACCTGTAGCCGCAAAGCCTGGAATATGGCAGACCATTCGTCCGCAGCTGGCTCTCGCGGCAGCCATAACGGCATTTGCCGTTATCGGATACCTTGGTTTCAGGAGTTTCATCGAAACGGGTGACCAGTGGCTGAGCGATGAAGCTGTTGCCGGTTACCTTGAATACCACCAGCATGAATTCAGAGAGTATGAACTGCTTGGGCTCCTGGCTGAGGACGATTTCTACCTTGATGAGTACCCGGCAGACGGCTCATGGATATGGGATGATGATCCCGACCTCTATATAGAATATCTTTACCATGAAGAGATTGACCTTTACCTGATAATGACAGAGTTTTAACCTAAAGCATACTACTATGATGACAAGATATATTTTTATAGCATTTTTCCTTATCCTCCCCCAGGCATATCTGGCTGCCCAGCAGCCTCAACGGTGGGGGCGGGCTGACTTCGAACAGGTGGAAGCTGAAAGAATTGCATTCCTGACCCGTTACCTTGAACTTACCAGTGATGAGGCAAAGGAGTTCTGGCCCGTTTATAATGACTACAGGAACCGGAGGGAATTGCTTACACAGGAGAGGCAATCCGCCGCCTGGTATTTTAACCAGAACTGGAGGAACCTTCAGGTGGATGAGATAGAGGAGATAGCCGACAAATTTATCTCACTCCAGGTACAGGAGGCAAAGCTGTCGGAAGAATACCACGAAAAGTTCCGTTCGGTACTGCCGGCCGTTAAGGTTATGCGGCTATATGAAGCTGAGAACATGTTCAGGATGCAGCTTCTGAGGCGCGTAAGAGGTACAGGTGCCGGCGCTCCGGGGCGCGGACAGGGAGGGCCGCCGGGAAACAACCGGTGATTTTCCAACTGACACTCCCTGACATGATGGTATGCCCTTCAGTTTACCCTGATCCGTGCATCCCAGCGAAACTAAAAAAAATTAGCGGTTGTATAATCATACGGCCGTTTTTTTTTATTGGGAGCGCACTTTACCGGTTTATTATTGGAAATTACGGGGGTTTATTAATTTTATAAAAAATTTGTTTTGAGAGATAACCACCATCTCCTTTTCCGGTTATTCCGGTTTATAACCAGATAACATAAACCACCGTCAATGATCAGAATAAAAAAGGTTGTTCACAATATTCTCGAGGTATCCGATCCGGATGACAAATTCGGTAAAACATTTGACATAATCCTCATAACACTTATCCTGCTCAATGTTGCTGCCCTTATACTGGAAACCGTTGACCCGGTAAACGCAGTTATGGGCGATTTCTTTTTCTGGTTCGAATTCTACTCGGTCATATTCTTTTCTTTTGAATACATACTGCGGTTATGGACAATCACCCTCAACCCCCGGTACTCGCGTCCTGTTACCGGCAGGCTAAGGTACATGGTCACGGCAATTGCCCTGATAGACCTGTTCGCCATACTGCCCTTCTTTATGCCGTTTCTCAATATCGACCTGAGGTTTCTGAGGATCTTCAGGGTATTCAGAATATTCAGGCTCCTTAAGGTTGCAAGGTATTTCAAGGCCCTCAATCTCATGATCAAGGTCTTTCAGAATAAAAAAGAGGAGCTAGTGATGATGCTCACCTTTATCCTTTTTATGCTCGTTCTTTCAGCCTCACTTATGTATTACATAGAGAATGCCGCCCAGCCGGAGGCATTTGCCAGCATACCCGATGCCATGTGGTGGGGAATAGCGACCCTTACCACGGTCGGTTACGGTGATGTTTACCCGATAACAGCCCTGGGCCAGTTGCTGGGGGCTGTAATAGCAATCCTGGGGATAGGCTTTTTTGCCCTGCCCACGGGCATCCTGGCCGCAGGGTTTTCGGAGGAAGTCAGGAAAAACAAGGAGAGAGCGAACTCCTGCCCCCATTGCGGGAAAGAAATCCCTGAATAAAAAAACTTAACATCTTACTGGTTGCATCAAAGCTGCCCGCCAGGGATCAGGCCGGTTTTCATCCGGGCATGGCAAATATTCCCATGACTTCTACCCGGGGATGGCAGGGTCGAGCGACCGGAGGAAGTCAATCGATTCCCTGATATCCTCAAACATCACCCGGTCACTGTCAATAAACGATACCCTTTTCCGGTAGGATTCAACAATGCCTTCCAGGAATGCAGAGCTGCGCACCGGGCGGCGGAATTCAAGCGCCTGGGCTGCGTTGTACAGCTCAATGGCCAGCACTTTTTCGGTATTTTCGACAACCTTCAGGGCCTTTACCGCGGCATTGGCGCCCATGCTCACATGGTCCTCCTGTCCGCCGCTCGATTCGATCGTATCGACCGAGGCAGGAGTGCAAAGCTGCTTGTTCTCGCTTACTATGGCAGCCGCTGTGTACTGCGGTATCATAAACCCGCTGTTCAGTCCGGGATTGGCCACCAGGAACAGCGGCAATCCCCGCTTACCCGAAAGCAGCCGGTATATTCTCCTTTCCGAAATGCTTGCCAGCTCGGCTACGGCAATACAAAGGTGGTCAAGGGCAAGAGCCAGCGGTTGTCCGTGAAAGTTTCCCCCTGAAAGTACCAGGTCCTCATCCGGAAATATGGTTGGGTTATCGGTAACAGAATTTATCTCACGCTCAAATACACTCCCCACGTATTCGAGGGCATCCCTTGAAGCGCCGTGAACCTGAGGGATGCACCTGAAAGAATAGGGGTCCTGCACATGCTTCTTGGTCCGCGAAACAATCTCACTCCCCTCCAGTATCTTCAGCACCCTTGCAGCAGTTTCAGCCTGTCCCCGATGCGGCCTCACCTTATGCAAAAGCTCATGAAATGCCCCGGGGCAGCCGTCGTATGCATCAAGGGAGAGGGCGGCCGTTATATCGGCAAGATGAAGGAGCCTGCGGGCCTCAATACAGCACCAGGTACCGTATGCCCCCATAAACTGGGTTCCGTTCAGCAGGGCAAGGCCTTCTTTGGACTTAAGCACAAGCGGTTCCCATTCGTACTTCGAAAGTGCTTCGGAGGCGGTCATCCTGCTGCCAGCATGGGTCACCTCCCCAAGTCCGATGAGTGGCAGGCTGAGATGGGCAAGCGGCGCCAGGTCGCCCGAGGCCCCCAGTGAACCCTGCCGGTAAACAACAGGCAGAACATCATGATTGAAGAAATCGACCAGCCTCTGCACCGTGGCAAGGTGCACACCTGAATGACCACGGGAAAGCGATACTATCTTAAGAAGAAGCATCAGCTTTACAAGGTGTCCGGGCACCTCCTCCCCCATACCGCAGGCATGCGACATCACCAGGTTCTTCTGAAGGGTGTCGAGGTCTGAGGGAGGAATCCTCCTGTCATACAGCGAGCCAAATCCGGTATTGATGCCGTAAACGGGTTCGTCCGATTCAGCAAGCTTATTGTCCAGGTATTCCCTGCAACGGGTAATCAGGCCACTCACCTCCTCCGTCAGCCCGAGCTTAAGGTTCCCCGAAAGGATATCCCTGATATCTGTGGCTGAAATACCGCCTGTCGTGATCTCGTAAAATTTATCCACTTTCCGTCAGTTAAACCAGTATGACATCTTGAACACCACAGCCCTGTTGCGGGCATCCATGGTTTCGGGGAAGTAGTTGTCGGTATATACAAGGAATATGTCCGATACCGGCTTGTACCTCCACTGCAGACGTGCGTTGATGTTCAGGTTGTCAAGCTGTTCATTGTACTGTATAAAGGTAGTAAAGAAAAGTGTATTGGTAAAAGTAACATCTATTTTGGGCCCGACCAGCCAGAAGCTGTTCCTGTCCCACGGCTCAGGCAGCAGCAGGTCATTGTAGCTGAAGAACAACGATACGCTTCCATAGGGCTGGTAACGGTAATTGAGGTCGCCCTCAACAAACCGGCGGTTACCGTTGTAAAACCCGCCATAGCCGGCAGCAACCCTGTACCTGAAAAGCTTGCGGGTATCTGATCTGTACATTAACGACGCCTCCGACCAGTCATGCTCGCTGCCCGCCGGCAGCACACTTATACCGGTGTTGGTCGGATCAAAGTCACGCCTCAGCATTACGTAGTTGTGGTTATATACAATATCTATCCTGCTCAGGTTGTGAAATGTAAAGTAGTAGCCCAGGCTGCTCTCCCTGTCGGTCATACTGAAATCAGAAGGACTGAAGTAGCTGTTTACCAGTCCCACGATCCCATGCTGCTCAAGGCGGGACGCTTCAGGATAGAACCTCACCGTCAGGCGGGGGCTTATCTGCAAGAAGTCAGTGCGGGGCACAAATCCCGCCGCGGCCACATAGTTGTCGCCCACATAGTACTGCTCAATGCCGAGGCGAATCCTCTGGCGGTGATAGCTGAGCTCCATACCCTGGGTAAATTGCGAGTCACCTTCTGCACGTTCGGTAATTGACCCCAGCCCGAAAAAGCTGCCGGTCCAGAAGTTATCAGGACTCGCCAGGTTAAACTGCAACCCGCCGGTCCGGTTGTAGCCATATCCGTCCCATCCTTCCGGACCGCCGAAATTCTGCTGATTCACGAATATACCGGTTATGTTTGAACGGGATAATACCCGCCGCTGCAGTGATGCCACAAAGAAATTGCGTGAGGGGTTCTCCGGTGTCTGCTCCGTATGCATGTCCATCACCCCTATCCGCCAGTCCTGTCCCATATTGCCGCTGAGCCTCGCCCCTGCAAGCACCGGGGCATCGAGCCCTATCCGGCGCGAAAAGAAGGGCCGTATCCTCCTTGACCCGAAGTTGGCAAAAAGGTCTGAATTTTCAAGGAAAAACTGCCGCTTCTCGGGAAAGAACAGCTCGAACCTGTCCAGGTCGGTTATCTGCTGATCGACATCAGCCTGCGAAAAATCGGGGTTATAGGTAAGATCAAGGTTCAGCGATGTTGACAGGGCAACCTTTGCGTCTATGCCGGCATCACCACGGTAACGGGTGTCGGTGCCCGCAACAAAATCGCGTGAGGCACCGCCAAACACATATGGTATGAGCGAGAGCCTTATGCCGGGATCGGGCGGTGGTTCGTCCCACTGCAGTATGCCGCAATAAGCAAGCGATGCCGTCGGAAACTGCCTTGGTACAGGCGCCCAGGAAGATTTTTCGTTGATTTTCAGGTCAAGCCTGCTGAAGTTTATGTTCCACCTGTCCAGTCCCGCCTTATATCTTAACGAGCTGAAGGGTATACGCATCTCAGCCACCCACCTGTCATCATAGCTCCTGGTCACCACCTCCCATTTGGCATCCCAGGTAAGGTCGACCGCGTGTCCGTTGTTCATGGTGCCATCCCACATGGCCCCTGCAGCGTTCACCCCGAATGAATACCCTGTGGTCAGGTCGTTGAAAGGGTCGATGAACATCAGGAAGTTGTCGTTCGTTCCGAAGCTGAAGTCCCTGCGCAATGATTCGACAACACGCGGGCCGGGTATCACGTCATAGAATACAAGCGAAAGATAAACTGCATCATCGTCATAGGTCATCCTTATCTCCGACACCGCCTCGCTGTAGCTGGTATCATAGGGTGTCACCATGAAAAAATCGGTTGCAACGTCAGCCCGCAGCCAGTCCTCCTCATCAATTACACCGTCCAGGACTATCTCCCCTTCCATCTTTCTGATGTTGAGCACGTAGTCGCTGTTAATAGGTTGTCCTGAGGCCCTTGCCTCTGCCTGTTGTCCCCGCACCTCATTGGTGCCGGCTGCACCCACAGGGCAGAAAAGGATGAAAACGGATAAAAGAAATACTGACAGGCCTTCCGGCCGGAAACTGTTTTCTGTCATCTGAAATAAGTGGTGGATATTACAACTCTCTTATTGATATGTTGCGGAACTGCACGAGTGAGGGAGAACTGACCCATTCGCCGTCAACCATACGGCCATGATGCTGCAGTGCTATGGGACCGCTTTCGGGCACACCGGGCAACTGTGCATCTTCAATTACCGCATGTCCGTTCAGCACAACAGTGAGCCGGTCACCCTTCATGGTGATCTCAAATGTGTTCCACTCTCCAACATGGTTATCGGCCATCATCGAGGGTGTAACACCTGCCCTCACCCCGGGAGGCATGTTGGGATCCATCCTGTAGCCGTATACCTCGCCCGAGCCAATGGGCCATGTCCAGATATTCACCTGTGCCTTCGATGTCCCCCTCAGGTAGACGCCCGAGTCACTGTCCGGCACCGACATCCTGATTACCTGGCCGTCGGCATTTAGCTGGTGAGTTCCGTCAGGCCTTATAATGGGCACATTGTGATTTATGAATGGGGTCTCCTTGATCCGCCAGTCAAGTCTCAGTACAAAATCACTGAAAGAATCCCTGGTCCACAGGTTCTTGTCCCCCGGCGCCTCACTCAGGGCATCATAATCTATCACCCCGTCAATAACCTGCCAGTGCCCGTTATCGCCTTCGGGCACGATCCAGCCTGTGAGGTCCTTTCCGTTAAACAGCTCCTTCCACCCCCTGCTCTCCTCACTTTCAGCAAATGCCGGACCGATAACTGTTACGGCAAAAAGTAATGCGGTTACACCGGCTGTTTTTTTCAACCTGGTCAAAGTGCATGATCTCATGATTAAATGGTTTAAGTTTACACGTTTAAATCACTGCCCGGCACTCTCCTGCCTGTTATGACCCGCCGGGCTTTGCTATGAAGGGCTAAATTACATAATAAAATTAATTTAAAAGCCCGGGGCAGTTTATTTAACCCTTAACAATGTTTATTTATATCTTGCAGGCCACAGACGAACATAATATTATGCCTTCAGGTACAAAACCGTTTGGATGATCAACTAACTCTTTAAACCCTGTAATAACATGGAAGCCTTAAAAATTGCCACAGCACAGTTTGAGCACAGGAGCGGGGACAAACAGTACAATATACGGCAGATTGAAAAATTGTCAGCCATAGCGGCCGGACAGGGTGCGCGTGCTGTTGCATTTCACGAATGCTCACTTACCGGCTATACCTTTGCCCGCAAGCTGTCGCTCGGCCAGATGCTTGAGCTGGCCGAGCCCTTACCGCAAGGGAACAGCATTGAACAGCTCAGGTTTATAGCCGAAAAACATGATATAGCGGTACTGGCCGGACTATTTGAAAAAGACAGCGAAAACAATATATACAAGGCCTATGTTTGTGTTGACAAGACCGGCATGATTGCCAGGCACAGGAAGCTTCACCCGTTCATAAACCCACACATAACGCCGGGAAACAGCTTTACCGTATTTGAGCTTTCCGGCTGGAAGTGCGGAATTCTCATATGCTACGACAACAATATCCCGGAGAATGTAAGGGCAACCGGACTGCTGGGTGCCGATATCATCTTTATGCCGCATGTAACAATGTGTACCCCGTCCAGCCGGCCGGGAGCAGGGTTTGTGAACCAGGAACTGTGGAATAACAGGGAAAATGATCCCACCTCACTGCGTCTTGAGTTTGACGGGATGAAGGGAAGGGCCTGGCTGATGAAGTGGTTGCCATCCAGGGCATATGACAATGCAGCATATGTTATATTCTCCAACCCCATAGGAATGGATGACGACCAGCTTAAAAACGGCTGTTCAATGATTATCGATCCCTTTGGTGACATAATTGCAGAATGCCGCAACCTTGGCAATGATGTTCAGAGTGCACTTTGCACCCCTGAAATGCTTACCCTCGCCGGAGGCCATCGCTACAGGCAGGCAAGGAGGCCGGACCTTTACCGCGACATCCTGGGGATGAAACACAAACCGGGGCAGAAAATTGCCTGGATGGACAGTGACGAAGATGCAGATTAATTCCACAGGTACCTGACAGATTATTGCTCATCAACAAAAACATGCTATTGGTCAATTTTCCAGATAATTACCCGGCGAAACCACAACAAAGTCACAAATTAACTGTTTACTTAGTCATATTTGGCACTGTATTTGAGTGGCCACCTCTTCAGTAACCGGAAAAACAAATCAATGCTCTTAACAGAGATTGACCGGATATAAAATAAATATTACTTAAAACCTTAAAACTGTTTATTATGAAAAAGACAAAACTACTGCTGATGGCAGCACTCCTGATAGTTGCTGCCGTATTTACCGCTTGTGAAGATGATGAGATCTTCGATCCCCCAACCGTTTTAACCTCGGCCGGAGGTGAAATAGTCCTGGCAGAAGGAGTTGAGGAGTACACCATTGAGGGCACAGTGCTGTCAGATGCCGGCGTTGCAGAAATAAAGCTTCTTGAAGTAACCGATGACGGAAACTTCCAGATCGGAACCACCCTTACTAATTTTGAGAATCCCAATTCAGTGCCCTACAGCTTCACCATTACCGGCATAACCGATGTACTTGTTGTGAAGGTGGAAGCCACAGATGTTGAGATGCAGACCAGCTACTCAAATGAGATCACCCTGGTATACACGCCCATACCCGAGACACCGCTTACAGAAGCCGAAGAGGCTACATGGCAGAGGGTTGGTCGTACTGCAGGTACCGGACTCGGGGAGTTCGGGCTGAAATGGACCTTAAATGAAAAGTCAGTGATGGCTGTTATAAGTAAAGAGACGGCAGAAAAGTTCGTGCAGCTTGATGAAGAGGCGTGGGAAGAGATTGAAACTCTCGAGGCTCTTACCGAGGCAGTGGACGATGCAGAAGACATGGAAGACTACAGGGGTGTATCGGCCGGACAGAATGCCACCTACAATGATGTACTTGCAACTGTTGTAGACGGCCAGTATTTCCTCATCCTGGTAAAATCTGCAACGGTCACTACCGCCGACGCAGGCACCACCATCACCATTGAAGTCGAATACAAGACAGCAGAGACGGAATAACAGAACACGATCCGGCACGGGAGCTGACCTTAAGGCATTTGTCCTTATCTTAATCCCCGGACATAACTACAATTTATCCCCGGCAGATTTTCAGATCGCCGGGGATTTTTTATGCCGGTAATAATACCTGCCCTCCAATTCGCTGATGGTTAAAAAAAGTTAACCGGCTGATTGTCCGAAATGCTACCCGGAGCAAATGACTGCAAAATGCATGGCCTTATCATTCTGATTTTAAAACCTATAAAACAGCCTGCATGTTTCCCAGCATATTTAGACTGAAAATAAACTATTTCAGGGTGAGATACATGCCCCTGAAACACATGCACTAAGTGTTATATTTACACTGTTAAATTTATAAAGAATTATCAATGAGACTTCTAATTCTGTCACAACTTGTATTTTTAGCATTTTTAACTCCATGCAACAGCCAGGTTGTTCAAAACTGGCGGGGGCCCGAAAGGATGGGTATCTACCATGATACAGGGCTCCTGCAGGAGTGGCCGGTTGGGGGACCGGTAATGGAGTGGGCTTTTGAACAACTGGGCGAAGGGTTTACTTCTCCCGTCATTCATGAAGAGAAAATATTCATCACCGGCATGGAAAACAGGACCGGCTATCTTTATGTGCTTTCAGCCGCAGGGATACTGGAAAGAAAATTTCCCTACGGAGAGGAATACTATCGAAGCTACCCCGGAAGCCGCAGTACTCCGGCAATTGTTGGCAGCCTTGCCTATATAGTGACAGGGCACGGTTTGCTGGTGTGCATGGACCATACCAGCGGACAAATTTTATGGCAACGCGACCTGTTCAACGATTTCGATGGCAGCAACATAAGATGGGGATTGACCGAAAACCTGCTGGTGTCGGGCGACACCCTCTTCTGCACTCCCGGCGGCACAGAATATAATATCGCCGCCCTGAACCGGCACAACGGAGAGGTGATATGGGCAAGCCCCGGAACCGGGGGATTGTCTTCTTATTGTTCACCGCTCCTGATCAACCACAACGGGAGGAGAATACTCGTAACAATGATGCAGAGGAATATTGCGGGTGTAGATGCAGCCAGCGGCGAAACATTGTGGACTCATCCCCATGCCAACTTCAGAAACATCCACCCCAATACACCCATCTATCATGAGGGATATATATTTGCTTTCAGCGGATATGGAATGGGAGGAGTTAAGCTAAGGCTGAACAGGTCGGGAGACGAGGTGACTGAGGTGTGGTTCAACGACGACCTTGACAACCAGATAGGCGGCACGGTGCTGGTTGACGGATATATTTACGGGGCGGGCGACCGCAACAGGTTCTGGTTTTGCATCGACTGGCAGACGGGCGAAACGGTTTACCGTTCGCGCGATATCGACAAAGGCACGGTGATCTGGGCAGACGGCCGCCTCTACTGCTATACCGAAAGGGGTGAACTGGCCATTATGGAACCCACACCTGAGGGATTTATCATCAGGGGACAGACCAGTGTAAAATTAGGTTCGGCACAACACTGGGCCCACCTTGTGATTGACAACAATATTCTTTACGTCAGGCATGGCAATGCCCTGATGGCATATAACATAAGTGAGTAACCAAACAAATAAAGTATATGAGAACAGTTTATTTATTGACCGCATGGTTGATCGCCTGCACGCCAGCCCTTACTGCACAGACCGCACATAACTGGCGCGGACCCGAAAGGCAGGGCATATATCACGAAACGGCATTGCTGCAGGAATGGCCCGCCGGGGGACCGGCGATGCTGTGGGCATATGACAGGCTCGGGGCAGGTTTTTCCTCACCGGTGGTGGCAGCCGGTAACATATACGTTACCGGAATTGAAGATGGTACGGGCTATGTGTACAAACTTTCCATGAACGGCGATCTTGTAAGCAGATTTGCATACGGGCCGGAATTTCACGGTGAAGGCTATCCCGGCAGCCGGAACACTCCTGCGGTGGTGGATAACAAAATTTACATTGTGAGCAGTAACGGTGCCCTGGTCTGCATGGATGCCAATACCGGAAATATTACCTGGAGCCGCGATCTGTTCGGCGACTTTGACGGCAGGAATATACGCTGGGGGCTTACCGAGAACCTGCTGGTGGATGGCGACCGGATCTACTGTGCGCCCGGAGGCAGAAAATATAACATAGTAGCTCTCAACAGGCATAACGGCGAGATTATCTGGGCAAGCGAGGGCACCGGAGAGATATCTGCCTACTGCTCACCCCTGCTGGTTGACCATTACGGAAGGAGTCTGCTTATAACACATATGAAAGACCATATCGTTGCGCTGAATGCCGATACCGGCAGGCTGATGTGGTCGCACCGTCACAGCAACAGATGGGATGTACACCCCAACACCCCGATATACCACGAAGGCAGTATCTTTGCATTCAGTGGTTACGGTCAGGGAGGCGTCAGGCTCAATATCAATTCAGTGGCTGACGCAGTGAGTGTTGATTGGACAAATAACCTTGACAACCAGATGGGCGGTGCAGTACTGGTAGATGGCCATATCTATGGCTCAGGCCAGAACAACAGGTTCTGGGAGAAAGTGGACTGGGAAACGGGTGAGACAATTTACCGGTCGCGCGACATAGCCAAGGGAACCGTTATATGGGCGGACGGACGTCTCTACTGTTATTCCGACAGAGGCGAACTGGCGCTTGTTGAGCCCGGACCTGACGGATTCATTATCAGGGGCCAGACCGGTATAAACCTGGGTTCGGGGCAGCACTGGGCACACCTGGTAATTGACAATGGCGTTCTGTATGTAAGGCGCGGCAATGCCCTGATGGCATATGACATAAGCAGGCCTTAACACAGTCCGGTCCGGAAGTGTTATATAAAATGCCTTGTAATGCGGGAATTAGCATATAAATATTTAAATCATCTGCCGGTAATTGTTTTTGTCGGGGGACTGCTGGCAGTTGCCTGGTGGATAATATATAACCCCTGGGCAACACTAGCTCCGTCACTTCCCGGGGCCGACGGTTATACCGGGAGCGCTGCTGCAACAGAAGAAAATATAGCTATCGGGGCATATTTCGAAGAAAGAGGAAGTGCCCCCGAAGCCGGGGGAGAAAGCTGGCCGAGGTTCAGGGGTGAGGACTTTGACAACATTTACCGCAACCCTATGCCCCTTATTGACAATTTTAACCAGGGCGGCACCGACATACTCTGGTCCGTCGAACTGGGTGAGGGGCATGCCGGACCGGCAATATATGAGGGACTTGTGTACCTGCTCGATTATGATGAGGAGCAGAGGGCCGATATGCTGAGGGTGTTTTCGCTTGAAACCGGCGAAGAATTATGGAGGAGATGGTATGATGTGCATATCCGCAGGAACCACGGTATGTCGCGTACGGTCCCTGCCGTATCTGAGGAATATATCCTGACTATTGGTCCGCGCGGACACGTAATGTGTGTGGACAGGCTGTCGGGCGACCTGCTCTGGGGCATAGACCTCGAAATGGAATGGAATGCCGAAATACCATTATGGTACACAGGGCAGTGCCCGTTGCTTGATAACGGCGTTGCAGTCATTGCTCCCGGCGGAGACGCCCTTATGATAGGAGTTGATGCAGCCACCGGCGAGATACTATGGGAAACACCCAATCCGCACGGTTGGGAAATGTCGCACTCCTCGGTCATCCCGTTTACTTTTGAGGGCATTAAAATGTATGTTTACAGTGCAGTAGGCGGTGCCGTAGGTGTAGCAGCCGAGGGTCCCCGCGCCGGCGAAGTACTTTGGGAAGTGCCTGAATGGAACCACCGGGTATTAGCTGCATCTCCTGTTTGCATGCCCGGGGGCAGGATCTTCCTTACAGCAGGATACGGGGCCGGAAGCATGTTACTGCAGCTTCACAACCGCAACGGCACCCTTGAGCCGGAAATACTTGAAACATTCAGGCCGGGTGAAGGACTCTCGAGCGAACAGCAAACGCCGGTATACGCAGACGGTCACCTGTTCGGGGTGCTCCCCAAAGATGCGAGGGCGCTCAGGAACCAGTTCGCTTGCGTTGATCCGGACGATATAACATCATTTGTATGGACAAGCGGGTCATCGGCAAGGTTTGGGCTGGGGCCGTTCATACTTGCAGATGGCAAATTCTACCTGCTGGATGATGACGGCACACTTTACATAATTGAAAAGAGCCTGCAGGGCTTCAGGCAGCTTGACAGCATGAGGCTGATAGAAGACGGGCACGATGCCTGGGCTCCGCTGGCAATAGCCGACGGCTATATGCTGCTGAGAGATGACCAGACGATGATATGCATTGACCTGAAAAGATAATTATGGGACGTAAATGGCCGGTAATATTAATTGTACTGCTTTCTGCTGCAATCATCATCGCGGTGATCGTAACAGAGCACACTTCCACCCTCCCGGGCAGGAGGCCCCCCAACCCTTTTGCTTATGATGTTGATGAGTTCAGGTCGGTTGACCAGGAGCTGATCCGCTGGAGGGAAACACGCCAGGTGCAACTCGACAGGGAAGATATCCGTGCAATGGCATATGCCGGGGGCAAAATATACCTGGCCGCGGGAAACGAGCTGCAGGTGATAGGGAGTGACTGGAGCCGGATACTGAGGAGGAATCTCCCGGGCGAACCGACTTGCCTTGCAGCAGCCCGGGAGGGATGGATCGTAGCGGGAATGGGAAACCACCTGGCAATTCTTGACAGTGATGGAGAAACCATTGCAGTATCAGAAGTTCTCGGGGCAGAAAGCAACATAACATCGGTGGCAATTCTGGACGATGATATTTACGCTGCCGATGCCACCGGGCGGAGAGTGCTCATCTTTAACCGCGAACTTGAACTGACCGGTGAGCTCAGGGGTGATTCGGGGGTGTCGGATGTGCACGGCTTCATTGTGCCCGGTGCACATTTCAGTCTCGCGGTAAATCCGGAAGACGAATTGTGGATCACCAATCCCGGAATTCATGCCCTTCAGAACTACACCGCATCAGGAAGACTGAGGTCATACATCCAGAGGAGCTCATTCGGCATCGACGGTTTCAGCGGATGCTGCAACCCGGTTCATTTCACTTTTCTTCCCGACGGCAGGTTCGTTACAAGTGAAAAAGGCATTATCAGAATTAAGGTGATCATAGGAACGGGGGAAGTCGAATCGGTGGTAGCCCCCCCGGAATTGTTCAGGGACGGCACCAGGGCGCCCGCAGTAGCGGCCGGTGATAACGGAAACATACTGGCCCTGGACTTTGACAGGAACATGATAAGAATATTTGAACCAATATGAGCAATATGCAACGAAGAGATTTTCTTACAGCAACAGGCAGGTATACCCTTTACGGTGTCCTGGCAGTCATTGCGGCATTCAGCCTGAAAAACGCCGGAAGTTCATCAGGTAACCCCTGCACAGCCGGAACATCGTGCAGGGATTGCACTCTTCTTTCAGGGTGTATCCTGGAAGAAGCAGAAGAAGCCAGGTCAGCCGAAAGAGACCGCAACTCATAAAATTTGAGAATTATGGAAAGAAAAAAGACTAAAAGCCGGAGGGAGTTCATCAACAGCAGCATGCGGTTCGGCATGATCCTGGCGCTCGGGGGAATCGGGGGACTGGCTTTCAGGAGGACCACCGGTGATCAGTGGGTCTGGCAGATAGATCCCTTCAAGTGTTCCTGGTGCGGCAGGTGTGCAACTCACTGCGTGCTGAACCCCTCGGCAGTCAAGTGTGTGCACGCCTACGAATTGTGTGGTTACTGTGACCTTTGCGGCGGATACCTTATCCCGGGCCATTCCGACCGCAGCACGGCAGCCGAAAACCAGCTTTGTCCGACCGCTGCAATAGATAGGAAATTCATCGAGGAACCCTATTACGAGTACAAGATAGACGAGGACCTCTGTATCGGATGCGCGAAATGTGCGGATGGTTGCTCATCATTCGGCAACGGGTCGCTGCACCTCCAGATCATGCACCACCTTTGTGTAAACTGCAATGAGTGCACCATAGCAAGGGTATGCCCCTCCGACGCCATAACAAGAGTTAAGGGATCGGATCCATACCTGATGAAAGGCGACTTTACCAAATCAACCGGATTTGAAGATTAAAACCATCATATTGCCTCTCCTGCTGTTTGTGATGACAGCTCTGCCGGCAGAGACATACTCACAGCAGCGTTTTCCGGCGCCGGAATTTGAATCGGGCTATGAGTTCCCTGAAGTAACCACTCCCGAGCCCCGCGCACTGGCTCTTGAATATGGCGACGTGATCGTGCTGCTGGGTTTCCTGCTTTTAACTTCGTGGCTGGCGATAAAAAAACGTTCCAGGCAATGGATCCTGTGGCTGTCCGTCGGAGCATTGCTCTATTTCGGCTTCTGGCGGGAGGGCTGTATCTGCTCGGTCGGCTCGGTACAAAATATGGTTCTGTCGCTATCTGATCCGGCATACGCGGTTTCATATACTGTGATAGCCTTCTTCATACTGCCCCTGATCTTCAGCCTCTCTTTCGGGAGGGTGTTCTGTGCATCAGCCTGCCCCCTGGGCGTCATCCAGGACCTTGTTATAGTCAGGCCTGTAAAGGTACCGGTATGGGTTCAGAAATCACTGGGCATGTTCCCGTTTGTCTATCTTGCGCTGGCAGTACTTTACGCGGCAACCGGTACAGATTTCATCATATGCCGCTACGACCCCTTCGTGGGAATATTCAGGATGGGCGCCGAATTCCACCTTATCGTCCTGGGCATATCTTTCCTGCTGATCGGTATGTTCGTGGCAAGGCCCTACTGCCGGTTTGTTTGTCCCTACGGCGCATTGCTCAAGGTCACATCAATGTTCTCAAAGCGCCACCTTTCGATCACTCCCAACCAGTGTATCCAGTGTAAACTTTGTGCCGACTCGTGCCCTTTCGGAGCCATAGACAAACCGACGCCCGACAAGCTGGTACACGACATAAAGGGCCGTACCGGGAAGTTCCTGCTTTATGCAGCAATAATACCTTTGCTGATGCTTATTGGCGGACTTGCGCTGTCATCATCACACGTCTTCCTGGCAAAGGCTCATCCCGATGTTTATCTCGCACACCTTCTCATCGAAGAGCCGGCAATCATGGATGAAATGGGAAATCTGGATGTGCAGACATTTCTGGGATCAGACAGGACATTGGATGAACTTGCAGAGAGTGCGAAAACAATTCAGGCCTCCTTCTACACGGGAGCATGGTTTACGGGGGCGTTTATCGGACTGGTGGCGGGACTGTTCCTTATCTCACAATACATTATCAGACGCCGGACGGACTATGAACCAAACAGGGGCGACTGCTACAGCTGCGGACGCTGCATGAAATATTGCCCCGTACAGAAATGAGCCGGCGGAAGCAAATCGGAATTCGCCGGCAAGGCAACAAAACATAATAGCAAGAACAGGA
>SLOE01000074.1 GCA_007132715.1 Bacteroidales bacterium
ATAAATATTACGGGGTTGATATAAAAAGCAGTTTATGGGTAAAAATCTTTGCGTATTGTTTTTGGTATGCATTTTTCCATTTGGACCATCCGGTAGCGGGGCTGCCGGTAACATTCGGGAAGTCCGGCCTTATTACATATTGCCCGGTTCGGGAAGCACTGTTCATGGGGGAACTCCGGGCAGCACAATTGCCGATATGCCGGTACTGGCACCCTCCGACCTGCCCGGTGCTGAAATATCAAGGAGTGAGATATATGTGGGCGGAGCACTGTGGGGGCTTATAAACGGGGCTGCGGACCTCTATTATGAATACGGTTTTGACAGGATGGCGCTCCAGGAGATACAGTGGGAAGGGGAAAGCTTCAGGCTTGAGCTTTACCGCATGGATAGCCCTGTTGCAGCATACGGGATCTTTTCTGTTTCGGTACACGGTTGTGAAGAAGGCGGGCCAGCCAGCACAGGCTATTGTATGAACCGGTTCCAGTACCAGATGTGCTCGGGAGATTATTACCTGTCACTCATAAACTATTCAGGCAGCGACAGGGCCCGTGAACTATCACTCAGGGCCGCAGAGGTGCTGGCAAACCGGATAGGCGGGGCGGCAGGCGATGTTTCAGGATCAGGTGTTTCAGAACCCGGGATGCCGGGGCCGGTAATACCCGGGTTGCTCAGCAGGTATCCGTTTAAAGGTCTTGAAGACGGCATAAGAATGATCAGGGGGATAATCGGGGTAAGGAATACCGTACCTGGTGTGGCACATATTTTTGAAGGTTTGGATGATTTTGAACTCTGGCACCTTGGTGTTGCCGGTGAGGACGGGAAGCAGGATATACTGCTGGTCAGGTCTTCGGGGACTGATCCTCTGCCGGATGCCGGTATGATAGCCGAAGGATTAAGTATGGCTGGTTATGCTGCCCGGGAGTCCGGTGGTGAGGTTGTCGCAGTGATGTCGGCTGATCCCGCCGGAAGCCGTGACCTGCTTGACCTCATATTCCCCTCAGATTAAACGGTGCCGTTGGAAACCGGTTATCAGGGTTTTGGGCTTACGGGGGTATGCTGCTATAAGGGTATCCGGCTGTCAGTATCTCCGGCTGTCAGTATCTCCGGCTTTCAGGATCTCCGGCTGACCGGATCTTGCCACCCCAATAAGGGTGGCCGGTGTGGAACGGGTGATCTTAACGTTTACATAGTCTCCGGGCTTATGGCTGCCGGCCGGGAACACCACCACCTTGTTCTGCGAGGTGCGGCCGAACAGTTCGTCGGCCGATTTTTTTGAAGTCCCTTCAACAAGCACCTCAAAGGTTCTGCCAATGTCGGACTTCTTGCTCCGGGCGGAAAGTCTGCCCTGCAGCTCTATTATCTCTGTGAGCCTGTGCGACTTCACATTGTCCGGCACATCGTCGGTCAGTTTCCTTGCGGCAGCTGTATCAGGCCTCTCTGAATACTTGAACATAAAGGAAAAGTCATAACCAACCTCCTCCATCAGGGATTTTGTTTGCCGGTGATCATCTTCAGTCTCACTGCAGAAGCCGGCAATGATATCTGTTGAAATGGCGCAGCCGGGGATGATCCTGTTGATAGCAGCAATTCTCTCCAGGTACTCTTCCCTGGTATAGCCACGGTTCATCAGTTTGAGGATCCTGCTGCTTCCCGACTGTACCGGCAGGTGGATATGCTTGCATATGTTGGGGTTCCCGGCAATGGTCAGCAACAGATCGTCGCTGATGTCCCTGGGGTGGGAGGTGGAGAACCTCATCCTTACCCCGGGATGCCTGCGGGCCGCCATGCCAAGCAGCGCGGCGAAGCCGGTTGATGAACCGTTGTCCTTGTTCCAGTTGTAGGAATTTACATTCTGGCCCAAAAGGGTTACCTCCCTGTATCCTTTGGCTGCAAGATCGTCAATCTCCCTGATTATCGACTCAGGGTCCCTGCTGCGTTCACGTCCCCGGGTAAAGGGAACCACGCAGTAGGCGCAGTAATTGTTACATCCCCTCATTATCGAAACAAAGGCTGACACCCGGTTTTTGTCATACCTGACGGGACTGATATCGGCATAGGTCTCTTCCCGGCTCAGCAGTACGTTTATTGCCTTCTGTCCGGTCCCGGCCTCTTCAAGGAGTGCGGGCAACTCCCTGTAGGCATCGGGCCCGATCACCAGGTCGACCAGGTGTTCTTCTTCAAGCAGCTTCTCCTTGAGCCTCTCGGCCATGCAACCTATGACCCCAACCAGCAGTGCGGGGTTCTTTCTTTTCATCTGCCTGAACAGTTCAAGCCTGCCCCACACCCTCTGCTCTGCGTTCTCCCTGATAGAGCATGTATTGATGAGTACTATGTCGGCATGCTCAGGCTCTGATGTATATGCAACACCGTTATCCTGCATGATAGAGACCACCACCTCCGAATCACTCACGTTCATCTGGCAGCCGTAGGTCTCTATATAGAGCCTGCGGCTATCCGGCGAAGTAAGCAGACCGGCTTCGGGGCCGGTTGATATTTTAGTGTTTTTCAGGGGCATGTATCAAGTCCTTATGGTGAGACCCGGTTTGGAAAATCTGCACAAAGTTACATCTTGCGGGTTGAATAACAAAGCGGTGGTACTATTATGAGGGTCAAGATGCCCGTGCTGCAAGGGTTGATGATAACAGCCGGAGAGTGATATCCCGGAGTTGGTAAAAAAAACGGAAATAAATTATCTTTGTTAAAAATTGAGCAACTTATGTCAGGACACAGTAAATGGTCGACCATAAAGAGGAAAAAGGGGGCTCTTGATGCCAAAAGGGGCAAGATATTTTCACGCATTGTAAAGGAGATCGATGTCTCTGTAAGGGAGGGAGGACCCGACCCCGAGGCCAATCCGCGGCTCAGGCTTGCCATAGCGAACGCCAAGGGTGTCAATATGCCCAAGGATAATATTGAGAGGGCGATAAACAAGGCGGACAAGGACCCATCCAACCTGCAGGAAATGACTTTTGAAGGTTATGCACCCAACGGAGTTGCTGTATTTATAGAGTGCCTGACTGACAACCATCTGCGAACGGTAGGCAGCATAAGGTCAATTTTCAACAAGAGGGGCGGGAACCTTGGCACCCACGGTTCGCTGGGGTTCATCTTTGACAGGAAGGGGATCATAACGGTGCCGAAAGAGAAGATAGATGATGCCGAGATGTTTGAGCTTGAGGTTATAGATGCCGGGGCAGAGGACATTGAGGTTAACGAGGAGGTCTACTATATCACCACTTCGATGGAGGATTTCGGCAAGGTGCGCAAAAAAGTTGAGGAGCTGGGTATTGAGCCTGAGAATGCCGGACTGCAGAGGATCCCGAATGACCTCAAACAGCTCGATGTAAACGATGCCGTCAGGGTGCTGAAGATCATTGAGGAGTTTGAGGATGACGACGACGTGCAGAATGTCTGGCACAATCTTGACGTGACCGATGAGGTGGCAGAGGCCCTTGAAAAGGGATCCTGACCCGGGTAGGATCATCATGCCGTCTCTCCTGTGGCGAGCTGTTCAGCAGCTATCCGGCATGGACTGTCCTTTAAAACACAATGGCATTCAGACATTCCCTTAGCAAACGTTTCATCTGCTATCCCGCTGGTTAAGCCCGCTGCTCCGTTCACTTCCCCGAAAGGGAAATAACTATTACCTGCAGCTGACCGGCAAAATCGGGTTTTGATGAATGCTGAACGGCACAGGTCACCGGCCGGGTTTCTGTCAGGCGATCCCGGTTTTACTGGATGTAGATCGGTCCGTCGGGCCCGAGCGGAATTCCCAGGTAAACCCACGCGACCATAAGCAACGTCCAGAATATTGTAAGGAATATGGTGTACGGCAGCATGGTCGATATGATGGTGCCTATGCCGTATCGCTCGTCATATTTCTGGGCAAATGTAACGATGAGGGCAAAGTAGCTCATCATAGGGGTTATCAGGTTGGTGAGGGAATCGCCTATCCTGAAGGCAGCCTGCGTAATGCCCGGATGATAAGGGTTGTCGAGCAGCATCAGCATGGGGATGAATACCGGTGCGATGATGGCCCATTTGGCCGATGCGCTTCCCATGAACAGGTTGATGAATGCCGAGAGAAACACGAAGGCGACGATCAGCATCGGCCCCGTAAAACCTATATCCCTCAGTCCGGAGGCTCCCTTGATAGCGATTATCAGGCCCAGGTTACTGTGGTTGAAGAAATAGACAAACTGGGCGGCGAAGAAGACCAGCACTATATATCCTCCCATGCCCGACATCGACTTGATGATGTGCTTCATCAGATCCTTGTCGTTCCTGATTGTTCCTGTTATCCGGCCGTAAACCAGCGCAGGAATAAAGAAGAAGAGCAGGATGCCGATGATGATGCCGTCAAAGAACGGGGAATGGAGCACGGAGCCGGTCTCGGGATTCCTGAGCAGTCCGTTTCCGGGTATTACGGTAAGGCTCATCAGCGCCACGAAGATGAGGGTGGAGATGCCTGCCCACCTGAGCCCCTTTCTCTCTTCGGGGGTGAGCTGCTGGATTGCAAACTTCTCGGTTGTTCCCTCGTATTTGCCGAGCCTTGGTTCAACAACCCTGTCGGTTACCCATGTCCCCACAAACAGCACCACGAAGCTGGAAGCGATCATGAAATAGTAATTAACCGCGGGGTTGACCACCATTTCGGGTATGATAAGCTGTGCCGCCGAGGTTGATATCCCGGCGAGGATGGGGTCTACCGAACCGATAAAGAAATTGGCGCCAAATCCGCCGCTTACACCGCAGAAGGCTGCGGCAAGTCCCGCCATGGGATGTCTGCCCAGGGCATGGAACAGCATCGCGCCAAGGGGGATGAGAATTACATAGCCTGCCTCAACTGCCAGTCCGCTAATAATCCCGGCCAGAACGATGGCCATCGTGATAAGCCTGGGAGGTGCACTGAGTACGAGTGACCTGATCATCACAGCAAAGAGTCCGCTGCCCTCCGCCAGTCCGATACCCACCATTACGACAAGCACGTAGCCCAGCGGCGGGAACCTCAGGAAATTGGGCAGTATGTTGGTGTAAATCCACCTTATGCCGTCGCCGCTAAGCAGGTTATTTACCGTTACCACGCTCTGGTCTACCGGGTGCACTGCCGAGGTGCCAAGCCAGTATGTAAGAGTGGACAGCAGGATGACTATCAGCGCCAGCAGGGCAAATATGGTTGCCGGGTGGGGGAGTTTATTCCCGATTATTTCAATATAGTCGAGTGACCTGGTGAAGGCCTTTGACATGACTGACCTGGTTTTTCTGAGGAAGCTCATCGGTTATCGGTTTACAGTTTCTGAAAAGCTTCAAAGATAAGAAGATCAGTCAAATTTTTTTAAAATATTCTTTAGTTTGCCTTTGTGCTTTTATTTGAAAAAAAATGTGTATTTTGACAACCTTGTTGACAGTTATCAGATTAAAAAGGTTACATGGGGTATATAGCAAGATTGATTCTATTTATCGCAGCCTCGGCACTTATTTCTTGTGCTGGTCCCGAAAGTATTCAGGTTGGTGAGATAGAGGATATAAACCTCAACAGATTTGCCGACCGTTCAGTGGAGTTTGAGGTAATGATGCCAATTAAAAATCCCTCTCTCCTCAGGTTCAGGATAATCGATGTGAACCTTGATGTTTATATGAACGATGAGTATCTCGGGAAGATCAGGAATGTTGACAATGTACTGATCCCTTCAAGGTCGTCTGAGCTGTATACTTTCCCGCTAAAGGTGGAATTTGCAAATATCCTGAGAGGGGCTGTATCTATGTTTAGTTTTTTCCTGGAGAGGCAGGCATCTGTCGAGGTGAAAGGGGAGATCAGCGTCCGGTCATTCCCCTTTACAAGGAGCATATATGTTGAAGAAAAGACAATTCTTCAGATGAACTGACCGGGGAGAGTCGTTTTCTTACTGCCAGATCATTATGCCGTTTGGTTTTTAAAACCGGAAATGTTTAATTTGCACCGTGGCGAACGGCAGCCAAATTGAGAAATATGGCATATCCGGGCCTGTTATTGTTAATCACCTGGTTTTATGAAGCTTTGCTTGTTTTTTATAATGGTTTTGGTTCCCGGAATTTACCTGTCCGGGCAGGTTTCTCTCAATGACGGAGCAGCAACCGGTGACAGCGGCAGGGGTATGCTTATACTGAACCAGGATGAGCGGATTGATGAACTTGTCAGCCGCCATATCAGGATCAATAGCGAAATACAGGGTATGCAGGGATACCGCATCAGGATCTTCTCGCAATCGGGACGGGGTGCACGTCAGAATGCTACAACTGCAAGGGCCGAGTTCTTTAATAAATACCCCGATGTAGAGACCTACCTTGATTATGATCCCCCCAATTTCAGGGTCTATGTCGGCGATTTCAGGACCAGGAGTGAGGCGCTTAAGTTGCAGAGAAAGATTCGGCGGGATTATCCATACTCTTTCATTGTCAGCAGTCGTATAAATTTGCCACCGCTGGACTGAAGCTGTGACTTTCCTGGCCACGTGGGCCATTCTTCGTTATGCCCGGGAGTAAACATTTCGCGAACGGTTCTGCCTGCCGGCAGTCATTTAAATATGTCATATATTTACAGGCTCAAAACAAAAATGACAAATGTCTGACAAGATCAAGCATGAATGCGGCATTGCCCTTATAAGGCTTCTTAAACCACTCGAATACTACCAGGAGAAGTACGGAACATGGAGATATGGCCTTGACAAGCTTTACCTGCTGATGGAAAAGCAGCACAACCGGGGTCAGGACGGCGCAGGCGTTGTGAGTATCAAATTTGACCTTTGCTCAGGGAAACCATACCTGTTCAGGCACAGATCAAATTCACAGTCGCCTATAAATGATGTGTTCGCGAAGATCAGCGGGCATTTCAAGATGGTGGGGGAGAGTGATCCTGCCCTGCTTGAAGATCCCGCCTATGCAAGGGATCATATTCCGTTTGCCGGTGAGATATATCTCGGGCACCTGCGTTACGGAACCTTCGGTAATACCACTATTGACCATGTTCACCCGGTTATGCGTGAAAATAACTGGAAGTCCAGGAATCTTGTGCTGGCTGGCAATTTTAACCTGACCAACACAGATGAACTGTTCAGAAAACTGATCGATCTCGGACAGCACCCCAAGGCATATTCAGATACAGTCACAATACTTGAAAAGGTGGGCCATTTCCTTGACGAAGAGAACCAGCTTCTTTTCAGGAAGTATAAGGATGAGGGGTATACCAACTGCGAGATCAGCGGGCTTATCGAAACCAACCTGGATGTGCACAAGGTACTTGAGGATTCAAGCAAGGATTGGGACGGCGGCTACACGATTGCCGGAATTATCGGTCATGGGGATACATTTGTTGCACGAGACCCCTGGGGGATCAGGCCGGCATTTTATTATCATGATGATGAAGTTGTTATTGCCGCCTCTGAAAGACCTGTCATACAGACAGTAATGAATGTCCCCCTGGAGAAGGTGACAGAGCTGAGTCCCGGCCATGCCCTCCTTGTGAAGAAGGACGGCAGGATAATTGACAGGATGATCAGGGTGCCGCAGGAGCGGATGGCCTGCTCTTTTGAAAGGATCTATTTTTCACGCGGCAGTGATGCCGATATATACAGGGAAAGAAAGAAGCTGGGAGAGTTGCTTACACCACAGATACTTTCTGCTGTAGGTAACGACCTTGAGAATACGGTGTTTTCGTATATCCCCAATACGGCAGAGTCAGCCTTCTATGGCATGATAAAAGGGATTGAGAACCACATGCTGGAGGAGAAGACCAGGATAATTTTCCGTGACGGGAGCAACCTTACCAGGGAAGAGATTGCCGGGTTGATAGCTGCCAGGCCCAGGGTTGAAAAGATAGCCATAAAGGATGTGAAGCTGAGGACTTTCATTTCACAGGAAAAAGCAAGGGATGATCTTGCTGGCCATGTATATGATATAACTTACGGGACCATAAATGAAGGTGTTGACAACCTTGTTATTATTGACGATTCAATTGTAAGGGGAACTACACTGAAGAAGAGTATTTTAAGAATTCTTGACAGGCTCGGGCCAAAAAAGATAGTGATTGTATCCTCATCTCCACAAATAAGGTATCCTGACTGTTACGGCATTGACATGACGAAGCTGACCGATTTCGTTGCGTTCCATGCGACAATTTCCCTCCTTAAGGAAACCGGCAGGCAGGATATTATCGACGAGGTTTACCACCTTTCCAAAGAGCAGCAACTGCTTCCCAGAGAGCAGGTGGTCAATTATGTAAAGGAGATATACAAACCGTTCTCCCCGGCTGAGATATCTTCAAAGATCACTGAGCTTCTTAAACCGGAAGATGTCAGGGCCGATGTTGAGATCGTGTACCAGACAATTGAAAACCTTCATAAAGCCTGCCCCAACGACAGGGGTGACTGGTATTTTACCGGTAACTACCCCACACCCGGTGGCAACAAGGTGGTTAACACCTCTTTTATAAATTACATAGAGGCCAGGAACCAGAGGTCTTACTGAGGCTTTGGTGAGATATGCCGCTTTGTCAGTGTCTTTTGGATATGAAGTACTTGACCCTCTGATAAGTGGAAACGTGCCTGTTCACCTTCTTTTCGTAGAGGTCGTTCATGGTAATCATGATGCCGGTCTCTTCAACGCCGCCAAAGCTCTCATTTATAACTGTCCCGAATACCTTCATTGACGGGGAGAGGTTCATATATGCATTTATAAGGGGCGGAATGACCTCAGAATGACTTCTCACATACTGGGAAAGTTTTTTGTAATCTTCTGCATAATCCTTACCGTTTAATGACTTTTCCAGCGTGGTAATATCCATATTAAGATCCAGGGGATCTTTGGGTCTTACAAGTTCATCAGCATCAGGGAAATATTTTTGCAGGAAAAAAAGTATCAGGTTTCTTGCTTCCTGGTTAAAACGGCTGTACATGGTTACCTTGCCGAAAAAATATTTCATTTTCGGGTTATCAACCATAATTGCACCAAGCCCGTCCCACAGGTTGTCAAGTGCAAACAGCCCTTTTCTTGCCCTGGCGGTGGACTGGTAAGCGGGTTGCACAAATGACCGGCCAAGCTCTATAAGGTAAGGAAGATAGTCCGATACAAACCTGTCGGAAAACCTGAAGAGTCTGGAGGTAGCAAACCTTTCGCTGTTCACGGGCTTGTCAGCCGGAGGAATGTAGAACCTGTAGCCGCCGAGTATTTCCCTGTGTTTTGGGTCCCATACGATCAATTGCTTGTAAGGCTCATCAGAGGTGTCAAAATCATCAAGGTCTGTTTTTTTACCTGTACCACCTCCGGCCCGCCTGAAGCTCAATTCCCTCAATCTGCCAATTTCGGTCAGAATGTTGGGTGAATCGATATGATCGACAATGTACAGTTCGTTACCCGCATTGTTTGTTTCCCTCACGAACTTCGAAGGAGTCAACTCTTGCTCGATCTTGTCGGGACTTACCGGAGCTATGATAGGTTCCATATAAGAAACAAAGGTTAGAATTCTCCCGGTTAATTACTAAACCAAAAAACATGCCTGCACCGGACTGCTAAAATAATACTTTTTTCGAACGACTGCTGCAAAACATTCGAATAATTTGCACAGGTCATTTTTCTGCAAGCCGATAGACCTCTTTTCTTACTTCTCCCGCCCACTCCGCAAGAGACCTGGATTTATCAAATCTTTCCCACGGTATCGGGTTACCAATCGTAACACTTATTTTTTGACCGCTCTGACTGAACATTTCGTCAGGAAGGTAGAACATTTCAATGTTAGCCTTGATACCCATAGCTTTGCGAACATTGGCAAGGCGGTAGAAGAATTTTGAATTTTTACCTTCAAAATGGACCGGAACAATATCGCGCTTGTGATCAACGGCCTTTTTTATGAAATTCTTTTTCCATTCGAGGTCGGTTATAATCCTGCCCTGCTTCCTTGAGCAGATCCCTGCCGGGAAATAGAGCACCTGGTAATCAGATCTGTATAGCTCTTCAATTCTTCTTGCATATTCGGTGGATTGGCGTCCGTGCTTGTTTACAGGTACGAATACCGGTTCAAGATTTCGCAGGTTAAGAAGCAGGTCATTAACTATGAATTTGACTTTTGTATGGTGTCTTCCTATTATGTCGAGGAATATCATTCCGTCAAGTCCCCCTAGCGGGTGATTGGAAACAAAAATGTTTCTTCCGCCTCGCGGGATGTTCTCCTCTCCCCTTACAGCATAATCTATGCCCATGCGTTCCAGGATAACCCTGATAAAATCAAGGCCGTATTCATCTTTGTAGTTTTCCAGGGCCTCATTTATCTTATCCTGGTGTATCGTACGTTTGATATATCCCAGGATAAAACCCGGAAGTAATCTGTATAATCGCGGGTTCTTGTTCCTGAAGATCTCGTCAACATCAATTTTGACGGGTTCCGGTACTTTTTTCTCTTCGGTCATCGGTATAGTAAGTAGTGCTTTGTAAATGTAAATTTAGCAAGAATTGATAAAAAAGTTATCAACAAAGTGGCGAAAAATGGAGTAAAGTGGGTGGAAGTGGATATTTTTTGTTTATTTTTACCTATTCAAAGCAATTTGTATGGCAACATTCATTGGCGATTACACGTGCAGGGTCGATGCAAAGGGCAGGGTGATAATGCCTGCGGCATTCAAGAAACAAATGCCTCCTGCGACCACTGACAGGTTTGTGGTCAAGAAAGATGTGTTTGAACAATGCCTTGTATTGTTCCCGATGGATGAGTGGGACCGGCAAAACTCGATAATACGTTCGAAAATAAATCCTTACAACAGGGAGCACAGCCAGTTCCTTAGAGGGTTCTACAAAGGCACTGCTGAGGTAGTTCTTGATGCCAGCAACAGGTTGCTTATACCGAGAAGGCTTCTGGATCTGGTAGAGATCGAAAGCGAAGCTGTGCTTGCCGGACAGGATGGTAAGATAGAGATCTGGAGCAAGGACTTTTATGATAAACAGGCGGGTGAGGCTGATGATTTTGCCGTGCTTGCAGAAAAAATTATGGGTGAATCTGAAAGTAGTGCATAAGCCATGGTTTACCATAAACCTGTTCTTCTGAAAGAGAGCGTTGACGGACTGAATATCTGTCAGGGAGGCACTTATGTCGATCTTACTTTCGGTGGTGGCGGACATTCAAGGGAAATTCTTTCACGTCTGGACAAAGGCAGGCTGATCGCCTTCGATCAGGACGCCGATGCTGAGGAGGCGTCGCGAAAGATAACCGACAGCCGGTTTGTGTTTATCAGGAGTAACTTCAGGTTTTTCAGGAATTTTCTGCGGTATCACAAGGTAAACATGGTTGACGGCATACTGGCCGACCTTGGAGTTTCCTCCCACCATCTTGATGATCCCGAACGTGGTTTTTCATTCAGGTCAGGCAACCGACCCGATATGCGCATGAACCGGGATGCCCGGGTTACGGCTGCTGATATTCTTAATGAATACAGCCAGGATGATATCGAAAGGATCCTTAGGGATTACGGAGAGGTTCCGGGAGCAAACAGGGTAGCCCGGGCAATTGTTCAGAACCGGGGAGAGAATAAGTATTCGGATATGGAAAGCCTGATCGGGGTAGTCTCGGGTTTTGCCCCGCAACGTCAGGAGAGCAAATACCTTGCAAGGATTTTCCAGGCGCTGAGGATAGAGGTGAACAATGAACTGGAGGTGCTCCGGCAGATGCTCCTGCAGGTGCTTCTCAGTTTAAGCAAGGGTGGCAGACTGGTGGTGATATCCTACCATTCACTGGAAGACAGAATGGTTAAAAACTTCATGCGCACCGGAAAACCGGAAGGCAGCCTTGACAAGGACTTTTTCGGCAACCCCCTGGTACCTTTCAGGCTTGTAACAAGAAAAGTCATAGTTGCAGGTGATACCGAGATCAGGGCCAACAGCCGTGCAAGGAGTGCGCGCTTAAGAATAGCCGAACGTAGTTAATATGAACCAGTATATGGAGGGCATGGAAAAAGGCAGGGAGTTTATCGATGAGAAGCCGGAGAAAAAGAAAGAACCGGCAGCAGGTTCCGTCAGAGATTTTATCGATGGGAGTGTGCTGACCAGGGACTTTGTAATGAGGCAGCTACCTTTCATTATCTTCCTGGCTGTGCTTGCGATATTTTATATAGGCAACCGTTATCATGCAGAGAAACTCGTCAGGAGGAGCGGTGAGCTTCAGTCTGAGCTAAAGGAACTCAGGGCAGAAGCAATAACAGTATCGGCCGAGCTTATGCATCTGAGCCGGCAGTCGGAGGTTCTCAAGCTTCTGGAAAAAAGGAATCTTGACCTGTCTGCATCTCTCGAACCTCCGAAGAAAATTGTGGTCGGACGAAAACGCAGATAAGAAATGTCAGTAAAGAAGGACATATTGTGGAGAGTAGCGCTGGTCTATTTCGGTATTATCCTGTTTGCTGTTGTTGTCGCAGGAAAAACCATGTATATACAATTTGCAGAGGGAAGCATGTGGCAGGAAATGGCAAGCCGCATGACGATAAGGGATATAACAATTGAACCCAACAGAGGTGATATATATGCTTCCGGAAACCGTCTGCTTGCAACTTCAATGCCCTACTACGAGGTAAGGATGGATCTGAGGGCTGCCGGAATGACAGAAAGGATCTTCAATGAGAATATTGATTCTCTTTGTTTTGCCCTGGCCGGTATGTTCGAAGGGAAAAGTGCGGCCGCATGGAGGGCTGAACTTATCAGGGCGCGTCAGGAGTGGAAAAGATTCCACCTGATAGGGCGCAGGGTCTCATTTGACCAGCTCAGGGAGATCAGGCGTTTTCCTCTTTTCAGGCTGGGCCAGAATACCGGCGGTTTAATCGTTATTCAGGACAATCAGCGATTTCAGCCGCACGGGAATCTTGCATCAAGAACAATAGGATATACCACAAAAGGCGAATCGGGCAATATAGTCGGTATAGAAGGTGCGTATGACATTCAGCTCAGTGGGGTGGAAGGGCTTAAGCTTATGCAGAGGATATCGGGCAATGCCTGGATGCCGCTTAATGACAGGAATGAAGTTGAACCGCGCCACGGTCTGGATGTTGTCACGACTATAGATATAGATATCCAGGATGTTGCTACGAATGCACTGCTAAGGCAACTGATAGCACACAGGGCAAATCACGGTACAGCTATCCTGATGGAGGTGCAGACAGGTGAGATAAAGGCCATTGCAAACCTCGAAAGAAACAGCCGGGGAGGTTATTCGGAAACATATAACTATGCACTTGGTGAAAGTACGGAACCGGGATCCACATTTAAACTCATGTCTCTGCTGGTGGCGCTTGAAGATGGGTATATTAAGCTGGAAGACAGTATAGATACCGGATCGGGAGAGATATATTTTTATGACCAGAGAATTGCCGATTCAAGGCGGGACGGCCACGGTAGAATAACCGTGCAGGAGGTCTTTGAGCTCTCGTCAAACGTTGGTGTGGCAAAGCTCATAGACCGGTTTTACAGGGGCAGGGAGCAGGAATTCATTAACAAGCTGTACCGGATGAACCTTAACCAGAAAACGGGAGTGGAGATACGGGGCGAGGGCAGGCCGGAGATAAAACATCCGGGTGACAGGTTGTGGTCGGGTATCTCATTGCCAATGATGTCTATAGGTTACGAGGTCAGGATGACTCCCTTGCAGATTCTGACCTTTTACAATGCAATAGCCAATGAAGGCAGAATGGTCAGGCCAAAGTTTGTGAGTGAACTCAGGTATCATGGCAATACAGTGGAGGTTTTTCCCACAAGGGTCATCAACCCGTCAATAAGTTCTCCCAGGGCGATACGAAGCGCCAGGAAAATGCTTGAAGGAGTCGTTGAATCGGGTACCGCGATTAACCTCAGGAATGCTAACTACAGGATTGCGGGTAAAACAGGTACAGCACAGATCGCTAATGAGAAGTACGGATATATAATGGATTCCAGGGTGAGTCACCAGGCCTCGTTTGTAGGTTATTTTCCCGCCGACAACCCCAGGTACTCGTGCATTGTGGTGGTGAACTCGCCTTCCAACAATGTGTATTACGGGAACCTGGTGGCCGGCCCGGTGTTCAGGGAGATCGCCGATAAGGTTTATTCTACCAGCCTTGATATGCATGAGCCGCTGGTTGCCAGAAGGTCGGTTGATCACGACCCCCCGTTTTCGAAGTCGGGTAATTTAAATGATCTTGAGACCGTATTTGCATATTTCGGGATCCCTGCCCTGAAAAACGGAGAGCCTGCCGAGTGGGTTACTACAACCAGGAGGGATTCCTTTGTTGAATTGAGGGGCAGGACCATTGTTGATGAATATGTTCCGAACGTGGTAGATATGACACTGAGTGATGCCCTCTACCTGCTTGAGAACAGGGGGCTGGTAGTTGATGCCAGGGGCCGGGGCAAGGTCAATTCACAGTCCCTTGTGCCTGGATCGCTTGCAACACCCGGCCGGAGAATAATGCTGGAAATGAGTATAAACTAATATAGAATACCTGGTGGTGAAAAAGCTTGAATATCTGCTTGATGATGTTGGTGTTACCTGTGTAAAGGGAGATACCGGACTGGATGCCGGCAGCCTGGAGTTTGATTCCCGCAGGGTGACAGAGGGCAGCATATATTTTGCCATCAGGGGAACCGGCCAGGACGGACATTCATTTATTGAAAGTGCCGTATCAAATGGAGCTGCTGCTGTTATTTGTGAGACAATGCCCGCGAACCTCAGGGAAGAAGTCTGTTATGTACAGGTAGCCGACAGTGCATCTGCTTTGGGGATTATGGCCTCAGCCATGTTTGACCATCCTTCGCGCAGGATAAAACTGACAGGGGTTACTGGGACTAACGGGAAAACAACTACTGCCACCCTCCTGTTCAGGCTGTTCACTGCAATGGGGAACCGGGCCGGGCTGATATCGACGGTCGGTCATATTGTTGGGGAAGAGAAAATCCAGGCTACCCATACGACTCCCGATCCGGTAACAATTAACCGTCTTTTGAGCGGGATGGAAAGGGCCGGTTGTGAATACTGTTTTATGGAGGTCAGCAGCCACGCTATTGTCCAGCAGCGGATAGGGGGACTTCATTTTGCCGGCGGTATTTTCACCAATATCAGCCATGACCACCTTGATTATCACGGATCATATAATGAGTATCTGAAGGCTAAAAAGCGGTTTTTCGATACACTTCAGGGAGATGCTTTTGCACTAGTCAACAAAGATGACAGGAACTCGGGGTTCATGGTACAGAATACCGGGGCCATGGTGAAAAGCTTTGGAATGAAGTCAATGGCTGATTTCCGGGGCAGCATTGTTGAGAAGGATCAGGCCGGGATGCTGCTTGATATTAATGGCAGCCAGGTATGGGTTAATTTTATTGGTGCATTCAATGCATCCAATATACTGGCCGTATATGCCGGCGGCGTCCTTCTGGGAGCCGATGCCGGCGAGGTTTTGAGGGTTATCAGCACACTTACCCCGGTTGAGGGCAGGTTTGAGACAATAAGGTCGGCTGATGGCATAACGGCAATTGTCGATTATGCCCATACACCCGATGCGCTTGAGAATGTAGTCAGGGCCATAAAGCAGATGCTTGGAGGCAGGTCCCGGCTGATAACGGTGACCGGGGCCGGCGGGGACAGGGACAGGGGGAAAAGGCCGGTAATGGCAGCTATTGCTGCCGCAAACAGCAGTAAGGTCATTCTCACGTCCGATAACCCGCGTTCTGAAGATCCGGATGAAATAATAAATGAGATGCTTACAGGTATTGAGGAAGGCGAAAGAGACAAAGTGCTGTGTATCAGCAACAGGAAAGAGGCTATAAGGGTAGCCTGCTCAATTGCCGGAAAAGGTGATTTTGTGCTTGTTGCCGGTAAAGGTCATGAAACATACCAGGAGATCGCAGGAGTGAGGCACCATTTTGACGACAGGGAGGTTGTCAGGTCGGCGTTTAACCTTAATAAAACAACGGGATAATGCTATACTATCTTTTTGACTGGTTGCAGGATATAGATTTCCCAGGTGCGGGTGTGTTCTATTATATCTCATTCCGGGCCTCGATGGCGAGCATCCTCTCGCTGGTCATATCACTGCTTTTCGGCAGAAAGATAATAGAGGTCCTGCGGAAAAAGCAGATAGGTGAAACAGTGCGTGACCTTGGTATTGAAGGGCAACTGGAGAAAAAGGGCACCCCGACGATGGGCGGATTGATAATCCTGCTGTCAATCATAGTACCCACTCTCCTTTTCGGGAACCTGCAAAACATATATATCATACTGATGCTGTTTACTACCGTATGGCTTGGTATGGTTGGCTTTGCCGACGATTATATCAAGGTTTTCAAAAAGGACAAGGCCGGTCTGAGCGGAAGGGTAAAGATACTTGGGCAGGTGGTGCTCGGACTGATAGTAGGTGTGACAATGCTTATTAACGAAGATATAATTGTAAGGGAGAAGGTGTTGAAGCCGGACCAGGAACTAAGGGTTGAAGCCGTGGAGGAAACAGGAATGCCTCCAAGGCCGCATGGTTTTGTTACTACCGATGTTAAGAATACCAAAACCACAATTCCTTTCCTGAAACAAAATGAATTTGACTATGCATACCTGATCTGGTTCCTTGGTGACAAGGCTGCAAAATGGAGCTGGCTGGTGTTCATACCTTGTATAATACTGATAGTCACAGCAGTGTCTAATGGGGCCAATATGACTGACGGACTGGACGGACTGGCAACGGGGCTTTCTGCAATAATCGGGACCACACTGGGTATCCTCGCGTACCTTTCGGGAAACATAATCTATTCAGATTATCTGAATATTATGTACATCCCTTTTACCGGGGAGATGGTCATCTATATGGCTGCGTTTGTGGGGGCCGCCGTCGGCTTTTTGTGGTATAATTCTTTTCCGGCGCAGGTCTTTATGGGAGATACCGGGAGCCTGTCGATAGGGGGTATCATTGCCGTTTTTGCGATCCTGATACGCAAGGAGCTGCTTATTCCTGTCCTTTGCGGGATATTCTTTGTGGAGAGCCTTTCAGTAATTATCCAGGTAAGCTGGTTTAAATACACCAAAAGGAAATATGGTGAAGGCAGGCGGATTTTCAGGATGGCACCGCTTCATCATCATTATCAGCTGAAAGGATATCCCGAACCTAAAATAGTCATGAGGTTTCTTATTGTCGGGATCTTACTGGCGGTTATATCGGTTGTAACACTTAAGATAAGGTAGGATAAACTTTGACTGATGGGAAGAAGAATCGTCATACTTGGTGGAGGAGAGAGCGGTACAGGAGCTGCTGTGCTGGCCTGCAGGGAAGGCTTTGATGTTTTTGTTTCTGATTCAGGGACAATTAAGCCGTCCTACAGGAAAGAGCTTGAAGAGCTTGGTGTTGAGTGGGAAGAAGGCAGGCACAGTGAGGAAATTCTTGCAGGCGCCGGTGAGCTTATCATAAGTCCGGGAATCCCTTTTTCTGCACCTTTTGTTATCAACGCCAAAAAGAGAGGAATACCGGTAATTTCAGAGATAGAGTTTGCCTCAAGGTATACACAGGCAGTCAAGGTAGGGATAACCGGCAGTAACGGCAAGACAACAACAGCGTCGCTGCTGCACCATATGATTCAGAAGGGTGGTATGAATGCAGGGCTTGCCGGAAATATAGGTAAAAGTTTTGCACGGATGGTGGCAGAGAAAGTTCATGAAGTCTGCATAATTGAATTAAGCAGTTTCCAGCTTGAGGGAATTACCGGCTTCAGACCCGACATTGCAGTGCTCCTCAATATTACCCCCGACCATATGGACCGGTATGATAATGATCTTGGGAGATATGCCGGCGCCAAGTTCATGATAACCGAAAATCAGGTCAGAGAGGATGCTTTTGTCTGGTGCGGTGATGATGCCGTAACTGCCGGAGAAATCAACAGGCGTAACATTGTTGCAAGAAAGTATTCATTTTCAATCGAGAAAAAGGAAGGTCAGTCCGCCTATATTGAGAATGGCAGGATGATCATATCAACACCAAACAATACTATTGAGATGACACTGGAAGAATTATCATTAAAAGGCAGGCATAATATCTACAATTCTATGGCTGCAGGAATAGCTGGCCAGTTGCTTCGTATCAGGAAAGAGGTGATACGGGACAGTTTGTCAGATTTTCAGGGTATTGAGCACAGGCTTGAACCGGTATTGAGAGTCCACGGGATCGACTTTGTTAATGATTCCAAGGCTACCAATGTCAATTCGTCCTGGTATGCACTGGAGAGTATGACGAGGAAGGTTGTGTGGATCGCCGGCGGGATTGACAAGGGGAATGATTATTCGCAGCTTACAGACCTTGCGGGAGATAAGGTTCGTGCCCTGATATGCCTTGGGAAGGATAACTCCAGGCTGTTGGATACCTTCAGGGATGTGGTCCCGACAGTGGTGGAGGCTGCATCCATGGAGGAAGCTGTCCGTTCGGCCTACTACCTGGCTAAAAATGGCGATACCGTGTTGCTTTCACCGGCATGTGCGAGTTTCGACCTGTTTGAGAATTTCGAGGACAGGGGGCGCCAGTTTAAAAGTTGTGTAAAGAACCTGTAATTTGATTATGACGGGAATATTCAGATATCTTAAGGGAGACAAGGTGATATGGGCGCTTATCATCTTTTTGTCGATCGTTTCGCTGCTTGCGGTATACAGCTCGACAGGCACCCTGGCATACCGTGCCCAGGGCGGCAATACTGCCTATTATATCCTGAAACATTTCACTATTATGCTGGTGGGGCTTGCCATGATTTTCATCACGCACATGGTCCCGTACAAGTTTTATTCACGGCTGTCCCAGCTATTTCTTTATGCAGCTGTCCTGCTGCTGGTGCTGACCCTGATGATGGGAACCACAATTAACCAGGCATCACGATGGTTAACACTTCCGGGGCTGGGATTTACAATTCAGACAAGTGATTTTGCAAAGCTGTCACTGATAATGTACCTGGCGCGGGTTCTTTCACGAACCCAGAATGAGATCAAGGAGGACAAAAATGCATTTCTCCAGCTTCTCCTTCCTGTTCTGGCTATATGTGCACTGATAATGCCTGCAAACCTGTCAACTGCCTTTATCCTTTTTGCGACCTGCATTATTCTAATGTTCATCGGCAGGGTAAGGGCAAAATATCTTTTCGGATTGATGGGGGCCGGCGTCCTGTTTTTGTCGCTGTTCATTACAATTGCAATGTACAGCCAGTCGGAGGGCAGACTTGGTACCTGGCGGAACCGGATCGACAGTTTCGTTACAAAGTCGGGCGACAGCAACTACCAGGTTGAGCAATCAAAGATTGCAATTGCCACTGGCGGGATGCTTGGAAAGGGTCCGGGCAACAGTTCACAGCGTAATTTTCTGCCGCATCCTTATTCAGACTTCATTTATGCTATAATAATAGAGGAATATGGTCTGATTGGGGGGCTTATAGTCATGTTCTTTTACCTGTGGCTGCTTTACCGGGCCGGACTGATCGTAAAAAGGAGCCAGCGAACGTTTCCGGCATTTCTTGCGATCGGCCTGGCTTTGAGTATTGTGATCCAGGCCATGATAAATATGGCTGTGGTGGTCAACTTGCTTCCGGTGACCGGACAGCCGCTGCCACTTGTAAGTATGGGGGGTTCATCCCTCGTGTTTACCAGTATAGCGCTTGGTATAATAATAAGTGTCAGCCACGGAGTTAACAAAAACGAGAATAACGAAGCAGAAACAGAGGAAGATGACGGAAGGGAGGCTTAAAATATTAATAGGTGGTGGTGGTACGGGTGGACATGTTTTCCCTGCAATTGCCATAGCTGATGCGCTGAAGGAGATAGATGCGAGTGCAGAGATCCTGTTTGTCGGGGCAAGGCATAAAATGGAGATGGAACGGGTCCCTGCCGCAGGATACTCTATCATCGGACTTCCCGTTACAGGTTTCCAGAGAAGGGTGACGGTGAAGAACCTTTTATTTTTCTTTAATCTTCTGGCAAGTATGGTCAGGTCGCACAAAATACTCAACCGGTTCAGGCCTGATGTTGTTGTCGGTGTCGGCGGTTATGCCAGTGGTCCCGTGGCCCGTGCAGCGGCATCGAAAGGGATTCCCTTACTGATACAGGAACAGAACTCCTTTGCAGGGGTTACCAACAGGATGCTTGGTAAACATGCCAAAAGGATCTGTGTTGCATGGGAGGGCATGGAGAGATATTTTCAGGCTGACAAGATAGTGCTGACAGGCAATCCTGTCCGCCGCGGATTACAGGGTTCGTCAGCCGGACGCAGTGAGGCTGCTGCCCGTTTTGGCGTCGGCGGCAAAGGAAAGGTTTTGCTGGTTACCGGCGGAAGCCTCGGGGCAGGCAGCATAAACCGCAGTATAATAGAAAACTTCGGATTGATAAGGGATAACGGTATTGAGCTGATCTGGCAGACCGGCAAGGCGGGTTATACCGATGCTGTTACTCTTGTAGAAAAAAACGGTCTGGAGAAATTCTTTGTTTATGAGTTTATAAGGGAGATGGATCTTGCCTATGCAGTTGCTGATGCTGTTATTGCAAGGGCCGGTGCCGTCACACTAAGCGAACTGTGTGTGGCAGGGAAACCGGCTATCCTGGTGCCTTCTCCTAATGTTGCTGAGGATCATCAGACCAAAAATGCCATGACCCTTGCTGAAAGGGATGCAGCTGTTGTGATACCCGACAGGGAGGCTGTGAAACAACTTGTGCCGGAGGCAGTCAGTCTTTTGAATGACAGTATGAGGCTTGAGAGGCTCAGTATTAACATATCGGCGCTGGCCCGGCCTGATGCTGCCCGGAAGATAGCTGAAGAGGTGCTCAAACTTGTTAATGAACAGGATGCTGGATACAGGTAAAATAAATATGGTGTATTTTGTTGGTGCAGGCGGCATTGGCATGTCGGCCCTTGCAAGGTATTTCAATTACCTGGGCAGGAGGGTGGCCGGATATGATCTGACACAAACAGCTTTGACCCGTAAACTTGAAAGCGAGGGGATTGAGATTACATACAGTGACGATGCAGGCGCAATCCCCCGGGATTTTACTGAAAAGGGTCCGAAGGAAGATATGATTGTAGTATATACACCCGCCGTTCCCGAAACAAATAATATACTCCGGTGGTTTAGAGACAACGGCTACAGCACGGTCAAAAGGTCAAGGTTGCTGGGTGAGCTTGTAAACAGGGGCACGGGAATAGCAGTAGCCGGCACACATGGCAAAACCTCCGTATCTTCACTGGCAGCCCATCTTCTGAGGGAGTTGCCGGGTGGATGCAATGCTTTCCTTGGCGGTATAGCAAGGAATTTCAACAGCAACCTCCTGGTTTCTGAGGAAAGTGACCTGTTTGTTGTTGAGGCTGATGAATATGACAGGTCATTCCTGCAGCTTTATCCATCAATTGCGGTGATCACCTCGATGGACCCGGACCACCTTGATATCTATGGCAGTTATGATGAGATGGCCGGTGCATTTTCCGCTTTTGCCGGTCAGGTCAGGCAGGGTGGCATCGTATTATACAGAGAGGGAGTTCAGCCAGGTATTGAAAAGAGGGGTAATATCAGGTATTTCTCCTATTCGGCCGGAAATCCTGCCGACTACTCTGCCAGGAATGTCAGGATAAGCAAGAACGGTCTTTCAGTATTTGACCTGGTAACTCCCGATGTCACTTACCGCGATATGGAGCTTGGCATTCCCGGCCGCTTCAATGTGGAGAATGCTGTTGCAGCAGCAGCCGTTGCCATGCTCTGTGGTTTGGATGAAACTGCTGTCAGGAAAGGGCTCAGTAATTTCAGCGGCATATACAGAAGGTTTGATATAAGGATCAACAAGCCAGGATGTGTTCTGATCGATGATTATGCCCATCATCCGGCCGAACTGTCGGCATGCATATCGGCGGCAAGGGAGATATTTGGCGGGAGACGGATTACAGGGGTTTTCCAGCCTCACCTTTATACGCGAACCCGGGATTTTGCAGACGGGTTTGCCGAAAGCCTTAATGAACTGGACGACCTGATATTGCTCGATATATACCCTGCCCGCGAAAAACCTTTGAAAGGCGTAACATCTGAGCTGATATTTGAAAAGGTAAGACTTAAAAGCCGGAAGATGTGCCGAAGGGAGGAACTGCCACAGGTACTGGGTGGTATGGAAACTGATGTTGTCATAACAATGGGTGCAGGCAGCATAGATGCAATGGTAGAGCCTGTTGAAAAGGTATTATTGTCAAAAACCAGGCTGAGATGAGAAAGATATGGATAATTGCCTACTGGATTGTTATAGCTGCCTACATGGCGGTTGCCTCGGGATTTGTATCCGGAAGACTGGAGGAGAAAATTTGCGATATGATCAATATTACCATAATTGACAGTATGCATAACAGGTTTGTAACACAGGATGATGTTATGGATATGCTGCTGAGCGGTGATGCAGACCTGCTGGGATATCCTATCAGCAGGATCAATACCCGTGAACTTCAGAAGATGCTCAGCACCGAGCCTTTTATCAAAAGAGCGGAACTTTATAAAACAGTAAATGGAGCCCTTAATGCCGATATAACCCAGCGACGACCGGTCCTCAGGGTATTAAACCGTCACGGTGAAAGCTATTATTTGGATGAAGAGGGATTTATCCTGCCGCTGTCAGAGAAATTCACCAGCCGGACACTTGTTGCCAACGGTAATATATCTGAGCCGTTCATAGCAGGAAGCACCAAAACGGTTTTCAATACCGGGGAAAATGTTTCAAAAAGGGACCGGGTAATACTTGAACTCTATGAGCTGGCAATGTTCATAACCGGCTCAGAGCTATGGAGCGCACAGATATCGCAGATATATGTAAACAGCAATTACGAGTACGAGCTGATACCCAGGGTTGGGGCCCATGTTATCATTCTTGGTGATGCCTCCGGGTATGAAAAGAAGTTCAGAAAACTTGAGGCCCTCTACTTTTACGGTCTAAACAATGAGGGGTGGAACAAATATGAGATAATAAACCTAAAATATGAAAACCAGGTAGTTTGCACTAAAAGATAATAATTATGGGCAAAGAGAAAAATGTAATAGCGGCCATTGATATCGGGACAACAAAAATTGTTTCAATTATTGGCAGAATAAACGATAAGAACAAACTTGACATACTGGGTTTCAGCAAGGCCGAGTCCCGTGGTGTCAAGCGGGGAACGGTTCTGAATATTGAAGACACGGTCAATGCTATCAAAAAAACCGTCGACGAGGTGAAGCAGCAGACAGGCATCGCTGTTTCGGAAGTATTTGTGGGTATAGCAGGACAGCATGTCAAAAGTATCAGGAACCGCGGTTATATCAACAGGGATTCATATGATCAGGAGATCACCCGGGAGGATATCCATGCCCTTGTGGATGACATGTTCAAGATCCCCATTGATGTGGGCGAGGAGATAATCCATGTGCTGCCGCAGAGCTTTATTGTTGATAATGAACATGACATAAAGAACCCTGTGGGTATGACCGGGAAACGTCTTGAGGCGAATTTCAATATTGTTATCGGCCAGCTTTCATCTGCCCGGAATATTGAAAAATGTGTCAGCCGTGTAGGTCTTAAAGTCAGGGAACTGATCCTCGAGCCGCTCGCTTCGGCCGAGGCTGTGCTTACAGAAGATGAAAAGGAGGCAGGTGTTGCCCTCATTGATATAGGTGGAGGGACAACTGACCTGGCAGTTTACTATGACGGGATAATCAGGCACACGGCAGTGATCCCTTTCGGAGGAAATGTGGTTACCGAGGATATTAAGCAGGGGTGCTCCATACTGATGCGGCAGGCAGAACTGCTGAAGATTCAGTTCGGATCGGCACTTGGTGATATAGCACCCGATGACAAGCTGGTAACCATACCGGGTATCAGCGGCCGTGAACCAAAAGAGATATCCTTCAAGAATCTTGCCTATATAATTCAGAGCAGGATGGAGGAGATAATTGATGCCGCATCGTTTGAAATTGAGAATTCCGGCTTCTTCGACCAGCTCAGTGCCGGTGTTGTGCTGACAGGGGGAGGGGCCCTGCTTACCCATTTATCCCAGCTTGTCAAGTTCCGGACCGGACTTGATGTCAGGATCGGATCCCCCAATGAACATCTTGCAGGCGATCCTGATGACGAGATCAACCATCCGATGTACTCTACGGCAGTTGGCCTGATCCTTAAGGCGTATGAGCATATTGGTCTGGAAGGGGAAGAGGTGGTCTACAGCACCGAAGAAGCGGCCGAAATACCTGAAGCAGGCCTGGTGTCGGAAAAGAAACAGGCCAGGATCAAGCATAATCTCATCGATCAGCTCAAATCGACTATTACAAAGATATTTGAGGAAGACGATATAAAAATGTGATAACTATATAAATATTAATGATATGGCGGAAATAATTAATTTTGACCTGCCGGTCGAGCACTCTTCCATCATAAAGGTGGTCGGGGTAGGTGGTGGCGGCAGCAATGCTGTTAACCATATGTTCCGGATGGGGATCAAGGATGTTAATTTTGTTGTATGCAACACAGACTCCCAGGCATTGCAAAACAGTGAGGTTCCGGTCAGGATACAACTTGGTGAATCACTTACAGAGGGCCGTGGAGCAGGCAACAAACCTGAGATAGGGAAACAGGCAGCCATTGAGAACCTGGATGATGTGATTGAAGCCCTTTCAGGAAATACCAAAATGGTCTTCATCACTGCGGGTATGGGAGGTGGTACAGGTACCGGGGCGGCGCCTGTGATTGCAAGGGCAGCCAAAGAGATGGGCCTTCTTACCGTTGCCATTGTTACCATTCCATTCAGGTTCGAGGGTAAAGTCAGGATAAACCAGGCGATAGACGGTATAAATGAACTCAGGTTACATGTGGATTCTCTTCTTGTCATAAACAACGAGAAACTTCGTGAGATTTACGGGGATCTGAAGATCAGCGAAGCTTTCTCAAGGGCCGACGATGTGCTGACAGGTGCTGCCAAGGGAATTGCCGAAATAATAACTGTTCACGGGCATGTGAACGTCGATTTTGCAGATGTTCAGACGGTAATGTCAAACAGCGGGGTTGCCATACTCGGCTCTGCAACGGCCGAGGGAGAAGGCCGCGCCACCAAGGCGATCCAGGCTGCCATATCTTCACCTCTTCTCAACAATAATGATATACGCGGTGCGAGCAACATACTGCTTAACATCACATCAGGTGCTGATGAGGTGAGCATGGACGAAGTAGGCGAGATAACCGATTATGTGACTGCTGAGACCGAGGCAAGCACTAATATTATCTGGGGCACCTGCTCTGAGGAGTCTCTTGGGAAAAAGATATCGGTCACCATAATCGCTACCGGTTTTGAGACCCACTCCATACCTGAACTTTATTCACGGGATAAGGGGGTGGAAAAGCTCAAACTGTCCGATTTCCCTTCGCCGGACAAGGGTGCTGTGGTCGGCGGTTTCACCGTCAAGGAAAAGAGCAGGAATTCTCCCAATTCATTTGAGTTTGATAAATTGCAGAGGACCATTGAGTTCGATATAAAAGGTTCCGTTAAGGATCCGGGGACGGCCGATGACGACGGTCATGCAGGAGATGATCTGTCAGACCTTTCAGGGATGAGGACAGGAGAGAGGGCTTCAAGGCTTAAAGAGGCTGGTGACCGGCTTAAGGAAAAGAACTATCTGAATGTCAATGAGAAGGAGGAGATAGAAGAGCTTGAGCGGCAACCGGCCTTTGAAAGGAAAAAGATCAGTTTGAACTTTTCAAAGCGTTCTTCCGGCAATCCTGTAAGCCGGTACACCCTTTCCGAGGATGGAGAAAAGGGACCAAAATTACGTGCCGACAACGGCTACCTGCATGACAATGTTGATTAACGGCAGACCGGGTAATAGCTGAAAGCAAAAACTTGCAGTAGCTGGGATCATTACCCTGCAATTGCTGAAATCATCTCCCCGCGGGAGAATACCGGCTGTCGGGCAATGTGTTGCGGACCTACGTTTTTATATAATGACAGCCCACCGACCGGGTATTACGCAATGCTGCCGATACGATCAGCTGGGAACTTACAACGGCATTACGCAGCTCTATTATTTGCCTGTTTATCTTCGCGCTTTTATAGAATTTCATTATGCGATGGGCATAATATTCAAGGTCGGCCTCGGCCCGTGACAGTCCCCGTACCGTCCTTATAATCCCGGCATAATTCCACATAGTAAGCTGAATGGCTCTCATATCCTGGTCTATGAGAAGAGGATCGAACTCCTCTGCATTGGGCGGGTCCTCCCAGTCGGGTATATTGTTAAATCGTTTTTTTTCTATTTTCCCGCGTTCTGCCGATATGGCCTCTGCAGTAGATTTTCCCCACAGCAGGCCCTCAAGCAGCGATGCAGATGCAAGCCTGTTGGCTCCATGCAGTCCCGTACAGGTAACTTCACCCACTGCCCAGAGGTTCTTAAGTGAAGTTTTTCCGGTGTTATCGGTTTTAATCCCGCCGCAGAAGTAGTGTGCCGCGGGTGTTATCGGAATGGGTTCCTTTGTTATGTCTATGCCACCCTTCAGGCATGTTGAGTAGATCTTTGAGAACCGTTTTTCAAGAGGTATGCTCCCGTTGTAATAGCTGGCGATATCAAGGAGCATATACTCCTTGCCAGTTTTGCATATCATGTCATAAACGGCTCTTGAAACTACATCACGTGGTGCGAGGTCTCCCATATCTGAATATGCCTTCATGAACTCTTTGCCTGAATGATCCTTAAGCCTGCCGCCTTCACCCCTCAGGGACTCAGATATGAGAAACCTTTTTATATCCTTGTGGAACAGGCATGTGGGGTGAAACTGCACAAACTCTGAATTGATGATATCGGCTCCTGCCCGGTTTGCCATGCTTGTGCCGTCGCCGGTTGCAGCGACCGGATTTGTCGTATGGTAATAGAGGTTGCCGGTACCACCGGTAGCGAGGACAACGTTTTCGGCGAAAAATGTTTCGGTCTTACCGGTTTTGTTATTCAGCGCATAAACCCCCATAACCTCTCTTTCGCGGTAAAGCTCCTGTGGATCTCGTGAATGGTGGTTGTTGGATATCAGGTCGATGGCTGTATACCCGTTAAGGAATTCCACGCCTGTTTTGCCCGCATGAGTTATAAGCGAGTCTTCGATCTTGTCGCCGGTATGATCTTCATAATGGACAATTCGTCTTTTACTGTGGGCCGCTTCTTCGGTATAATCGATCTTTCCCTCTTCCGACCTGCTGAACTGAATTCCCACCTCACCGATCAGGAATTCAAAAACCAGGGGTGGGCCCTTCCTGACGAAGAAGTCGACAGCCTCAAGGTTGTTGTAACCGGCTCCTGCCCTCAGGAGGTCGCTCCTTAACAGTGCGGCTGAATCATCATCGCATGATGCAATTATTCCCCCTTGTGCATAGTAAGTGTTTGTTTCGCTGAGCTTCTCCTCCTTTGTCATGACCAGCACATGCATACCTGCTTTCCTGAGATATATGGCACAGGTAAGTCCTGCCATACCGGACCCTACCACAACGGCATCATAATAATGTCTCATTTTTTCTTCTTTAAGCTGAAATCAAAGGCTTTTATTGATGAAGTGATGCTTCCGGCCGAGATGAAAGCAACACCTGTTGATGCTGCCGCCGGAACCTTCCCGGGCGTCATATTCCCCGAAGCTTCCGTTTCACATCTGCCGCCGGCCAGCTTCACCGCTTCCTTCATCATTGCATTGTTCATGTTATCAAACATTATCCTGTCAACACCGCATTCTATTGCCTCTCTCACCTCTTCCAGGTTCCTGGTCTCGACCTCAATCATGAAACTGCTTCCCCATTTTTTCCTGACCTTGCTGACCGCATTTCTTATTCCTCCGGCAGCGTCAATATGGTTGTCCTTTATCATTACCATATCGTAAAGGCCCATACGGTGGTTACTGCCCCCGCCGCAGCGAACTGCATATTTCTGCAGCTCCCTGAACCCGGGTATCGTCTTCCGGGTATCAAGTATAACTGCCTGGCCTCCGGATTCTCTCACAAATTCTGATGTGCGGGTTGCTGTAGCCGAGAGCAGGGATACAAAGTTTATGGCTGTGCGCTCGGCCTTAAGAATTGAGCGTACACTGCCCTGCACTACTGCAACGACATTGCCGGGACCAATGGGGGCACCATCACTGAAATAGCGGGCAATCGTAATATTTTCATCCACCCTGTTCATCACCTGTGCAAACAGGTCAAGTCCGCACAGTATCCCTTTGTCTTTTGATACCAGTATAAACTCATCTTTTTCGTCAACGAATATTGCACCTGAGGTGATATCGCCTTTGTCGCCAAGGTCCTCCTGCAACGCGATATCGATAAGAATTCCGGTATTGGTAAAATCTGGCATGATCCCGATGCGATAATGGTTAACTGTTGCTAAAGTAAAAAAAAAGCGGTTAAAACAAGGTTTAACCGCCGGTATTAATTGTCAATCAATAATATTAAAAGAACTGATGCCTGTTATCCTTTACGTTGGCCTGCTCCCTGAGCGCCTCAAAAGCATCAAAATTAACCCTGGCTCTCTTACTGTTTGCAAGATTCCGTCTTACCGCCTCAATATCCTTTTCATCCGGAAAATTTACAGAGGTCACCCTGAGAACGTATACCCCGTTCTCTCCCACGACCGGACCGGAGATGGTGTTGGGTTCTGAATTCAGTGCTGTTGCTATCAGCCGGGGCTCAATACCTGCTCCCGGTACTGAAAAAGAGGAAAACAGGATATTCCGCGCCTCTTCAACCTGTGTATTAAGTCCTGCTGCCAGCTCTTCAATGTCAGTAGCTTCTGATATATTATCCCTTAGACGCGAAGCGATGATCTCTCCTTTTCTTTCTCTGATGAGTATCGATTCAATCTCGCCGGCAACCTCCTCAAGGGACTGGTATCCGTCCTGCCGGACCTTTGTAAGGGCTGCAATAACAAATCTGTCTTCGATCTCCATTATAGGCGATATCGAGTTTTCTCTCGCCTCAAAAGCCCACCTGACAAGGTCCCGTGCCGGTTCGAGTCCGGGAATACTCCTGTCGCCAATCTGCACATTATTGGCCATTCGCAGCGCCAGGCCCTCCTCCTGGGCTCCTTCAACAAATTTATCATAGGTGTTGTACTGACCGGCGAAGCGGCTTGCCCTTGTAAAGATCCTCTGGTAAGTTGCCGAGCTGGGCGTGACCTCGCGAGCCAGTGTGGCGTATCTTATCTTTTTGGTTTCCCTTGCCCGGTCGGTAACCTGCACTATATGGAAACCGAACTGGGTCTCCACCATAAAGTGCTCACCCCCGGTTGCTGAAAACACAGCGTTATTGAATTCAGGAACCATCATTCCTTCAGCGAACCAGCCGAGGTTGCCACCCTCAAACCGGGTGCCGGTATCATCGGAATACTGCAACGCCATTATTTCAAAATCCTCCCCGCGCCGGACCGCCTCCAAAAGACTGTCGGCCCTGTTTCGGGCCTGTTCATATTCAAGCCGTTCTCCGGGTTGTATAAGTATATGCCTGGCCCTGACCGAATCGGGCAGGAAATTGATCTCAAGCAGCCGTGACAACATATATGTCCCATCCTCAAAATAAGGCCCGTAGAGATCTCCCGGTTCGGCGTTCCATAAAACGTCAGCTATGGTTTCAGGGAGTTCTTCATACCTGTAATTACGCTGATCGTAGGGTATGTCGGAGTTAAGATTGATAAACTGCCTGACTTCCTGGACTTCAGCAAACTCATCCTTCATGTTCTCGATCCATTCTCTTGCAAGCAGGTCGTCCTCTTCTGAAGGTACAATGTCAAACGCAACATACTCAAGGTCTCTCGATGCAGTCTGCCTGAAATTACTTCTGTTTTGCCGGTAATACCGTCTTATATCGGCGTCTGCAACATTTACAAGGCTGTCATGAACCGTATTGTACCGCTGAACAATGAACTCAAAATCCACGCTCTTGTTGTTCTCTTCCCACGACCTGCCGGCCTGCAGGTCGGTTACGTACAAACCTTTGCGAAGCAGGTTGTTGTATTTGGCCATGGCCCTTTCCCTTACAATCTCCCTTTCGACAAACAACCAGTAGGCACGTTGCTGTCCGGTAGGGTCCTGGTTCATTGTCCTCAGAAACCTGATAACTGCCGCCTGGTCGAATGCGCCGGTTGAGGGGTCGGTAAAAAGCTGGCGTACGATAGGGTGTATGTTGGCCCCCTGTACCATGTCGAACAGCTCTTCGGAACTGACCTCAAGTCCGAGTCTCCCGTACTCCTCATCCAGGATGATTTCACGCAGCATAAGCTGCCAGGCTTCTTCCAGTATATTTTCATTTGTTTCGGCATCCAACGCGCTCTGACCGGTATTCATCATGTATATTTCGGTCAACTGGTCTACCTTTCGCTGGAAATTTTCGAAGGATATTGATTTTCCCGCTATTTCTGCAATTTCAAATTGCCTGTTCGTGAAGAGGGATGGGCCTGAGCCCAGTATGTCTCCCAGGATAAAAGCGACCAGGGCCAGTCCGATCACCACGGTAACAAGCACTCCCGCACGGTTTCTGATTTTTTCGAGTGTAGCCATTTTATTGTTTCAGTATTATGTGTATTTCCCGTTTTTTTCTAGCTACGAAGATAATAATTTATAGAATTATAAAACAGATAATGTATGATTTTGGAGAACAAAACATAACAAAGAGAGCTGCTGTATAAGGCAGCCCTTCATGTTATCTTCTGAACATTCCGGCAGGAAGCAGTAACTTCTACCTTCTGGCTCTTACCCGGGTGGATTCGTTTATCCAGCAACCCACAGTATAGCTGTCACCTTCCTGATAGCCGTGGAAGAACAGGGTTTCGGTGTCGGGGAAGTAGACACGGTAGGTTTCGATCAGCCTGTCGGCCTCTGCGGTAACCGATGGATCAACCCTTTTTGCCTCATTGAACCTGTCAACAGCAACCCAGTATACCGTCCTTTTTTTGAAGTCAGCATCTTCCTCCCCGGCAAAGCAGTTGCTTTCAGATGCATAGAGGCTGCCGATATGAATATGTGCCCGCCCCAGGGACGGATTGTCATTGAGTGCATTACGGGCATACTGGCGGGAGAGCTGCCTGTCATTCTTCACCTGGTTGGCTATGAATGAAAGCTCCAGGTAATAGTTTGCGCGCTCCTCCGGTACCTCCTGCAGTTCTATAGCCTCCTGCAGGTATTTTATTACCATATCGTCGTTGTTCCTCGCCCTGTACATGGCAGAGAGACTGATGGCTGACTGCGCAGAGGGGTTCAGAACATGCAGCTTTTCCGAAGTGGCCAGGTAGAGGTCACTGTCAGTACAGCCTGTACTGGAAAGCAGGTCATTAACCTGGGTCAGTAGTTCCGCATCTTCAGGTGATGCATGAACCCTGTCAGCAAAAAGCTCTATCAGGGCATCACAATCGGCGGCACCGCTGTTGGCAAACAGGTCCTCAACCATATCCCGGGCTGGCACAAGCTGATTTCGCCCCGCATTTTCAATTGCATTGTTCAGAACATCCATGAGCCAGGTATAGGTCTCTATAACATGTTCGCTGTCAACAAACCCGGCTGCATATTTTCCAACGGTTACAGTCATATATGTGGCAATGACGGGATGGGAGGGATCATCACCCGAAAGCCTTATTGCTTCCTCAAGTGCCTTATATCCTATCTCAGATTCTTCAATATTCCTGTTGTATCTGAAATAGAAAAGACCCTTTCTGCCCAACACATTCGCAGGATCGCCGAAATTTTCCCCTTCGTAGTACTTCATCCTTTTATCGAACATCATCATGGCAGTATCAAGGTATGCCTTTCTCTCCTCATCGGTTTCGGCATTCTCGATCATGTGTCCGAAAATGTCTCTCTCCGCCCATACGTATATGTTCCTGCTGGACATCGGGAACTCGTTTATGAGAATCCTCCAGAAGCGCATCGCATCCTTATAGTTCTCATTCCTGTACCTGTCGCCATACATCGAAAGGTTTCTCAGGGCCCTGATACTGTCCTCCGGGGTGTCACCAAACCTGCCCGGCTGTGCTAAAACGTCAGCCTGCCCGAGTATTGCCAACAGAAAAACCAGCACCCCTTTTATAAATAGATTTTTCATGGTTATTTATTATTGAGTTAAAATTTCCGGAAAATATGCGACAAATATAAAAACTTAATAAAAAAACAGATGAAGCTTCCGGCAATTTATATTAATTACACATTATCCTTTCCAAACCCGACTTAAAACATCAAAACCTGTGCCAAACACTAAAAGCTTTAGTTTTCAGTAATTTGTTTGTATGCAGTGTTCTCGAATATCAAAGGTTAATAAAATCAAATATAAAACTATTTTGTTAGGTATCAAAAAATTGCTACGTTTAAACCAGATTCCACTTTCGGTTTCAGGATAGTGGATCTGTCTGTGTAATAAATTATCAGTCCTCTTTACTTTTAACGTTCACCAGCTCGATCCTGGTCCTGCTCATTCTCAATATCTCGAATGTAAATGGTGCTATTTTCAGCTTCTGGTTTGTCTTTGGGATACTCTCATGGTGGTATATGATGAACCCGGCAAGTGTCTCATAGTCATCTGTCTTTGGAATTCCCAGGTTGTACTTATCGTTCAGGTAGTCTATCTCGTGCCTTCCCGAAAAAACATATTCATTCTCTGAAAGCTGTTTCTCCTCGAGATCGACGGTATCATGCTCATCTTCGATCTCTCCGAAGATCTCCTCCATGATATCCTCAATGGTAACCATACCGGCGGTGCCGCCGAATTCATCAACAACAACAGCAACGCTCTTTTTTTCCTTGATAAAAAGCGAAAGAAGCTTATGAGCCACCATCGTTTCGGGTACTATTATGATGCGGTTGAGCATTGACCTGATACTGCCGGGGTTCTTGAAGAAGTCCTTGGAGTTGATATAGCCGATGATATTGTCAATTGTTTTTTTGTAGATCAGTATCCTTGCATAGCCGGTCTCTATAAAACTCTGCTTGATCTCTTCGAGGGGTGTATTGATTTCAAATGCTGCAATTTCCGGTCTCGGCACCATGCATTCCCGCAGCTTTACCGTTGAAAAATCAAGTGCATTCTGGAACAGCTTGATGTCGTTCCTGACATTATCCTCTTCTTCCATTTCACTGCGGCTTTCCCGCACAAAATGATCCAGGTCGACTTTACCGAAAACATTTCTTTTGTCATAATTTGACATATCTGTACCAAGAACATATTTCATAAGGAAATTCCCGATACCTATAATACTTTTGCTTACAGGGTAAAGGATTATGTAAAAAAACATCACGGGAACCGACAGGGCATTGAGGATCAGGTTGGGCTTCAGCCTGAAGACTGCCTTTGGCAGAAACTCAGCCGTAATAAGTATTATTATGGTTGCAATGACGGTTTGGATAAGGAAAACTGAAAATTCTGAGGATATGAACATCTGTATCCTGGGCTCAAGTATCATTGCCATTGTGATGCCGTAGACAACAAGTGCAATGTTGTTTCCTACCAGCATTGTGGCAATATATTGTCCGGGATCCCTCGCAAACAGTGATGTTACCCTTGATGTAAAGGTGCCCTGTTTCTTTTCCAGTTCAAGCCTCAGCTTGTTGGATGAGATAAAGGCGATCTCCATACCCGAAAAGAAGGCAGAGAAGAGAAGACTTACCAGAATTATCGCAAGGGCACTCATTTGTCGTATAGATCAGTTCTTACGCGATATTCTCATGTTTCTCCTGTAAAGATACATTAAAGCGGAAATAAATGTCATAATAAAGAATATGACACTTTCCGAAAAACCTGCCTGGTACCAGTTGTAAACTGCTGCCAAAAAGCTGAGAATTGCAAGGCTCAGCCAGACCAACTCAAGTATGTTATTCATCTTCAATGTAAATTGTTCCCTGGATCTTTTTAATTCTCCAGTGCGTAAATGTCTCATCTGCTTCAAATCCCTCACCCATGATCACCTCGTTGGGTCTTGTAACTCTTACGTAGCTGTGGGAGTATATGGTCCGGTTTCTTTCATCCCAGAAAAGCTGTTCTGTGTTGAGTATCTCTCCTGCCCTGTTTATTATTACGACACTGTCTTTCGCTTCCCACAGCTCTTTATCAGCAAAGTAGATTGCATACCTTGATTCCAGCTGTGATTCCAAATCACCTTCCCTGTCAAAGAATTCGGCAAAGACTCCTTCGGGGAATTCGGTGTAATTTTCACTGTGGGTTGAATACCTGTGAATCTCCGGTGCCTGTATCCTCAACTGGAGCCTGGCAGAATCGGTGTATATGATCTCGGCATTGATCATTGACTGGCTCGGCATAAGTGTGTCCTGCGACAGTGATTTGATCACCTCAATGTCATTTTCGCACGATACCATTACAATGCCCTGCAACAGGAGAATGAAAACCATCAGCGCCGTAGCGCAACTATTTTTTTTGAGATTATTTGCTATTGTTTTGGGTTTCATCTGCAATTAGTTGCCGGGCGCGGATATTTATTGCTGACTGCATGCTGTTGCCGGTCCGGTCCCGGAAGGCCCTGATCCCATCATTCGTACCTTCGCTGGTGGAACCAGAAATCATAAAGCGAAAGGCTGATATTGAACATCACGTAGTTTTCTCTGATGAGGTTATGCTCAAGAGTGCCCCTTCGGCCAATGTCTACCGAGAAGTTAAAAGTGGTCCTGGTGTTGCCGTATGGTATCCCGAGCCCGATTGTCATACCGTAGTCATTAAGCTGTTGCCCCCTGAGCTGCAGGTAGGTGTCAGTATAATGAAATCCGAGCCGGTAATGAACCCTCCTCCATATACTCCTGAAGTCAGAATAATCAGGGGTATACTGTGCCCCGACCCTGACCGATGAGCTGTTGACCAGGGAATCATGCTGCTGGTCGAGAAAGCTCGCTTCAGACCACTGCTGGATTGAGTAATCTGCTCCTACCAGGAACTTGTTCTGCTTTCCGAATGAGAATCCTGCACCGTACCTGGCAGGCAGTTCAATATGGCTGGTTGCAGCCACATAATTATGGACAGTATCACGTGCCTGCCCGACAGGTGTGGTCAGTTCATTTATGATAAGCCAGTCCCTGTCAGCCTTTAGAGGGGTTTTGTTTTCATACACAACACCCAGGGTATAGTGGTAATCTTCCATCAGCCTGTTTGAGTATTGCAGCCCGTATCTTAAATGAAAGTCGCCTACGACGGCCCTGGATTTGCTTCTTACGGAGAAATTGTTTTCTGAAGCCAGGAAGAGAAGCTCTCTGGACTGGTTAAGTGAACCAAACATATATGACACATTGACACCGGCATAGATGTTACTTGTCAGCCTGATGGCATTTCCCAGGAAGAACTGGTTGATGCCGCCGGAACCTTCGTAATAGTGCTCTGACTGACCGGCAAGATCAACGTCAATGATGTTGTAACCCATCTTGCTGTATGGTACAAGTCCGATATTTGTCTTCCACCACCGTGAGAGCGGAAAGCCTATTGCAAGATGACTTAGTGTAATGTTGCCAACATTGTGCGTACCTTCGGAACCCTTTAACTGCATGGTGTTTCCCGCAAGACCTGTTGAAAAGATGAACGACATTGTGTCCTGGGCAGCGGCGGCGGCCGGGTTCATGTAGTTTATATGGTTATTTTCCCGGAGTCCGTAACCAATTCCTCCCATACCATGGTTACGCCCAAACCCTTCCCTTGCAATATCGCCTATACCGAATCGGGAGTAAGGGGAATATGAGTTATTTTGTGCCTCTGCTATAGGACCAATGAAGAGCGCTGACAAAAACAGTATTAAGTATTTACTTTTTGCTGACATTATGATTTAGTATTGCATTCAAACCTGTTAAGACCAGATCAGGATCCACAAAGATGGTGCTTTTTACTTTTTTATCAAAGTAACCGGCATCGCCACCTGTAAAAATAATGACCGGGTCAGTGTATTTTTGTTTTATTATGCCGATATATGTTTCAATTTCATACAGTATTCCGTTAACAACTCCCCAGGCGATCGAGTTTTCAGTATTATCTGCAATGAATCCCGTTCCATCAGGAGGGGATACCAGCGGAAGTTTCCCGGTAAATTCGTGCAGGGCCCGAAACCGCATACTGATCCCCGGCGAGATGTTGCCTCCCAGGTACCTTCCTTGCTCATCAACCAGGTCGAATGTAACCGCCGTACCGGCATCAACAACCAGAACGTTTCTACCCGGGTAATTATTGCGGGCACCTGCAACTGCTGCCAGACGATCTTTCCCGAGAGTTGCCGGGGTCCTGTAAAGGTTTGTTACCGGCACCTCAGTATCATCATCCAGCATGATAACAAAGGGGAAACTCTCATTCAGGTATCCAAAGAGTGTTATATCACCTGCCCTGACAGAACAGAGGATAACATTTTCTATGCCGTGCCACCTGTTTTTAATAAGATCAGTCTGTTCTTTTCCAAATTGTTCCCGCCGGAATCTTTCAATTATTTTCTGCTGACTGAAAACGGCTGCCTTCACTACCGAATTACCGATATCAATGCACAGGTTCATAGTTGCATAAGCTTTTTGGAGATAAGTTCCTGCAGAACTGTTGAATCCTTTTTAGCGTTGTAAAAGTATTCATTTGAACTGAACTTTTTATACTTTTGACAGTTGTTACATTAGGGCCGGTTGCCGGCCCGGGAATTATTGTTGCCGAAAATGCCCGGCAGCCGGGATAATCAAACTTAATTCAAAAATTTTAAAAAGATGAAGAAGCGTATAATAATTCTGGCCACAGCAATGTTGTTCGCGGGAGGCGGACTCACCTCGTTTGGTCAGCTTTACGACACTGGTGTCGGAGCCAGACTTGGGTTTTTCAACGGACTGACAGTCAAGCATTTTCTGCAGGAAGGCAGGGCTGTTGAGGGTATTCTGTCAACCAGGTGGGACGGTTTTATCATTACCGGTTTGTATCAGTTCCAGAAACCTCTTGCCGATATAGATAATCTTGAATGGTTCTACGGAGGAGGAGTACATGCCGGCTTCTGGCAGACCGGCAGGTATCATTTTGACGGGACTACCACCAGCGTAATAGGCCTGGATCTTATCCTGGGAGTTGAATATACAATTGAGGAGATACCCTTTTCGATAAGCCTGGACTGGAAACCGGCATTCAACATTATTGGCAACACCAACTGGTGGGGCGACGGTGCCGCATTATCGATACGCTATACCTTCAGGTAGTTGGTATATCAGAAAAAGCAGTAATCATAACGGTATAATACCTGGAACCGGTAGGTGGCGTAGTAGCTGTTGACGCTCAGCATGTTGCCATAGTTGTCGTATGAGTATTCCCTGGAGGAGTAATTTCCGGAGTTTTCATTATACCACGACTCCCTGACCAGTCTGGAACGGTCATCGTAACTGTATTGGTTGGTAACGGTTTCACGCCCCTGCCGGTCCACCTTAATGATCCTGTCAAGGAGCCCGTCTTCATAAACGAAGTTGTTCCTGAACATCATCTGATCACCCTGATAGTGCCTTTCACCAGTTTTAAGGCCGTTTTCCCACGAATACTCAACTTTTCTTACCAGGTTGCCCCGGTTATCATAATATGCTTCTGCAACCAGCTCGCCGTTCCCGTTACTTTCAAGGTGGATGGTCTCATTAACGGTATCGTCGGGCAGGACCACTGATATTTCAGTTATGTTGCCATTGTATGAAAAGAGCCTCTTTTCCTTCAGGGTTCTCCCTGAGGTATAATGTATCTCTGAAGGCCTCCCTTCATTATCAAGGTGGTATGTGTTCCGGTAATCGCCAAGTCCGTCAAACCCCCATTCGGCAGTCCTGTTGCCTTTGTCATCATAACCGGTCATTCTGCTGAATGTGACCCTTCCGCTTCGGCTGTCGTATACCACATATTCGGTTCTGTTGCCGTTATTGTCGTACCTGCTGGTGACTTTCCTTGTATCTTCCCCCTTTGAATTGTAGGAGATCTCTTCAACCTGGTGCCCATTGCTGTCGTACCTGGCATTCAGGCTTTTTGTTCCCTTTTCGGCCGGTTCATCGCCTCTTACCGGGTGGTTCCATTCGGTTACTCCCTTGATATGGTTCTCACGGATAAGGCTTTCGTTCAGCAATGAAAGGTTGCTTTGCGACCGCAGGTTTCCCGTCAGGGTATAAATGAACAGACATACAAGCAATACCGGTCTGGTTGCCATGACTAAACAGGTAATTATTATTGTTACATTCTGTTTTTACTCTGTTTTCGATAATTTTGTTACATATTCAGTCATGTTTCCGTTGCTGCGGGTGACGTCCCGGCAGGAAATTTCCGGTCAGGGAGCCGGGGAGGAGTGAAGTTGAATATTTTTCCGGTCAGCCGGCTGACCCGCGGGCTTCGGTTTCTAGCCGGCCAAGCAGATCTAGGGCTTTTTTTACAGAGCCGACATCACTGACTGTCATGGTAAGTTTATTGTTTCTTTCGCTGAGCCTGAAATGCTGTTGTTTCTGGATTGCCCCCAGTATACCCCGGAACAGTTCTGAGCTGTAATAGTGTGCTTCCTGGTTCGATATGAAAAATATGACCATCTTCCCGTTCCTGATCGAGATCTTTTCGAACCCAAGTCTCACAGCAACATGCCTGAGCCTTACAATATCGAACAGTTCTCTGCTCTGCTGTGGCGGAGACCCGAAACGGTCAACCAGGTCTGACACGAACCCTGAGAGAGCCTCTTCGTCCTGTGCGTTGTCAAGTATGCGGTACAACCTGATACGTTCACTGTTCCCGGGGATGTATTCTTCGGGAAGGAGCAACTCCAGGTCAGTATCTATCTGGCAGTCGCTGACAAACCTTGCTGCGCCGGCCGGCTGGGTTTCCTTTCTGCTGAACAGTTCGCTGAACTCGGTTTCGCGAAGCTCTCTCACAGTCTCATCAAGGATCTTATGGTAAGTCTCAAAACCAATGTCGGCTATGAACCCGCTCTGCTCCCTGCCGAGGAGATTGCCGGCACCCCTGATATCCAGGTCCTGCATCGCGATATTGAACCCGCTTCCCAGTCCGGAAAACTCCTCAATAGCCCTGAGGCGCTGGCGGGCATCCCGTGTCATCGACTGGGGCGGGGGAACGAGCATGTAGCAGTAGGCCTTTTTGTTTGAGCGGCCCACCCTGCCTCTCAGCTGGTGCAGGTCACTCAGTCCGAACTGGTGGGCGTTGTTGATTATAATTGTGTTGGCATTGGGTATGTCAAGTCCCGATTCGATAATAGTGGTTGATACAAGGACATCATATTTGCCGGAAATGAAACCGAGCATTATATTCTCAAGCCGGCTGCTCTCCATCTGGCCGTGTGCGCTTACTATACGGATGCCGGGACAGTTTCTGGTGATTATTTCTTCAATGTCGGCAATATTCCTGACCCTGTTATGGATGAAGAACACCTGTCCTCCTCGCCTCGTTTCAAATTCGACAGCATCGCTGATGGTTTCAGTATCGAAACGGACTAAACGGGTTTCGATAGGGTGCCTGTTGGGCGGCGGGGTATTGATGATGGCCAGGTCCCTGGCCCCTGAAAGGGAGAACTGAAGTGTTCTGGGTATGGGGGTTGCCGTAAGTGTAAGGGTGTCAACATTGAATTTCAGATTTTTCAGTCTCTCCTTGATGGCAACACCGAACTTCTGCTCCTCATCAATTATCAGCAGTCCCAGATCCCTGAACTTCACGTCTTTCCCAATGATGCGGTGAGTTCCTATAAGCACGTCTATTTTCCCTTCAGCAAGCCGGCCGATGATCTCCTTCTGTTTTCTGGCAGACCTGAAACGGCTGAGGTGCTCAACACTGCAGGGAAAGTCCTTCAGCCTCTCCAGGAAGGTATTGTAATGCTGCAAGGCAAGAATAGTGGTGGGTACCAGAAGTGCCACCTGCTTGCTGTCAGTAACCGCCTTGAAGGCAGCCCTGATGGCTACCTCGGTCTTTCCGAACCCGACATCTCCGCACACCAGCATATCCATGGGCATGGAAGCCTCCATCTGCTCCTTCACCATATTGGTAGCTTTAAGCTGGTCGGGGGTGTCTTCGTAAATAAATGAGGCCTCAAGCTCTTTCTGCAGATAGGAATCGGGTGAAAACCTGAAACCTTTTTCCATCTTGCGCCTGGCGTAAAGGTTTATCAGCTCCCTTGCCATTTCCTTCACCTTGCCTTTGGTCCTTTCCTTTACCTTCTGCCAGGCTCCCGTGCCAAGCTTGTTTATTTTCGGCGGGATGCCCTCTTTGCCTTTGTACCTGGATATCCGGTGCAGGGAATGAATGCTTACGTAAAGGGTGTCGTTGTCTTTGTAAACCAGCTTGAGTGTCTCCTGGAGCCTGCCGTTAACCTCGATTTTCTCAAGTCCCCCGAACTTCCCTATGCCATGGTCAATGTGCACCACATAATCGCCGGGCTTAAGGTCCTGAAGGGTTTTGAGCGTGACAGATTCCTTTCTTTTAAAATCTTCTTTTATCCTGTAACGGTGATGCCTTTCGAATACCTGGTGGTCGGTGTAGCAGCAGATACGCAGGTCATGATCGGTAAAACCCCGGTAAAGGCCCGACAGTACCGGGGTAAAAGGCACCGCGCCGTATATTTCGTTGAATATCTCACTGAGTCTTTCAAACTGTTTCTGGTTCTCAGAAAATATGTAGTTGGTGTATCCCTTTTCACTGTTGTCTGCGAGAGTCTCTGCAAGGAGTTCGAAATTCTTCCTGAAAGCGGGCTGGGGGGAGGTGTTGAACCCGATTGTATGTGCACTGCCGAAGAATGGTGATTGTCCGCTTTCAATCAATGAAAACTCCATCAGTTCTCTTTCAGTCTCATCCCTGCCGGCGAAAAACATCTCCTTATCAACGCCTTCGCCAGCCAGGTCTTCATTGTAAGCTGAAGGATCGGCAGCATCAAAAAGTTCTGAAATCCCTGCAAGAGCTAGTTCTGTTTCCCTTATCCATACAAGTGTCCTGTCGTCAAAAAGTGACAGCAGGGAACATGTTGAACCCGTTTGACCGGCCAACTGGCGGCCAATTCCGGTATCGGGTATTATTGATATCGAATCGGTTTTTTTTTCTGATAACTGGGTCTCAATGTCGAAGTACCTGATGGTCTCGACCGTATCGCCGAAAAAGTCAATGCGGCACGGACGGTCGTCTGAAAATGAGAAAACATCGATTATACTTCCCCTGATAGCGAACTCTCCCGGCTCATATACAAAGTCGGTCTCCCTGAAACCGTATTCAAGCAGCAGCTCAGTCAGGAAGCTCCGTGAAACGGCCTCTCCCTTTTTCAGTTCCATGCTTACCTGCTCAAGGGTTGTTTTTGGTATGACTTTCTCAAAAAGTGCTTCCGGGTAGGTCACTATTGCAGATGTGTTCCCGCCGCCTGAAAGGTGTCTGAGCACTTCTGTACGCTGTATCATGCCTGCCGCATCTGTTCTCTTTCCGGTAAGGGAAGGCCTGCGGGATGAGGGGAAAAAGAGAAGCTTTTGCCGGCCGCACAAGTTTTCAAGGTCATTCATAAAGTATGCAGCCTCCTCTTTATCACTAAGGATGAAAAGGCTGGTGCCCCGGCGTTTTTGCATGACGGCCGCCGCATACATTGAGAGTGAGGATCCTGCAAGGGCGCGCAGAAAGCATCTTGCCGGACTCTCGTTGTCAAGAATCTCCAGCAGCCTGACCACTCCCTGGTGGCTGTCATACATGCATAACGGACTGTCCGGCACTTTGCAGTTAATTTATAATTCTTATCTCACGCGGTATTACCAAAAAGATGGCTTCCGGCCGGTTTGCAGGTGCAAAACTAATTATTTTCGCTGACTATAACCAGCGATGCTTAATGGGGAGAGCAAGTGGAGCCGGCCGGGTGATTACAGTCCATGGCCGAACTTTACTAAGCACCGCTGACAAATGCGGCTTAATTGGATAACTTTGCTGCAGTAAAACTGAAAAACTGAAGTCATGATCGTATATAAATTCGGCGGAGCATCGGTGCGGTCGGCAGAGGCGATAAGGAACCTTGCCGGTATTGTTTCGGGCAGCGAAGGGGGACTTTTGCTTGTAATATCGGCATTCGGCAAGATGACCAACGCTCTTGAGAGCCTCCTTGAGAGCTGGTACAGGGGTAGCGGCGACAGGTATTCAATGTTCAGGCAAATAAGGGATTACCATGAGGAGATAATCACATCACTGTTCGGAGAAGGGAGTGATTGTGTCATGAATGATTTCAACCGCCTTGCCTCCGAAATCGAGGTAATGCTGGAAGGTTCCCCCTCCGGGAACTATGATCCTGACTATGACCGGATGGTAAGCTTTGGCGAGCTGGCATCCACCAGAATAGTGAGTTCCTACCTGGAAAGCAGGGGAACTGGCACCTTTTGGGCCGATGCGCGTCAGTGGCTCATAACCGATAATACCCACAGGGAGGCCAATGTTGATTTTACCCTTTCGGGGGAAAGGCTCAGGAAGGTCTTGTCACAGGCAGGTGACAGGATCGTGGTGACCCAGGGGTTTATCGGCGGCACAAAGGATGGCACTGCCACTACTCTCGGACGGGAGGGCTCGGACTACACTGCGGCCATAGCGGCAAACCTCCTTGAGGCGTCGTGCGTGACCGTCTGGAAGGATGTTACCGGAATTCTCACTGCCGATCCGCTCTATTATCCCGGTGCCGAAAAGCTGGATGAGATATCTTACCAGGAAGCGATAGAACTCTCATTTTACGGGGCCAAGGTAATTCACCCCAAAACCATCAAGCCACTTCAAAACAAAAGCATTCCACTGTATGTTAAATCTTTTGATGATCCCGGCGGGTCAGGCACACTGATTCACGGCAATGCAGGTGCCGCAGAGTTAAGGCCTGTCCTTATTGTCAAGAAGGAACAGATGCTGGTGTCGCTCGCACCCAGGGACTTTTCATTCGTTGTGGAGGATTGCCTCAGCCGGATATTTGCCGTTTTTTTCAGGTATCGCATGAAGGTCAACCTTATTCAGCATTCGGCAATCAGCTTTACCATATGCATGGATAACGGCGGTCCGTTTGTAAGCCGGCTGCTGGATGACCTAAGGGGAGATTTCAGGGTGCTTTACAACAGCGGGCTTGAGCTTATTACGATCAGGCATTACACACAGGCCTCCATAAACGAGCATGTATCAAGGAGAGATGTCCTTGTGGAGCAGCGAAGCCGAAGCACGGTACAGTTTGTGGTCGGATGCCCCCACACCTCATCCTGATCAGGATATTTCCGTTGCCGTCAGATAATGGGCTGTGCTTACCCACTGTACCATGGTATGAGGTAATGGCACACCCTGTTAAGGCGAAAGATGGCAGGAGACCGGTGATCGCCTGACGGGCCGTTCGGCAACAGAACGGGGTCAGGTGATGTTTCCGAAACTCGATATTATCTTTTCTGCCATAACCTCTGCAAGCCTCCTGTTGGATTCGTGCGTCCAGCCGGCAATATGGGGTGTGATGATCACCCTGGGGTTTTCAAGCAGAAACTGGTAATTGCCGGGGAGGCTGCTCCTGTGCAGCTCTTCAAAGCTGGATTTCTCATACTCAAGAACATCAAGAGCGGCACCTTTCACCTTGCCGCTCTTAAGGCCAAGCACAAGGTCTGATGTGTTTATCACCTTGCCTCTTGATATGTTGACAATGAATATCTCCTTTCTGAAACGGTTGAGGAAACTTTCATTTACCAGGTGATGGGTCTCCCGGGTAAGGGGAACGTGAAGGCTCAGGATGTCACACTCATCAAACAGGTCATCCATGACCGATTCGGTTACCCACTGGTCGGAGTAATCATATATGTACTTGTCATAGGCCAGCAGCCTGGCGTTGAACCCTGAGAGGCAACGGGCAAAACAACGCCCGGTGTTCCCGTAGCCAATAATTCCTACTGTCTTGCCCATGACCTCAACACCCCTGTTTACCTCCCTGAACCACTGACCTTTCTTTACCTCCTCATTTGCCTTGCATATATTGTTGAGCAGGGCCAGCAGCATCCCTGCGGCATGCTCGCCCGTTGCATCACGGTGACCTTCAGGTGCGTTGAAGCAGACAATATTATGCGATTTTGCATACTCAACGTCGATATTCTCAAGTCCGCTGCCCACCCTGCCGATAAACTTGAGCCGGGTAGCGTGTTCCAGCAGCTTTGCATCAAGGGGGATACGGCTTCTGATCACAATACCGTCATACAGGTGAATTGTTTTCTGCAGAAGCTTTGATGTGATCTCCGGCCTGTAATCACATTCCATCCCGGCGGCTGTCAGTTTTTCCGGGAGTGCCGGGTGGGTAGAATCTATGAATAGCACTTTCATAGGGCTGTCATTTCCGGTCAAAAAACGGGTTCTTTGAGGTAGCAGACAATGGGATCCCATAGGCAACGCGCACTTCAGTGTCGAAGAAACCAAGCTCCATTGCCGCCTGGCCTATAGTGTACATTATCCTGTTGTCTGTCCTGTGATCCATGCATACAGCCACGGCCGATCCTACGGCAATACCCAGGTCGCCGGTATTGAAAACGCAAGGTACATCAGGGTTCTCGTTCTTTTCATCACAATCCGAAAACCCGCACATGCCGCACTTTTTCAATCCGATGGACCTGATCCTGGTCCCTATCAGGACCACTACCGGGCAATCCAGTATATTCCCGGCATCCCTCGCGAAAAAGGGTATCTCATTTTCATCTGCTATATGGCTCATTCTATCGGCAATAGCTTTTATTGAACTGCCCTCGGCTATCTTTATTTCAAAGGTGTCGATCCCTCGCGCCTTGGGTGCCGTTCTGGCTGCTATGACCATTTTGGCGGCAATCTCCCGGAGCGTTCCGGGGATAAGTTTTTTTTCATCAGTAACGCTCATATACTTGTCAGTTTAGGTTTATCAGAAATGCCGGTTTGTAACCTCTTATCCTGCCGTCGGTATCATACACTTCGTATCCCAGCGATACGGAGTTGACCCGCTTCTTCATCCTGAGGTTTTCCTCATCAAAGTACCACTCCTCTGAGAACTGGAGCATACCTATGTTTTCCCTGCTGAATTCGGCGTCATTCTCCAGGTCGGCAATGTCGCGAACCGTCATTGCCTGCCCGGTGAAATAGTCAAATGCAACAAGCTCTTCGCGGTAAACCGCGTTAAATATTAAATCGACAAATCCCCTGCGGTTCAGGTTCCGCAGGGTCTCTTCCGTCCACAGGTCAGATGCATCGGGGTTCTTCACGATCACATCATAGATAACGGTGTCGGCAATTATTGCGGCATTGAGTGCTGTCCTTTCAACCTGCGGGGGCTTTTGTTCAGGGATGCGGTCCCTGCATCCGTAACCGTAAAACAGGATCAGCGCCAGTGCGATGAATCCAGCATACCGGAACATCTGCTTTAAAAACCGAAAATATTCCATTGTCGTTATGTTTATCGGTTAAACTTCAGTTGCATTCCTCTCGGCTGCTGATCGATCACTCCTTCAGCAAACACCACATGGCCGTTAACGACTGTATGAGTGACCTTTGCGCTGAAATTAACTCCTTCCATTGGTGACCAGCCGCATTTGTATAATATATTATCCTTGGTAACGGTCCACCCGGCATCCATATCAACGACTGCCAGATCGGCAAAATAACCCTCCCTGATGAACCCGCGTTTCTCAAGGCTGAAGAGCCTGGCGGGCGCATGGCACATACGTTCTACAACTTTTTCGACGGTAAGGCTTCCCCTCTTCACAAGCTCCATCATTGCAGGCAGTGCGTGCTGTACCATCGGTCCGCCCGAAGGGGCCCTGAAATAGGACCCGGCTTTCTCTTCTGCTGTGTGGGGGGCATGATCGGTTGCTACTATATCAATGAGCCCGCTTTCTACAGCGCTGACCAGGGCATCCCTGTCGGCTCCGGTCTTAATTGCCGGGTTCCATTTAATGCTGTTGCCCAGCCTTTCATAATCGGAATTGTCGAACCAGAGGTGGTGTATGCAAACCTCTGATGTGATCCTCTTTTTTTCTTCAGGGGTCAGTGAAGCGAACAACTCCAGTTCTCTTGCAGTGCTTATGTGAAGAACGTGGAGACGGGTCCCGTGCCTGCGGGCAAGCTCAACTGCCCGGGAAGATGAAAGCCAGCAAGCCTCTTCGCTTCTTATTTCCGGGTGCAGGCTGACAGGAAGGTCCTCCCCGTATCTGTTTCTGTAGACACGTGAATTTTCCTGAATTGTTTTCTCATCCTCGCAGTGCACGGCCACCGGTATTCTGATGTTTTCAAAGATCGCCCTCAGTGCGGTATCATCATCTACCAGCAGGTCTCCCGTTGAGGAACCCATAAAGACCTTAATGCCGCATACCAGGGCCGGATCTGCCGCTTTCAGTTCTTCAAGGTTTTCGTTTGTTGCCCCCATGTAGAAGGAGAAGTTGGCAAAGGAGTTACGGGAGGCGATTTCTCTCTTTTGGGTCAGCAGTTCCCTGGTGGTTGTAGGGGGACTGGTATTGGGCATTTCCATATATGACGTAATGCCGCCTGCCACTGCAGCCCTTGATTCTGACCCTATGTCAGCCTTGTGGGTAAGACCTGGCTCCCTGAAATGGACCTGGTCATCTATCACTCCGGGAATCAACAGCCTGCTTTCCGCATCAATTGTAACCGGGGCATTCATTTCCGCGAAAGCGGGATCATCTTCGTACGAGATCTTTTCTATGATCCCCCCGTTGCACAGGACATGGCCCCGGCGTACCTCGCTTTCGTTGACTATGGTTGCATTTTTGATAAGGAGCGCCTGCATAACAGTTAGATTGTGAAGTTGCCTTTAATCGGATGAGGTTCGCTTAGTACCGTAATTTCGGTAAAAACTTCTGAATTTCATAATAATGACCCCCCATAAAGCTTCATTGAAGATACCCCCGCTCATTTTTGAGTTACCGTGCCTTCTATCCGTAAATACTATTGGGACCTCGGTGATCCTGAAACCGAGTTTCCAGGCTGCGAACTTCATCTCGATCTGGAAGGCATATCCCTTGAAATTAATCGTATCAAGGCTGATGGTTCTTAAGACGTGTGCCCGGTAGCACTTGAAGCCGGCTGTTGTGTCCCTTATTTTCATCCCGGTTATTAAACGCACGTAGGCCGAGGCCAGGTATGACATCATTATCCTGCCGAGGGGCCAGTTGACAACGTTGATGCCGGAAACATACCTGGAGCCTATTGCCATGTCGGCTTTGCCGTTCTGACAGGCTTTATGCAGATGGGGCAGGTATACCGGGTCGTGTGAGAAATCGGCGTCCATCTCAAAAACATATTCATAGTCCCTTTCGATTGCCCATTTGAAGCCCGTTATATATGCCGTTCCGAGTCCGAGCTTCCCGGCCCTGCTGATCAGATGCAGCTTATCCGGATAGCTCTCCTGCAGTTTGACAACCTCCTGTGCAGTGCCGTCAGGTGAATTGTCGTCCACAACAAGAACGTGATAACCGGGATTGATGTCGTAGATTGATTTAAGCAATCGCTCTATATTCTCAATCTCGTTGTATGTAGGGATGATAATGAGACTGTTTTCCACCGGTTGTAATTATTAGGTCGGGGACTAAGATATTATAATATGCATTTAAATGGAAGCAGAAACATGATTATTTTTTCAGAGCAGGTTGTGACGGGTAATCAATTTATTGATAATTTGACACGATACAGAGGTGTTTTTTTACGTAAATCCTGAAAAAAGTATTATCTTTGCAGTCCGCTTTCAGATCGCCCCGGTGCAGGGAAAGAAAAATATGCCGGGATGATAAATTTTGTGAACAAATTTTTTTGAAAGTCTGGAAATAGTTTTTATCTTTGCAGTCCCTGAAAAAAAGGAATGTCTGTTGGAGGTTGTTTTGGGATTTTTTTTTTTGGGGTTTTTTATGATAGTTTTGGAAGTTCTTTGAAAAGGTTGAAGAGTACAATTTAAGAACCAAGAATTTTTTTGAGAGCAATTCGATCTTGAGCACATTTAGACTTTTTTTTACAACGAAGAGTTTGATCCTGGCTCAGGATGAACGCTAGCGGCAGGCCTAACACATGCAAGTCGAACGGTAACAGGGGTAGCAATACCTGCTGA